>JBIQLF010000042.1:0-7673 GCA_044464585.1 Thermomicrobia bacterium
AACAAAGTCGCTCGCCGAGAGAACCGCAACTCCGATTCCTGCTACGCCTTCACCGCTTGCATTCTCGCCCACTTGCAACGCAAACGATGCTCCTGCGTCTCCTGCCGCAACGCCGTTTTCGACCGGAACGGGAGGAGCCGTGAACGCGGCGTATCGTGGCTTGGACCCGACGACGGGGGCCGTTCTTTGGGCAAACTCCATCCCAGGTGTAAGCGCGGGCCAACTCGATGTCGATAGCGGGATTCTTACGATCATGTTCGATCTCGTCGAGGGGAGTACGGAACCACCGGAATTCGCGTATTGTCTCGTCGATGCCGATTCCGGTCAGATCTCGAATTTCGATCCCCTCGATGACGTCTCCGCACCGATACTTCGGATCGAAAGCTCGAGCTATCTGGGAGAGGATTGGCGTCTCGGCATTGTGATCGATGGGTATATCTTACCCGTCCCGCCTGAATACGCAGAAGGGATAGCGGGGACGGTCGTTGTATTCGGCTCGGATGTGGAAGATGCACTGAAAGACGGTTGGTTCTGGCAGGAGGCGTACGAAAACCGCATCTACTACTCGACGATCGATGGTGATCTCGTGAGCATCCCCATACCGGACGAGTAGAGGCGAGCGCTCGGTCTTGGTGGTCCGTTTGGTCCCCGCAAGGGAGACGATAGATGGGATATGGGCTGGCGACTGGGAGTTGCCTGTCGGCCAAACTGACGAGAGACTCTTCGCTTTGCTCAGAATGACAATAGAGATGGGGCCTCGTCGTCGCAGTCCCAGCGGGACTTCAAGTGACTAGCAACGGGTCTTCAGCCCGTTGCGGACCACAAATGAAAACCACCGTGCTTCCGGTCATGGAAGCACGGTGGGGTCTGGTGTCGGGACCTCGCTACCAGCGTAGCAGCGCTCCGACGCTCCCGAGCTCATCCAGCTTGGTATCGGCGGGCGCATTGGGGATCGGCTCGTCGGCTTTGGGGACGTCGCCTTCGGTGGAGACGGGAACAGACGGATCGACGATCTCGAGCTGGGCGCCGGTGATGAGCGCCTGGCGGATCATCTCCTGCTCCAGCGGGACGGGGACGATGTTGTGCGGGTCGCCACCGGCGGGATGCTCGGTCGGGGGATCGCCGATGCCGTAGATCGGCATGGTGTAGTCGGCCCACCCCATCTCGGAATAGTCGCCGCTCATGACCAGCCGATAGACCTGACCCTGCTCCAGCGCCTTGAGCACATCGATCGCGCCAGCCGCGCCCCGGTTGCCGGAACCGATTGCATCGGCCACGGCATCGACGGCTTGCGATTCGCGGGTGCGCTCATATTCCGTGGCGATTGGACGGGCCAGCTCCAGAATCTGGTCGAAGTTGGCGGCGCTGATATCGACCTTGAAGGTGCCGATCAGTTTTTCCTTGACCGTGTCGTGGATCATCTCCTGGAAGAGCGCGCCGTTCGTCTCGTCGCTGCCGAGCACGAAGCGGCGAATGCCCGATGCATCCAGCGCCTTGCGAGTCTCATCGGCCACCGTCCGGATGAATGCGTCGACCCGTTCCTCGGCGCGCCGCTGGTAACGCCGCTGATTCATCGCGCCGGCCGACTGGTGGCGGGGATATTTGCTGCCGGTCACCGAAACCGATTCGGAAAGCACGTCGGCGTTGACCACATAGAGATCGGCCTGCGCCTGATCGAGCACCAGCACGGCGAAGGTCGGATTGTCCTCCACCAGCCGGGCGAATTCCTTGAGATAGGGAATCGGGCCGAGTTGGGCCGTGGTGGGAATGGTGAGCCCAAACGACACGGTATCGAAAACGTCTTGTCCGCTATTGGACACGATCACCGCGCCGCGGGCGGTCTTGTCGAGCTCATCGGCAATGTACGCCCCGATGCGCAGGCGGTCGTTCTCGGCCGAAATACCCTCGGCGCTGCGGAAATGGAATTGCCAGACTTCTTCCCGAATCTCGTCCCACGCTTCCACGGGCGACATGCGTTTGCCTCCCTCGGGATACCAGTCGAGCGTTACGGTCGCATACGGCGTTTCGGTCGATGGCGGCAACTGCGCCAATCGCTGCAATGCGGCGGAGAGATCGGTATCGACCGCGGTCTCGTGCTCTTCCGCACGGATCTTCTTGACCGGATTCTGTGGTGACGACAATGCGATAACCTTTCATCATCTACGACAAACTCAAGCGGCTGATAGTGTGGCACACCGGGATCGAGGCGCGGCATCCTGGCATTCGAGCATTATTCATGTCCAGATATTGCCGAACAGAGCGTGGCCATTCGTTCAGTTTCGAACGGATGTTGTTGGCGCCAGAGAGCCGGTTGATGTTTGTCCCGTGATTTCCTGCCGAGCTCCACCCGCGGCGAGCGTTCGAGTCCAATTGCACGCTGGTGGGCAGGTCACGCCGAGATCGCGTTGGGTCGTGGCGATGGTTGCGGTGGGGAACGGGTGACTATGGGCAGGAGCGGGCAAGCGTTGCACGAGAACGGACCGCTGCGAAGAAATCGAGCACATCCTGATTCGCGGCTTCGACGACGCCGAAATGCGATACGCCGGGATAGGTTTCGAACGTGACAGAGTTGCCCGCGGCGCAGAGCCGTTGCACATAGTGCCTGCTCCCGGTGATGGGAATGTTCTCATCCGCATCGCCATGTCCGATGAAGAGCGGCGGCTGCAATGGCTGATCGCCGGGGGTGTTTTCGTCGATCGTTTGCGACCAGGTGGTAAGCGCATCCGGATGGAACAGCGTTTTCGGAGTGTAGATCAGCGAGGGAAGCCCCACCCAGGGAATGCAAAAATGATCGACGGCGGTCTGCACCACGTCGATCCCCTGCTCGGTCAGGATGTCGCTCAATGCCAGCTCCGGATAGGTCTCCGTCCAGGCGCGAGCGACGATCAATGGCAGCACCGAGCTTGCCACCGGGATGTCCGAGGCAAAGACGGTCTCGAAGATCCCGCGCAAGTCGATTGCCGGGGCCAGCACCGCGGTGGCAGAGACGGTGATATCGGGCGCGTATGCGGCGGCCGTGGCATTGGCGAAGAGCGCCGCATGGCCCCCCTGCGAATGCCCCCAGAGAAAGGTCTCGTGGGAAATGGCCGTGTCCGGGAATGCCCGGGCGGCGCGGATGGCATCGAGCACGTCATGCGCTTCGACCGTGCCAGCGATGTTCGATGCGGGGCCGGCCGCTCCCGCGCCCTGATAGTCGGGGAGGACGACCGCATATCCGGCATCCAGATAAGGCGCCAGCTGCATCGACCAGAACGATTGCCCGTCCAGTTCCTCGAACAGCGCCAATGAGGGCGCGCAGCCGCGCGCCGCTCCGACCATGCCGTGCGCGGATGCAACGAGCGGAAATCCGTCGCGGGGAGCGGGACCGGCGGGAATGGCCAGGACGCCCGAAACGGCGATGGGATCGTCGTTCACATCGGTCGAGGTGTAGAGCATCCGATAGAGATGCGCGTCCCCCCGTGGATTCTCGATCGTTTCCCAGCGGATCAGTGTGCCTGGTTCGGAGGGAATCGTTTCCGGCGCATCGTAGAACGGCGTGACCGCTGGCGGAGCGATCGGGATCGATGCCATCGCATTGCCTGCCCCCAGCAGCGCGAACAACAGGACCATGCCAAAGGCGAACCATCGCGTGCGGTACATAGGCTCTCCCTGCCCCTCGACCGGAACGTTCGCGGAACGCGTAAAAGCCGGGCGATATGGATGCTCTTCCCGGCGAAAACGGGAATCTTCTCCCTTCCGGCCGGGAATGTCCCCAGCATATCGTGGGGTCATCGACTCGGCCGATCGGCGGCGAGCAATGCAAAGGATAAGCGGATGAACCGGCGAACATTCCTACAGGGAACCAGCAGTCTCGCGGCGGTGTTGTCGTTCGCGCGTACGTCGAATGCGTTTGCCCAGGGGACGCCCGGCGCTGGGGAATTCCCCGAGCTGACGATCACCATCACCGATGATGCGTTCGACATTCCCGAGGGACTCACAGCCGGGCGGTATACGGTGACGCTCGTCAATGCCGGGACGATGCCGTCGCATTGTTCGCTGGGTTTGCTGCCAGCAGGAACCTCGACGGACGACGTGGTGGCGTTCATGTCGACCGAGAGCAACGACACTCTGCCTGATTGGTTTTTGAATGCCGGCTATGTTGGATTGCCAGACTGGGCGGTTCCGGGAGGATCGCTGACCGGCGTGGTCGATCTCGATGCCGGCGACTATTTCATGTTCGATCCGTTTTCGGCCCGGAGTGGATTCGCGACCATTGGCGCAGGAGACGGCAGCTCCCCCGCCGAACCCGATGCGGGTGCCACGATCGAGCTGACCGAAATGCATTTCGTCTTGCCAGAGGGGGGATTGCCGGCGGGTCCGGCTCGCCTGAAGCTGAGCAACATCGGCGCCATCGCGCATGAATTCCAGGTGCTGCCTGTACCGGAAGGCACGACTACCGATCAGATCATGGAGCTCTTCGCTTTGCCGGAGGATGCCACCCCGCCACCGGATAATCCGGTTGCCGCGGCGCTGATGGACTACCAGCCCGTTGCCTCCATCAGTATTCTGGGAGCTGGGCGCACGGCCTGGCTGGATTCCAATCTGGAACCCGGGACCTACGTCGCGCTTTGTATGTTGCCCTTCCCGGATGGTGTTCCCCATGCAATGCAGGGGATGATGGAGATCGTCACGGTCGAGTAATGCGCTGGCCTGGGTCTGGTGTCCAGCGTCCAATGACGGGGCAGCGCACAAGCACTGGACAATGGGCGCCCGACCCGGGACGATAGCACCCATCTGGCAGCGAGCGGCAGGATCGGTCGAGTGCATTCTGGCATGTCATTCCGGCAACGCATTTGGTGGGATCTCCCGGGGGCGACCGTGCGTCGCCTCCAGGAGATTCTGTGGTTGCTCGTGCTCGTGCTGTCGGTGGCGGTGAGCGTGCGGGTGTCGCCCGAACAATTCCGGCAAAGCCTCGATCTGACAACCATGACCCCAGCGGATGCGATCGCATTTCGAGCGCATCTGGAAGGGCTTGGCATATCCAATGGCGCGCTGGTGGTGACCACGACCATTTCCACGGTGATCCAGAGTATTTTCGGGGTGGTGCTGAGCGCATTCCTGTTGCTGAAACGCAAGGGAACCGACTGGTTTGCGTTCTATATTGCGCTCACCTTCGTTGCCGGAATCGGCAGCGTGTTTCCCCCGGCATTGCGGGACCTGGTCGATGGCCAGATCGGTTGGATGGTGATCGGGATTGCGATGACGGGGCTCAGCATCACCAGTGTGTTCCTGTTGCCGATGCTCTTCCCCACCGGCCAGTTCGTGCCTCGGTGGATGGCGCTGGTGGCAGGATTCTATGTGCTGGGCGCGCTGTCGTTCATTGCGTTCCCCGGTGGCGGCCTGACCCGCGGAACCGGGCTGCTCTTCGAAATCGTCACCGATCTGCTGTTGCTGGCGTTCATTTTCGGATCGCTGATCTACCGGTATCGATGGAAATCGACCCGCGTTCAACGCCAACAGATGAAATGGGGCACCGCCGGGGCCGCGGTGGCTCTCCCCGCTTTTCTCATCGGCGATGCGGCCATGCGCTCGATCGATGGCTCGCCCCGAGGATTGCTGGCCCTGCTCGTCTTCACCGTGGCCGTGCCCGTTTTTTCGATGGCATTTCCGGTTTGCCTGACCATTGCCATTCTGAGATACCGATTGTGGGATATCGATCTGATTCTCAGCCGGACATTGGTCTGGGCGTTCATGAGCGCGCTGGTCGTGGCGGCCTATGTCGGAATCGTTTTCGGTATCGGCGCCCAATTGCAGGGCGACCAGACGACCGTGCTCTCGCTCGCCGCGCTCGGGCTGACCGCGGTGCTCTTCCAGCCCGTGCGCAACCGCGTGCAGCATGGCATCGACCGGCTTCTTTTCGGAGACCGGGACGATCCCTATCGGGTCGTGCGCAAACTCACGGACGATCTCTCCGAAACCGTTCAGCCCGTGGAGGCGCTCCGGGCCACGGTGCGGGTTTTGACCCAGAGTCTGCGCCTGCCCTATGCCGCCATCACCCTCGAATCCGGTTCGGTGCCGGTGGCGATGGCGGGCAACCCGGGATCGATCGAGATTCCCATACCGCTGGTCTACCAGACCCAACCGGCTGGCGAGCTGATCGTTTCGCCTCGTTCCGGTTCGCGCGAATTCGACACCGCCGACCGGGAGCTGCTCGACGATCTTGCCCGGCAGATCGGAGTGGTGGCGCACAATGTGCGCTTGACGCACGATTTGCAGATCAGCCGCGAGCGGATCGTCACCGCCCGGGAAGAAGAACGGCGGCGACTCCGGCGCGATCTGCACGATGGGCTCGGCGCTCAGCTGGCGGCGATGACCTTGCAGGCGGGTGCATTGAAAGCGACTATCCACAGCGATCCCGATACCGCGTTGACCCAGGCAACCGAATTGCAACAGGAATTGCGCGCCGCCATTCTCGATATTCGGCGTCTGGTACAGGGGCTGCGACCGGCCGCGCTCGACGATCTGGGATTGATCGGCGCATTGCGCGCCCGGATCGCCACGATCAACCTCGGTGACGGCAGCGACGCGAATGCCAGCCCGCTGCTGGTCAGCCTCGATGCCCCCGCCCAGCTCGGTCCATTGCCGGCCGCGGTCGAAGTCGCGGTCTATCGAATCGTCGATGAAGCGTTGACCAATGTCGTGCGCCATGCCAATGCGACGCGATGCCGAATCGACCTCAGCCGGGAACCCACGGGAATCCGGCTCACCATCGAAGACGACGGCGTGGGTATACCGCCCAGCCGCCATTCCGGCGTCGGGATGCAATCGATGCGCGAGCGAGCCACAGAACTGGGCGGCAGATTCTCGATCGAACCGGCCGTGCCAGCGGGCACGCGGATCGTGGCGGAATTGCCGGTTTCAGGAAGCGGGGCATGATGGAGTGGATCGCCGCTTTCCCCGGAGGACGGGAGGAGATACCCACCATTCCGAACGACATCGAGGGATCGCCTGTTGGCCCGAACGCCTTTCCTCGGAGAAATTCCTGTTGCCGGTCGTCCGTTGCCTTTTGCCCTGGAAACGCCAATGTCCGATCATGAACGAATCCGCCTGCTGATCGTGGACGACCACCCGCTCTTTCGGAAGGGAGTGCGGGCATTGATCGGCGTGCAACCCGATATGGAGATTGCCGGTGAAGCCGATGCGGTCGATGTGGCGATCGATCTGGCGCTTGCCGCGCAACCGGATGTCGTTTTGATGGATTTACAGCTTCCCGGCGGCAGCGGGATCCAGGCGACCCGCGCGATCGTGGAAGCAAGTCCGGCCATGCGGGTGCTGATCGTGACCATGTTCGAGGACGACGATTCGGTCTTTGCCGCATTGCGAGCCGGAGCGCGGGGCTACATCCTGAAGGGCACCCACGAAGAGGACCTGCTGCGGGCGATCCGCTCGGTGGCCGCCGGAGAAGCGATCTTCAGCCCCGCGATCGCCTCGCGGGTGCTCACCTATTTTGCCCGGCCCGCGCCGGTGTCGATCTTCCCCAGTCTCACCGAACGCGAACGTGAGATTCTCGTCCTCATCGCCCAAGGCAAGAACAATGCCACCATCGCCCACGAACTCTTCCTTTCCCCGAAGACCGTCGCCAACCATGTCAGCAACATCTTTGCCAAGCTGCAGGTCGCCGATCGTTCCGAGGC
>JBIQLF010000042.1:7773-25322 GCA_044464585.1 Thermomicrobia bacterium
TCTTTGCCAAGCTGCAGGTCGCCGATCGTTCCGAGGCCATCATCCGGGCGCGGGATGCAGGATTGGCGTGAGGGTCTCGTAGGGAGCGGGCGGCAGGCAGCAGGCAGTGGCCCATTTCGATTCGGGGTGCGCGCTGCATGGTTCGGCCGGGGTGGTGTCACATTTCGGCTATGAGGCGCGTCGAATAGATGGCGGTACGACCGACCCGGCTGGGACAGTTGCCAGAACGGCATCCGGACTGAGAAAATCGACGCTCCCCCGCGGTCATCGTTCGTCAGCCCGGTCATCCCACTATCATAAGGAAGAGCCCGATTCCCATGTCCATCACCGTCGACACCGCGCCCGCGGCGCGCCATAAAGCCGACAGCCACGATCGAATCCGCGTGCAGGGCGCGCGGGAGAACAATCTGAGAAATGTCAATGTCGAGCTGCCCAAGCGGCGTCTGACCGTCTTCACCGGGGTATCCGGTTCGGGCAAAAGCTCGCTGGTGTTCGATACCATCGCGGCAGAATCGCGCCGGATGATCGACGAAACCTATAGCGCGTTCGTGCAGGGATTCATGCCCACGCTGGCGCGGCCAGATGTCGATGTGCTCGACGGGTTGACGACCGCGATCATCGTCGATCAGGAGCGGATCGGAGCCAATGTACGCTCTACCGTCGGCACGGCGACCGACGCCAACGCGCTATTGCGCATTCTCTTCAGCCGGCTCGGGCAACCGCAGATCGGTTCACCGAATGCCTTTTCGTTCAATACCGCCACGGTGCGGGCCAGCGGCACGGTCGTGGTCGAAAAAGGTCCGAACACGGGCGAGGCGAAGGTGGAGACGTTTTCCCGCAATGGGGGAATGTGTCCCCGTTGCGAAGGGACCGGCGCGATCAGCGATTTCGATCTGACCCAGCTCTACGATGCCGCGAAGTCGATCAACGAGGGCGCGCTGACGATCCCCAATTACAGCATCGACGGTTGGTATGGGCGGATCTTTTCCGGGTGCGGTTTCTTCGATCCCGACAAACCGATCCGCGATTTCACGAAAAAGGAACTACAGGCGCTGCTCTATAAAGAACCGACGCGGATCAAGGTCGACGGTATCAATGTCACCTATGAGGGATTGATTCCGCGCATCCAGAAATCGATGCTCTCCAAGGATCCGGAATCGATGCAACCCCACATCCGCGCATTCGTGGAGCGGGCGATCACCTTTTCCACCTGCCCGGAATGCGATGGCACCCGGCTGAACGAAACCGCGCGCTCGTCGAAGATTCGGGGCATCAGCATCGCCGATGCCTGCGCCATGGAGGTGCGGGATCTGGCCGAATGGATGCGGGAACTGGACGAGCCCTCGGTCGCGCCGCTGGTCGCGGCCTTGCAGCAGATCCTCGATGGGTTCGTGGCGCTCGGTATGGGGTATCTCAGTCTCGATCGCTCGGCGGGCACCCTCTCGGGCGGCGAAGCGCAGCGGATCAAGATGCTGCGGCATCTTGGATCGGCGCTGACCGATGTGACCTATGTCTTCGACGAACCGACCGCTGGATTGCACCCGCACGATGTGCAACGGATGAACGGGCTGCTCTGCTCGCTGCGAGACAAGGGTAATACCGTGCTGGTGGTGGAGCACGAACCGGAAGTGATCGAGATCGCCGATCATGTGGTCGATCTCGGACCGGGCGCCGGGTCGAATGGCGGCGAGATCGTCTTCGAGGGAACGGTCGAGGGATTGCGGACCAGCGGTACGCTGACCGGACGGCATCTGGGCGATCGTGCGGTATTGAAATCGCCGGTGCGCAGCTCGCCGGGCTCGCTGCCGGTCCGGGGCGCGAACACGCACAACCTGCAGAATGTCGATGTCGATATTCCCCTGGGTGTGCTGGTGGTCGTCACCGGTGTGGCGGGTTCGGGCAAGAGCTCGTTGATTCATGGATCGCTCGGCAAACAGGATGGCGTGGTGGCCATCGACCAGACACCGATCAAGGGTTCGCGCCGCAGCAACCCGGCGACCTATACCGGATTGCTCGAACCGATCCGCAAGGCGTTCGCAAAAGCGAATGGGGTGAAACCGGCGCTCTTCAGTGCCAATTCCGAGGGCGCCTGTCCGGCCTGCAATGGCGCCGGGGTGATCTATACCGATCTCGGAATGATGGAAGGGGTCACGACGGTTTGCGAAGAATGTGATGGCAAGCGATTTCAGGCATCGGTGCTGGAATACGAGCTCGGCGGCAAGAACATCGCCGACGTGCTGGCGATGCCGGTGACCGAAGCAGAAGCGTTCTTCTCATCCGGTCCGGCAAAGGTGCCGGCGGCGCATGCGATTCTGCAGCGGCTGGAGGATGTGGGGCTCGGCTATCTTGCGCTCGGACAACCATTGACCACCCTTTCCGGCGGGGAACGCCAGCGCCTCAAGCTCGCGGCCCAAATGGGCGACAAGGGGGAGGTCTATATCCTCGACGAACCGACCACTGGTTTGCATATGGCCGATGTGGCGCGCCTGCTGGAATTGCTCGACCGGTTGGTCGATTCCGGCAAATCGGTCATCGTGATCGAACACAACCAGGCCGTGATGGCGCATGCCGACTGGATCATCGATCTCGGTCCCGGCGCGGGCCACGACGGGGGGCGCATCGTCTTCGAGGGCACACCGGTCGATTTGGTCGCCGCCAAATCGACGATTACCGGTACGCACCTGGCAGCGTACGCTGGAAACTGAACCCGTTGGAAGGGGTGGTGATGTGGCGCGCTATCTGATCTCGTTCGATGACGGTGCGATGAACTTCCCGGTGGAGGATCTGCCGGCGGTCGACGAAGCCGCGCGCAAGGTGGTTCGGGAAGCCAAAGATGCTGGCGTATGGATTTTTGGCGCTGGCCTGCACACGCAGCAAGCGAGCATCGTGGCCCCCGATGGGACGATCACCGATGGACCCTATCCGGAAACCAAAGCGGTCATTGGGGGTTTTGCGATCATCGAGACGTCCTCGCGCGAGGCGGCGATGGAGTGGGCTGCCCACATCGCCGCCGCGTGCCGGTGCGCGCAAGAGGTGCGAGAGCTCATGTTCGATCCGGAATCCTGATCGAAAACCCGTCCCATGAACGGAAGCAACGGGCAGTTGCCTCCGTCATGAGTGCCGGTGCGGCTCGCCGCATCCCGGTTGGCGGGTGGGGATCAGCCAGCGCTATCCGGTGTCACACTGCGCACTTCGAGGGTGGTGATGCCATAGATGAAGCGCCCGTCCGTGGTGTCCCCAGGAGCTACCAGCATCAGGGGACGCTGCGCGTCCGAAAGCGGCTGGCCGTCCATCTCCCAAACGAGCAGATAGGGTTGGTGTCCGAAATCGGGAGCGATCTCGGCCATGGAGAAGACCACGAAATAGCCATCTTTGGCCTGGATGACCAGATAGGACGCCAGGGGCGATAGCGCCTTGCCGGGAGGATCGTCGGCCGATACGGTCAATTGCAAGACATCCCACAAGCGGACACCGGTGAAACTGTGGTGCTGAGGTACGTCATTGTCGGTCAGATAGTCGATTTCGACTGTTTCCGACGGCAGCGCCTGCAGGTCCGCGACCGACCAGTGCCCCGGATGCGCAACCGCGCCCTTGATCTCGATCGTGCCGGCGGCCTCGGGTGAGGCCGCATCCTGCGCGGCGGTGGTTCCGAACACGCCGAGAACGAGCGTGAGCGCGAACAGCGCGGCAAGGGAAACCCGACACGGGATGCGAGGATTCATCGTTGTTCCATCCTTTCGCTGTGGGTCGTGCACGTGCAAACGATTGCACGACCGATCGGGCCACTGCAGCGTCTCTGCGCGCCGTGCCCGTGATCGATTGTTCGCGAGTCTCACCCGAGTGGCATTGTACCGCCATTGGAATCCGGGGCGAGAAGACGCACCCACCCCGATCGTATCGGGCCACCTCCAACCGGCCCGGGCTCTATGGGGGCGCGCCATTTCGATGGTACCCTTGCGTGGTTTGTGAATTTCATCTCCAAACCCCGCGAGCGCCGCACCCGGTCTCGCGAGTGCATGGCTCGTCGTACGCATTGTTGGACAGGGAGGTCTGGAATGTCTTCGTTCGATCAGTCAATCGATCGTCGTTCGCTTCTGCGCCGGGGGGCAGCCGGCGGACTTTCGCTCGCGGCGCTGGCCGCATTGGGAGCCGGATTACGGCCCGAGACGTCGATTGCCCAGGACACCGTTTCGTGCCCGGATATTCCGCCCCGGGTGGTGGAGGGCACTCCGGAGCCAATGAGCGGCAAGAAGATCGGCGTTTCGGTCGCCTATCTTTCGGTTCCCTTCTATGCCAATTTCAAGACCGGTCTCGAAGACGGCGCCAAGCGCTTCGGATTCGAATATGACTTGCGCGATGGCGGTGGTGGCGATCTCGCCGTCGAAGTCGGCAACATGCAGGATTTCATCGCGCAGAAATACGATCTGATTTTGCTCACACCGTCTGGCGAGGGGATCATCCCCGGCATCGTCGAGGCGAACAATGCCGGAATCCCGGTCATCGAGGTCAACAATCGCGCCGGGTTCGAAAGCGGCAAGGCGGATGTCGTGACCTATGTCGGCGCGGACGATGTCGAATACGGTCGCCAGCAGGCACGATTGGTCAATCAGCTTTTCGGGGACAATCCGGCCAGGATCGGATATGTCCAGGGCATCACCGGCACTTCGCCGCAGATCAACCGCGGTCAGGGTTTCGATGAGATTCTGGCTACCTTCCCGCAATATGATGTCGTCGCAACCGTAACCGACGATTTCGACAGCGCCAAAGCATTGGCCGCGACGCAGGACCTGTTGACCCGCTTCCCCAAGGGGGAACTCGATGCGATCGTCATGCAGGGGCCGGAAGGCGTTGCCGCGTCTCAGTTTGCGCATCAGAATGGCCGCGAAGAGATCAAGTTCGTGCTCGGTGATTACGATGCCGGGGTGCGCCAGGCGATTCTCGACGGGACGGTGGCCGGTACGGTCAACCAGGATCCCTATCCGCAGGCATTCGACGCCATGCACATGGCCTGGCTCTATCTCAATGGCCATGAAGACGAGATTCCCAAACCGTTCTTCCAGCCGTTGCCGATCATCACCATCGAAAACGCCGAATCGGTTCCGCCATCCTGGGGCTGCTAGAGCGCAGCAACCAGCAGTCAGCAGAGCGGCTGACTGCTGGTTGCCCGTTGCCCTATCGATACGTTTCCTGACCGCTGCCTATGACTCGAATTGCGATGAAGGTCTACGACCTGCAATGGTTCACGACCTATGGCATGAGCTACGATGACGCGGCCGCCAAGCTGGCCGCCAGTGGCGTTACGGTCGTCTTGACCCAGAACCGGCTCGATCCACTCCCGTCCTCCGGTGTCGATCAGAGCGCCTATCTGGCTGCCTATGCCAGCAGACTGGCCAGCTATGACGACCTCGCCTGGGTCGAGGCGTGCCGTGCCGCGGGCATGCGGGTGGTGCAGACCACAGCCACCTTTTTCGATCCCGCCGCCCTGGATGTCTTCCCGGACGCCCGGCCGGTCGACGCGCTCGGCCAACTCGACCGGGGGATCGACTGGTACACCGGTGTCTGCCCGACCCATGAAGGCTATCTCGCCTGGAAGATCGAGCGTATCCGCTCGGCAGTCGAGGCGTATCGGCCCGATTCGATGTTTCTCCAGTTCACTCGCTTTCCTGGATTCTGGGAAAACTGGACCTGGAACCCGGACTATAGATTCACCGGTGCTGACCGGTTCTGCTTCTGCGATCGTTGCCGTGCGCGCTTCAGTGAATCGACGGGGTTCGTTCTGCCGGATGGCGATTTGCGAACCCAGGCGACCGCGATCCTGTCCGAAGCGCCCGAAGCGTGGAATGCCTGGCGATCGGATTGGTTGAAGCAGGCGATCGAGCGAATTGGCGCCGCTCTGGAGCCGTATGGCGCGCCGCCGTTGATGCTCAATACTCTGCCGTTTCCCCGCAACGACTTCGGTGGACTCGATGTGCGGCGCACGATTGTCGCGCAGGATCTCGAACTGCTGCGTGGCACGATTGCGACCTTCGAGCTCATGACCTATCTGCAAATCCTCAACCGGCCGGCGAGCTGGATTCGTGATGCCGTTACCGATGCGCGTGTATTGGCCGGTGACCACGCCGAGATCTTGACGACCCTCCAGGTTGCGCCGCTCTATACCGAGGGCATCCATGCTCCCCGGCGCAGGCGACCGGACGTCTCTGCAGCCGAATTGCTCGATGCCGGAACGATCGCGCTCGAATCTGGTGCGGATGGACTCGTTTTCTATCACTGGACCGATTTCCTCGAAGACGAAGCCGCCGGCGGTCGCAAGAGCTCGGTCCTGCACCAACTCGCCGGGCGGGCGACATGACCGGACCGCCACTTGGAGTCGCCTATTTCGGCAACCGGTATCCTGGTCATGCGCGAGCCGATCTGGCGGAGATGGCCGGCCTCGGCGCCACTATCGTGGTGCATACGTTTTCCGAAGCCGATCTGCGCTGGAATCCCGAGACGATGACCGAACTGATCGCGGCCGGTCGCGATCTTGGCATCGGCGCCTGGTGTACCCCCTGGGGGGTGGGCGGCGTTTTTGGGGGAGAGGCTGCCAGCTATGCGGTCATGGAGCATCCCGAGGCGACCCAGCGAGATCGAACCGGCGCCGCTTTGCCGGCACTCTGTTTCGCTCAGGAGCCATTTCGGGAACTCGTCACCCGCTGGCTCGATGCTTGCGTAGCCGCGGGTGCTTCGACCGTGGTCTGGGATGAACCTCACCTCGCGTTGCCCGTTCCCCGGAATCCGGAAGATCGCTGGAGTTGCCGTTGTGCGGTCTGCCAGCAACGGTTCGAGGATCGCCATGGCTTCCCGATGCCGGACGACTGGACCGGACAGCTTGCTGACTTCCAGCACGATTCGACCATGGACGCGCTCGATTGGATGATTGCCGAAGCCGACCGGCGCGGACTGGAAAGCGCCCTGGTGCTCTTGCCGGATGAAGCAATCGGCGATCGCGGGTGGCGAGAGCTGGCGACGAAACCGGGTGTTCGCTGGTTCGGCGCGACTCCGTACTGGTTCTTCCAACAGGTGTCCCCGGCCGATTTCGAAGACTATCTACGACGCTGGTGCCAGCGAATGCGCTGGGCAACCGAAGGCTCGACCGCGGGCACGGTTGGGTGGATCCAGGCATTTGGCGTGCCGGTCGGACGCGAGATGGAATTGGCGCGTGGTATCGAAATCATGGATGAGATGGAAATCGACATGATCGCCGTTTGGGCATTTCGCGCATGCGAGGCGATGTCCACACTCGCGCCGGAGGATCCGAGACGAGTTTGGGAAATCGTCACATCCGCCCTGCGGACCCGGGCGGACCGGGTAGAGGCGCCGTCATGAACAGCGGCGAGTCACCGGGAGCAAGAGCGCCGATCTTGCGAGCCACGGGCGTGGGCAAGCGCTTCGGTGCGGTCACCGCGCTGGAAAGTGTCGATATCGAAGTCTATCCCGGCGAGATCACCGGGCTCGTTGGTGACAACGGCGCTGGCAAATCGACCCTCATCAAGATCATTTCCGGCGTTCATCATGCCGATAGCGGGACGATCGAGTTCGACGGAAAAACCGTATCGTTCGATTCGGCGGCCGAGGCGCGCGCGGCCGGGATCGAAACCGTGTTTCAGGATCTGGCGCTGGCAGGAAATATGTCGGTATGGGCCAATATCTATCTTGGGCGCGAGAAGACCTGGGGCCCCGGGTTTCTCGACAAGCGTGGTATGGCCGCTTCGGCAAAGCAGATGCTGGATCAGCTGCGCATGAACGTACCACCCATCGAAGCGCCGGTGGCCGCGTTGTCTGGTGGGCAGCGCCAGGCAATCGCAATCGCCCGCGCGGCTGCCTGGGGTTCCAAATTGATCATCATGGATGAACCGACTGCCGCACTCGGGGTGGGGGAAACCGCCGCTGTCGAGGAACTCATTCGTGGTCTGCGCGATCAGGGTTTTGGTCTGCTCATCATCAGCCACAATCTCGATCAGGTCTTTCGCCTGGCCGATCGTATTACGGTGCTGCGCCGTGGAAAATATGCTGGCACATTGAAGACCAGCGAAACCACACCAGAGGAAATCGTCGCGATGATTACCGGTGCGCATGCCGGCGTGGGAGCCCGCTGATGGCGGCAACCATGGCATCACGCCAGTCGTCCACGCAGCGGGTGCTCGAAGCTGCTCGCGACTATGGCATCTATTTCGTCTTTTTGGTCGTCTTCGTCGGCATGTCCATCGTCGAACCCAAATTCCGGTCGGAAGGCAATCTGATCAATCTCCTCCGGCAGAATGCGGTCATCGGCATCATGGCTTGCGGTATGACCTTCGCCATCGTGCTCGGCGGATTCGATCTCTCGGTCGGCGCCGTTGCCGCGGCCAGCAGTGTTGTCTGTGCCAAGGTCATCATCCATCTGGTGGGAACCGGCGCCGCGCACCAGTGGCAAATAGCGGTTGGGGTGGCCGCCGGGATCGGGGCCGGTCTGCTCGTTGGACTGGTCAACGGATTGCTGATTTCCTGGATCGGCGTCAATCCGTTCGTTTCCACGCTCGGCACGATGACCATTCTGCGCGGCCTGCTCTATGTCTGGACCAATGCCACCCCGCTTTTCGGGGTGCCGATGAGCTTCACGAAACTGGGGCTCGGATCGACCCTCCGAATCCCTAACCCATTCTGGGTGTTTCTGGCGGTGGCCATCGTTTCGACTGTCATATTGAGTCGTATGCGGTTTGGGCATTACGTCTATGCCATTGGTGGAAACGCGATTGCGGCAGCGCGAGTCGGGATCGATGTGCGCCGGGTTCGGCTGATCGTCTATATGATCACGGCGGTGTGCGCCGCGATCGCCGGAATCATCCTGGTCGGGCAAACCGCCACCGGACAGCCCGCCGGAGCGCTGGGGTATGAGTTGACAGCGATTGCGGCGGTCATCGTCGGCGGAGCGTCGCTGGCGGGTGGCCAGGGCAAAATGACCGGTACTGTCGTGGGCGTGTTCCTTCTGGGCGTGGTTTCCAACGCGCTCAATCTCTTTGGCGTTTCCCCGTTTTGGCAGCCCGTCGCCACCGGTTCGATTCTGGTCGTCGCTGTTGCGATCGACTCGTTGGCCGCGAAATCGTCCCGATCCGGAGGCGGTTGAGACACCGGACGCGAACGCCCGATATCCATCCTCACGAGCGGCTACCCTTCATCGAGACTACCGACCTTCGCCACCGGACCGATGCGAGTCTTTCCAGAAAGGAGCCCACTCCATGCCGTCTCTCCAATTCGGATTCTGCGTTCCGATCTTTGCCTCACCAGGACCGAATCTCTTCCGCACGCCGGGATTTGCCGAGATCGATCCGCTGGCGGCTATGGCGATGGCGCGACGCGCGGACGAGCTCGGATACGACTCGCTCTGGGTGGCCGACCATCTGATGCTGGGCAAGGACGATGCCATTCTGGAGGGATGGACGGTGCTTTCGGCGCTGGCGGGCGCGACCGAGCGAGCGAAATTGGGCATGATCCATCAGGCCGTTCTCTTCCGCAATCCGGCGTTGGCGGCCAAGATGACCGCCACGCTCGACCAGATTTCTGGCGGCCGCGTGATCCATTTCATGGACTGCGGGTTCAGCGGGCGAGAGTATGTCGCCTACGGGCTTCCCTGGGACGATGCGATCGAGATCCGGGCCGGCATGCTGACGGAAGCGACCGAGCTCATGCTGGATCTCTGGGCGTCCAGCGAACCGGTCACCCACCAAGGTGCCTTCTATTCGACACAGGGAGCCGTCTGCAATCCCAAACCCCGGCAACGGCCGCATCCACCGATCTGGTTTGGGGAAGTCAACCCCGCCACGCTGGATGCCTGTGCCCGCTACGGTCAGGGATGGAATACGACCCCCGTTTCACTTGGTGAGCTCGAACGTCGTATTGGCTTGCTCCGTGCGGCCTGTGAGCGCGCCAACCGCCCGCTGGAGGAACTGGAGCTGAGTCTGGAAACGCAGCTCCTGGTTGCGCCCGATCTCGAATCGATTCGGCAGCGCCTGGCGGTCTTGGCGAATCTGGCCGCCGCCGATACCGACCAGCAGCCGGACGAATATGAAACGTTCGTCACGAGCTACGCCACCGCGGATGATTTCCGGGCGTTCGTTTCCGGCGAATCCGATGCGATTCCGAGCCAGTTGGCAGAGGACTGGATCATCGGCACGCCCGATCAGGTCGAAGCCCGGCTGCGCGCCTATGCCGACGCGGGAATCGGGCATTTCATGATCTGGTTCATGGATGCGCCGAATCTGTCCGGATTGGAATTGTTCGCCAGCGACGTCGCTCCCAGGTTCCGTCGCGCCTGATCCCGGCTCCGTCCGGCACGCACGCGTATTTTCGGGCGACGGCGCGATCCGGAAGATTCCGCCGTTCTGGCGGCCATTTGACCCAGATTTGCGCGCGCAAATCTGGGTATTCCCATCATGCAACTTCCCGCCTATGCGTGGCAGGCTCTGACGAATTCCTTTCGAACGCGGCAGCATGGATGGTGCAAGGGCTCGTGACCAGTGGCGGGTTCGCCACTCCGACAACGAGCAGTGCAGGAGGAAAACCTTATGGACCCCGTCGAAAGCAGACTGTCCGACAAGCGCAATCGCGAGTACACGACCAACACTCCCTGGACGGGCGAGGATGGAACGGTCACACCCACGGGGACCGACATCTCGGACACGACCCGGGCCACGCGCGCTCCTCGAGCGACCACTATGGATCCGACGCCGGCGAGCACGGGCAGCAACCTCGGCAGCCGGAATAAAAACGAAAAGAGCACGATGAACGACAAGAGCAAAACGGACGAACTCGCTTCTCAGGCCGAGCACAAAGCCGAGGCCGGTATGCAGAAAACCGCCGAGGGCCTGAAAAAGGCCGCCGAGAAAACCCGTTCGATGTCCGGAGACCAGGGCGGATCGATGGAATCGATCGGGGACCAGGCGGCGGAGATGATGGAAAAGGGCGCCAATTATCTCGAGCACGGTGATACCGAGCAGATGATGCAGGATCTCGAAGCGTTCGTGCGCCGCCGCCCGGTCGAATCGCTTCTGGTCGCGGCCGGCGCCGGTTTCATCATTGCGAAAGCAATGAAGTAGGAGGGGTCGACGGAATCCATGGAACGCAACGCATCTCCATTGAATCCGCCTGGACAGGAATCGGTCGGCTCCCTGCTGTCTGGTCTGCTCGGCGATCTCCAGAATCTCATTCGTGGTGAAGTCGACCTGGCCAAGACGGAGGTCCGGGAAGAAGCGGAAGCCGCCAAGGGCGGGCTCGTCATGTTCGGGGCCGCTGCGGCTCTGGGGTTGACCGGACTCATCGTCTTCATGCTCGGGGTGGCGGTCTATCTCGAACGGTGGCTCGACACCTGGCAGGCCTTGGGGCTGGTGGGTGTAGTGCTCATCGTCATTGCGGCGCTGGCCGGTATGGCGGGCAAGCGCCGGATGCCGGAGCATCCCATACCCGACCGCACCCTCGAATCACTGAAGGAGGACAAACAATGGGCAAGTCGACAAGTGAAATCAGTCAAGAGCTAGAGGAAACTCGTGCCGACGCCGCTGACAAGATCGAGCGGATCGAACAACAGGTGACCGAATCGGCCGAGATGGTCAAGCAGAATCTCGACTGGCGTTATCAGGTCGATTCGCATCCGCTTGCTGCGGTCGGCGCCGCATTCGTCGGTGGCCTGTTGTTAGGCGGAATGAGCGGAGGTGGTGGCGACGATCACGATCGATCGCGGCACTCCGCCTACGATGCCAACGGCAACCGGATCGACTATTCCAGAGAAGATCGGCACGACAGCGGTCTGAGTGGCGCCTTGCGCCAGGCTACCCACGATTCCGGAGTGGAAGCAGCTGTTTCGTCGGCCGCCGCAATGGCAATGGCCGCTGCCGGAAAACGAGTCAAGGAAGCGATCGGTGAGCTCTATCCTGGTCTCGTCGATCAGTACGAAACATCGAGATCGGAGAATGGCAAAACCGCCCGGTACGACGACCCGGAGCGCTCGATGCATCCAGCCGGGCAACCCACCCATCGAGCGGTCTAGCGAAAAGGTCGCCCGTTCTGTGGCGCGGGAGCACAGACGTCTCTTGCTGCCGTTGGGCGACGTCCCGCCCCGCAAACCGCACCGGGTTCCCGGTGCGGTTTGTTCTCTGCTCGCCAGTCGAACGAGCAACCCGCGTGCGAATCGATGCGAGCACGAGTCGCATGCCAACCCTCGGAGTGTGTCATGCCCGACCATATTCAGATCGACGATACCGCTATCGCCGATACCGCCTCCCAAGGACCCACCCAGACCGTCGTAGACGACATCTCTTACCAACGCCTGGCAATCGTCAATGTTGTCTATGTCGGTCTGCCCGGAAGAAGGGAATGGGTGTTGGTCGATACCGGAATCCCCGGGAGCACCCGTTTTATCGAGCGCGATGTCGAAGAGCGTTTTGGCCAGGATGCGCGCCCGCGCGCGATCGTCATGACGCACGGTCATTTCGATCATGTGGGAGCGCTGCACGGGCTTGCGTCGAAATGGGATGTTCCCGTTTACGCGCATACGGCCGAGCTTCCCTTCCTGAATGGGACGGAATCGTATCCCCCGCCCGATCCGACGGTGGGCGGGGGATTGATGTCGGCGCTGTCGGTGCTCTATCCACGTGGACCGGTCGATGTCCGGCAATGGCTCCGTCCATTACCGGCAGACGGCAGCGTTCCGCCGATGCCCGGCTGGACATGGATCCACACCCCGGGTCATACCGTTGGCCATGTTTCGTTCTGGCGAGCAGCCGATCGCTCCCTCATCGTGGGAGATGCGTTCATCACCACCGATCAGGAGTCGGCCTATGCCGTGGCGACGCAAAAACCGGAAATCCAGGGACCACCCATGTATTTCACGCCAGACTGGCCAGCAGCCCGGTCATCGGTCCATCTCCTGCGGGAGCTGGAGCCTGAATTTGCGGTGACCGGGCATGGACACGCGATCTATGGTCCCGAACTCCGGGAGGGGTTGCGCGAGCTGGACGAGCACTTCGACGAAATCGCCGTTCCCGATCATGGCCGGTATGTGCCGGAAGCGCGTCAGCACACGGCTCCCAGTCGCTGAGTCGCATGCTCGGGACGGTCTCGGCGCGTGGACTCGCTGGCTCCTGAACGCCGCGTACGGACGCGGCAGCGAACTCCGGGTTTCTCGCCAGCGAGGTTGAAAAGCCCCTCCAGGTGTGCGAACATTTGTTCGTAGTTCTGGAGGGGTTTCCGTGCTCGAACGAGCGAGTGGACAATTTACGATCGAGGGCCAGGTCGAGGATATTTTGGGGGGGACGAGCGGAGTCGCGCGTCTCGCCCGGATCAGCCAAACCTGCCGCTTCAGCGGTGCGCTCGAAGGCGAGAGCGTGGCCGAGCTGACGGCGGTATTGCCTCGCGAGAACGACGGGCGTTTCCAGGGATACCAGCGGATTTCGGGAACCCTCGGTGAACGCGAGGGCAGCTTCGTCGTACAGGTGGCCGGAGCCTATGCGAAAGGTCATCCACGCGGCGAATGGACGATTGTCCCGAAATCCGGCACGGGCGATTTCACGCATATCCGCGGCGGCGGATCATTCAGCCAGCCCGCGGGGAAACCGGCCAGCTATTCGCTCGAATTCGATCTGCGCAAACCGCGCAAGACCGCGGAACGGACGGTGGCGGAAGATCGGCCGGTGAGCGACGAACCGCCCGTGACGACTGGTCGTTCCGCCATTGCCGAAGGCCAGTCTGCTGTCCCGCCGAAGCGGTCGCGCCGGAAAGCAGTGCCTCCCGAGGTGAGCGCTGAGTCAGCCAAGATGCAATCCGCCGTTCCGGACGAGACGAAACCGCGTAGAGCACCACGCAAGAAGCGTGCGCCAGAAGCCGCTATCGAGGCCATACCCGTGCAAATGGACGTCGAGGTGGCTCGTCCCGCGCCCGCTCGCGCCAAACGGACGACTCCAGCGAAAAAGCAATCGGTCCCGCTCCCGGTCGAGCCAGTCGAACGGGCTCGCTCCCGCCGGTCCGAGGCAGCATAGAGCGCATCCTCCAGCGGGGCACTGACGTCTGCCCGGGTGGGATCTGATACGGATTCCGGGTAATTCCAGAGGGGTATTCGCTCAGTGTTTCAACGGTGGGACGGTGCCGGAGTGATGGTGGATATCCCGGAGTGTCCAGGCGGATGCTGTATGTGAGCGGTTCCCATGAGCTTCCCGGCATGAATGGGGCATCGCAGCACCATGCCCGGAAGGCGAGCGAACGATGACAAAAACCAGCGCCGGGGCTCATGCCCCGGCGCTGGTTTCGAATGACATGGGAATCGAGCTACACCCGCTTGCGGCCCATGAGGTATGCATAGCCCCACGAGACGACGAATGCGCCGATGATACCGACGATCAGGCTGCCGATCGACCACTCGATGTAGAACTTGGACCGATCGATCCATCCATAGACGATACCGCCGAGGATGGCGCCGATGATCCCCAGGACGATGTTGAGAATCCAGCCTTGCTGGGCATCAGTCCCGGCGAGTTTGCTGCCAATCCAGCCAACGATTGCGCCAAAAATGATCCAGGAAATCAACCCCATAGACCGAGCCTCCTCTTGTAACGCTTCACGCCAGCAACGTTGCTGGTCCGCCCCAGCAGTTTAGTTCTCGCGCTCTACCATCATGCTGCCGGAACGCGGCAACGTCAAGAGGGTAGATACCCGAAAGAACGGCATTCCGTGCGTACGAATGCCCATCCTCCTCCCTATGGTACGCCGGGGTAGCCCATTTCGCTGTATTCGTCAGGCGAACCATCGGTGCGCTCAGCAGGGGTACGATCACGCGCCCGGCGCGGGACTCGCCGCCCCGGCCGGCGCTGGCGTACCCCCGATCGTTCCGAAGCTGGGCATCTCCACCGGGGTGATCGGGATACGGGTCGGCTGGGTTTGCCAGGGCAGTTTGTCGGTCTGGCTCAGCCCGTACAATCCGAACCCGCCGAGAACGAGAATGGGCACGAGCACCACCATTGCCAGCGCGATGAGTCGCCTTCGATTCCTCGGTGTCGCTGTCATCGGTTTCTCCATCGAGCGAAGACCGGGTTCGGCGCCCGGAGAACGATCAGTGTACGGTGCCACAGGGGAATTCCGTGTCCTGCTGTCGCAAACCCATTTCCTGTGCGGCGCAGGGCATTCGCGTTCTGGTATCGCAAAGCCCGTGTACGGTGCCGTGCGATCTCGCTGGACACCGTACACGGGGATGGTCCAATGTTATGCCGCCGAGTTCGTCGCGACCAAATCGATTTCGAGCTGGATCGTGTCCTCGATGGAAAGCACCGAACCGACGATCGGTTTCTGGATATCGAAGTCGGCCATATCGAATTGGGTATTTGCGGTTCCCTGCAATGTGTCGCCCTGTTTGCTGGCGGTCACCGTCCAGGCCATCGTTTTCGTTACCCCGTGCAACGTGAAATTGCCGGCCAGCGTGAAAGTGGTTTCTTCGCCCTCGGCAGGCATCGTGAAATCTTCGATCTCGGTCACGACGAATTCGGCCAGCGGAAACTGGTCGCTCTGCAAGGTGCTGCCACGCAGGAAGTTGTCGCGCCGGGAGGAATCGCTCTCGAATGTGCGGACATCGACATAGATCGTCGAGCAGGCGATCGGCGCGCCATCCGCGTCGAAGAGAAACGCGCCCTGGATCGTTTTCGTTTTGCCGATGGCGGTGTTCGCTCCGACCCCGGCCAATTCTTCCTCCGCGATATATCGCGCTTCGGATTGCTCCGGATCGATCACATAGATCGAGGCGGCGCCCAGACTGGCGGGATCGGTTTGAATCGCGGAACAGTCGATCGTGCTCGGATCGGTATCACGCACCCCGGCAGCCGGAGCCTGCGCCGAAGCGGTTCCGGGAAGCAGTAGGGCTACGGCTCCAACCGCTGCCAGACCGGTCATGCGCCACCGCGGCTGGTGTCGATCGATCGATTCGAACATCATTCGTGTCTTCCCTCGTGTCTGTTTCGTGCGACTCGCCGACCGGCGGTGGCGAACCGGATCGAGTGTGCGATTGCCGGTTCCGCCACAGCACCGTATGTGGGTTATACGCAACGTGACTGAACGTATCCTGAATAGCGGATGGGGGGGCGGCGGTTCGCCGCAGGGCGGTGAATCGTTTGCTTGCCTGCTCCCCTATGCGTCGGGTACCGTGACGTATCTGTCGGCGCTCCGGAGAGAACATGACAATCAACAGCGAACTCCAGGATTGGACTGAGTTCTACGCCGCGGTGGCGGGAATCGCCGGTGTGCTGGTGGGACTGCTCTTCGTTGCGCTGGCGCTCAATCCGGCGATCATGAGCGATTCGTCACCCGCCGGTTTGCGCGTTTGGTGCTCGCAGACATTTCATTGTCTGGTGTTGACGTTGACCTTCTCACTCCTCTTCCTGATTCCCGGTCCGAGCGGATTGGGGATCGGCATTCCCATCGTAGCCGTGGCGCTGTTGGGGTTGTGGCAAATGCGGGTGGATGTGCGCGCCCTCCGCTCCGATCCCGATCCCCGCTGGTCGCAGCCGCATGCCGCGCTCAGACGCTTCGGCTATGTGATCGCGGCCTATATCCTGGCGATCGCCATCGGGTCGAGTCTGATGCTGAATCATGCCGGCCTGATCGACTGGATGGTGGCTCCGGTGTTTCTCTTCCTGATCAACTCCGCCATCAATTGCTGGTATATCCTGAAAGATGTGGGCAATTTGCCCCATTCCTGATCGTCCATCTGACAGCGCGGGCGCTCCCGCGTTTCATGAACGCAAACCGCGCCTATGTCGACATCATGGAGGATCCAGATGGACCAGCAGACGACCACGCAACCGATTGCCGTCACCGATTTTCGCGCCGCGTTTCTTGCGATCTGGCGCGAGCTCTTCGAACCCGTCGAGGGACGCCATGACATGCTCGACGATGGAACCTCGCTCTTCGAGACGCTGGCCGATATCTCGGTCGACGAAGCCAATATCCCTGTGTCGAAACAATCGGCGTCGCTGGCCGCCCAGGTGCAGCACACCGCCTTCTATATCGAAGCGATCCGCACCGGGCTCGCGACCAACTGGTCGCAGCGGGCCGATTGGGATGCCTCGTGGCGAATCGATCCGGTCGATACAATGCAATGGCAGGCCTCGATCGACCGTCTCCGTTCCGGGTATGACTGGGTCACCGTTCTGGCGAATCAGACATCGGACTGGGATGCGAATCACATCGTCGTCGCCTTCGCACTGGTCGGGCATGCCGCCTACCATCTGGGCGAAATCCGCCAGGGTATCGGGGTTATTCGGAGTGAGTCGTGAGTCTTGGGTCGTGAGTCTTGAGACTTGAGTCTTGAGACTTGCGACTTGAGTCCTGATATGGAATCCTGGTGATTCCGAAGGGGTATTGGAGCACCATGCAGAACAGTTCAGACACCTGAACCGACGATCAGACCGTGGAGACCCGCGTCCGTCGCCAAGGGGTTTTAGCCCAGCCGTTCAAGGTTGGGATCGCGTGTCCAGACTCTTCTGCAACCCGCGCTC
>JBIQLF010000043.1:0-5142 GCA_044464585.1 Thermomicrobia bacterium
CAACTCGCCATCGAAGGCGGTACGCCCGTTCGAACGACGCCGTTGCCCGGCCATGCCCGCCAAATGGGGCAGGCCGAGGTCGATGCGCTGACCGAGGTCATCCAGTCGGGACGCCTCGGGCGACATGGCGGGACCAAAGTCATGGAGCTCGAACGTGCATTTGCCGAGCGCTACGGCGTGAAACACGCGATTGCGGTGGCGTCCGGCTCGGCCGCCGATCATACGGCCATCGCGATGATCGACCCGGAACCTGGTGATGAGATCATCACCACGCCCTGCACCGATTTCGGTGGTGTGCTGGGAATCCTCTTCCAGAATGCGATCCCGGTCTTTGCCGATCTCGATCCCCAGACCTTTTGTCTCGATCCGGCGTCGGTCGAGGCGCGGATCACCCCGCGCACCCGGGCGATTCTGGCCACGCATCTCTTCGGGGGATTGGCCGATATGGACGCGCTCCTGGCGATCGGCCAGCGGCATGGAATCCCGGTTATCGAAGACTGCGCGCAGGCGCAGCTGGCCGAGCTCGATGGCCGCTTGGCCGGAACCATGGGCCACATCGGCTGCTTCAGCTTCAACAACACCAAGCACCTCAATTGCGGCGAGGGCGGTATGGTCGTCACCAATGACGATGCGCTCGCCCGGCGCGCGCGGCTCTTTGCCGACAAGGCCTGGCCGCGCGATGCAGACGAACGGTACAGTCTCTTTCTGGGGCAGAACTACCGGTTGAACGAGTTGGAAGGCGCGGTCGCGCTGGTGGGACTGCGCCGGCTGGACGAGAATGTCGCAGCGCGGAGAACGGCGGTCGAGCGGATCATCGAACGGGTGGCCGGCGTGCCGGGACTCTCGATTCCCGAATCCCTGGCCGGCGCCAAATCGAGCTATTGGTTGCTGCATTTCTTCCTGGACGATGGGATCGATCCCGGCGCGGTCGCGACCGCACTGGCGGCCGAGGGAATCCCGTTCGCCCCGCGGTATGTCACGCCCCTCTATACCTGGCCGGTGTTGCGCGATGCCCAGACCTACGGCAGATCGCGCTTCCCCTTCGATTCGCCCTACACCGACCGGCCCTTCGACTATGCGCCGGGGCTCTGCCCGACGTTCGAGGAGCGTCGCGAGCGATTGATCCTGATTTCGGTCGATGAGCAATGGACCGCGGGCGATGCCGATGATGTCGCGGCGGCCCTGGAAAAGGTCGTGCCCCGATTTCTCGGATAACCGATTCAGCTGGCGCGGTGATTTTTCGAGCAGATTGCATACTGCGCAGGCATGCCCGGCTGCACCGATCCGCCCGAATTCCAACGGTTACGCCACCGTTGGAGAGTTGTTTACAACCGTCCGGCGCGATTGAAATTCCGTCTACCGGGGGGTAAGATGTCGGACAGTCACCACGTTCAGGCGTTGCGGGTCCTCGGCCACACTTCGGTATGAGGGCAATCGCTGTTTCACGCTTGGTACCGAATCGATGTCTTTGGCGAAAGGAGGATCCCCGCTCGAAACCGCCGGATCGTCGTGAAGCCGGGGGTAGGTTCGAACCGATCGCAACCGCATCGTCTGGCCCAGATTGCCAGACAGTCGATCTCCAGGGAAGGAGTACGGATTGAGGTCACGAATTCGATTCAAACGGCCGTTGCAATGGCTCGGAATTGTCGCATTGATGGTGGGATTGATCGCACCATCGATTGCTGTCGCGCAGGACGCGTCCCCGGCCGCGAGTGGCGGAGGCGTGCTGGTCGGGGCGTTCGATGTCGGCCCCGGTGGTTGTCCTGAATGCCCGAATCCGCTCCAGGCCGGAGCCGGGTTCACCTGGTTCGAGAAGTATTTCTCGAAGCTGATGCTCTATACCGCCGACTTCTCCAGCGTCCAGGGCGAGCTGGCGGAGAGCTGGGAGCTCAATGACGATGCCACGCAGTACACGATCCATCTGCGCGATGGCGTGACGTGGCACGACGGCAAGCCGTTCACCTCGGCCGATGTCAAGTTCACCATCGAGCTGGCGGCGGACCCGGATAGCGCCAGCTACATCGGCGCGAAGTTCGCCGGTGTCACCGCGATCGATACCCCGGACGATCTGACGGTCGTGCTGCATCTCGACGAGGGCAATGTGACGCTGATCGATGCCTTCACCTTCCTGGTGATGCTGCCGGAGCATGCGCTCAAGGACATCAGCGCCGCCGACCTGACTACCTCCACCTGGTGGTTGGACAATCCGATCGGCACCGGTCCGTTCAAGTGGAAGAAATACGAACCGGGTCAGTACATCGAGCTCGAAGCCTTCGACGATTACTGGCGGGGACGGCCGAAACTCGACGGCATCATCAACCGATTCTTCCCCGAGGCGGGCAGCTCGGTCATCGCGCTCCAGTCGGGTGACATCAGCTTCACCTACCTGACGCTCGATGAGGCGCAGGGACTCGAAGGCAAGGACGGTTTCTCGGTGATCGAGGGCCCATCCCAGGTGCTCAACTACCTCCTGTTCGATCTGACCGATGCGCGCTTTGCCGATCAGCGTGTGCGCCAGGCATTCATGTACGCGATCGATCGTCCAACGATCGTCGAGCAGCTTTATGGCGGCAAGGCGACGATGGCGAACTGCCCGTATATCCTCCCGCAATTTGTGCCGGACGGACTCAATGACTATGCGCAAGATGTCGATATGGCTAAGCAGCTTCTCTCCGATGCTGGATTCGACACCAGCCAGCCGGTCGAGATCCTGACCTACTATGCCGATCAGCTTTCGCAGGACGTGCTGTTGACGATTCAGCAGTTCATGAGCGATGTCGGCGTCACCATCGATATTCGTGCGGTCGACGTGCCGACGTACAACCAGATTGCGCCGGACACCTCGCAATGGGACGTGATGTTCGCGGGCGCCGCGAACGGCCCCGACCCGGATGTGATGTCCACCAGTCTCGAGTCCACCAGCCCGCGAAACTGGGTCGAGCTCCACGATGAAGATCTCGACCGGCTTCTCGCGGAGGGCCGTCAGACGGTCGATCCCGATGCGCGCGCAGAGGTCTATCAGCAGGTCTGCCAAATCGTGAATGACCAGCTCTACATGGCCTCGCTCTGGGTGCCATCTCGCTTCGGTGGGGTGTCCGACTCGGTGGTCGATTTCGTCTGGGTGCCCGCTCCGGGTGGCGGCCGCTACTACGATCAGGCTGAACTCTGGAGTCTCGCCTCCTAGCATCGTTCCGAACGAGTGGGAAATCCTCATGGAGGATTTCCCACTCGTCTCTTCTTTATACGACCGTCGACGAGGGGATCGGGAAAACAGAAATGGGACGATACATCCTCCGTCGACTCCTGATCGCGATTCCCATTCTCATCGCGATCAGCTTGATCGTCTTTTCGATCCAGCTCCTCAGCCCCGGAGATCCGCTCAACGCCTACGTGCCGCCCGATTTTCCACTTCCCGAAGCTCAGCGGGAAGCCTTGCGACACCAATTGGGACTCGACCAGCCATTCTTCACGCGCTATGGCTACTGGTTGAGAGAGACGCTGCAGGGCAATCTGGGGACCAGCATCAAAACCCATGAGACGGTCGTACATGCGATCAGAGGCCGAGTCGGCGCCACCCTGTTGCTCATGGGAACCGCACTCACCATTGGAACGGTGCTCGGGGTTCTCTTCGGGGTCGTTTCAGCCGTGCGGCAATATTCGATTCTCGATGGCGTGCTCACCATACTGGCATTTCTTGGTATTTCCGTTCCAGTCTATTTGACCGGTTTGCTCGGACTCTATCTGTTTGCCCTGCATTTGGGATGGCTGCCGGCCGGGGGGTATTCCACCCCTGGACAACCGTTTTCGTTGAGCGACCGGCTCATGCACCTCATCTTGCCGGCGGGAATCATCGCGATCAACTACATCGCCCAGACGATGCGTTACACCCGCTCCGCGATGCTGGAGGTATTGAGTCAGGATTACGTGCGCACTGCCCGGGCAAAGGGACTCAAGGATCGCATCGTCATCGTCCGGCATGCGTTTCGCAATGCGCTGCTGCCGATCGTGACGCTCGTCGGGGCGAGTGTTCCGGCGCTGATCGGCGGGGCGGTGTTCATCGAATCGATCTTCGGATGGCCCGGTATTGGTCGATTGCTGTTGACTGGAGTCGAATCACGCGATTACCCGATCATCGTTGGCATCACGCTGGTCCTGGCGATCGTGACATTGCTGGCGAATCTGGCCACCGATATGGTCTACGCCCTGATCGATCCGAGGATTCGACTTGATTGATCGAACATTCGAACCAGATGAATCCGAGTTGATCGCGCCAGCCCGGGAACGGTCGGAGCCGGATGGAGGGCTCGGTGCGAAGCATGTCGTGCGCAGTCCGAGCCGCGAAGTCGTGCGCCGGTTCATGCGCAACAAGCTGGCCATGACTGGGTTCATCGTGTTGCTGATCATCACGGCAATGGCCATCTTCGCGCCAGTGGTGACGCAATACTCCCCTAATCAGATCGATCTGCGCGCCCGTGGTCAGTCCCCCTCCCTGGAGCATTGGTTTGGCACCGACCGTACCGGCCGCGATGTTTACACCCGAACCGTCTATGCCGGGCGTATCTCATTGCTCGTCGGTGTATTGGCCGTTTCCATCTCGGTCGTGGTTGCGGCGGTGCTGGGGGCATGCGCCGGCTTTTTCGGAGGCAAGGTCGATTCGATCATCATGCGGTTCACCGATGTCATGATGACCTTTCCGCCGGTCGTCATTTTCGTGGCGGTGGCCGCCGCCGCCGGACCGGGACTGCGAAACACGATTCTCGTCATCGGGTTGTTGTTCTGGATGGTGCCGTGCCGGTTGGTGCGCGCCAAAGTGCTGTCGGTGCGAGAAAGCGAATACATCAGCGCGGCCAGAGCCATCGGGGTGCCGACCGGTCGGATCCTGGCCGTCCATACGATCCCCAATGTGCTCGACGTGCTGATCGTCTATGCGACATTGGGGATCGCCAATGCCATCTTGCTGGAGGCTGGGCTCTCGTTTCTCGGTGTCGGCATCCAGCCGCCGACATCCAGTTGGGGCAATATGCTCAACGTCGCCCGGAACATCAACACGCTCGAATCGCAACCGTGGCTCTGGGTGCCGCCCGGTGTCGCCATCATTCTCACGGTGCTCGCGGTCAACCTGATGGGCGACGGATTGCGCGA
>JBIQLF010000043.1:5242-9980 GCA_044464585.1 Thermomicrobia bacterium
CTCCGAGCTGGTTACTGAACCGTATTCTCCAGCGTGCCCAGTTTTTCGATCTTCGCAACCACCTTGTCGCCCGGTTTGAGATAGGTTGCGGTGGTATCGCCGACACCGCCCGGGGTTCCCATGCAGATGAGGTCGCCGGGGCGCAGGGTGACGAACCGGGAGAGGAACGCGATCGTTTCCGGAATGGAGAAGATCATCTCGCCCGCATCGGAATGCTGGCGCAATTCGCCATTGACACTGAGCGCCATTTCGAGGGCGCTCGGATCGCCGGTTTCGTCCTTGGTGACGAGATACGGACCGATGGCGGCGAACGAGTCGCACCATTTGCCCAGCAACCAATCGAAGAAACCGTCGCCATCGCGCGGGGTGCGGCCCTCGTCGATCTTCAATGAGCGCGCCGAAACATCATTGAAAACGGTATAGCCGGCGATATGGTCGTCCGCTTGGGTGACATCGATATGGCGCCCTTCCTTACCGATCACCGCCGCAATTTCGATTTCGTAGTCGAGCGTATCCGAATCGGGAGGAATCACGATCGGATCGCCGGTGCCGATGATGGCGGTCGTCGGTTTGATGAACGGTCGCGGATTGATCTTGTTCTTGTCGACCGCCGAACCACCGCCTTCCATGATGTGCGCCTGGTAGTTGCCGGCGAGCAGGAAGATCGTCGGCGGATCCTGGACTGCGGCTTCGAGGGTTACATCCGTTTCCGGGGTGGTTGGGATCTTGCCCGCGGTCGCGACGGATTCGACCTGTTGCGCGATCTCCAGCCCCGGACCGCCCAGGGTCAGGACCTCGACCACATTCGCGGGCAGCGATTTGCCCAGCGCGGCCGCGCCGTCGGCCAGATCGGCGATCTTGCCATCGACCGAAAGCCCGGCGCGGATAGCTCCACCCTGCCTCGAATAGCTCACGAACTTCATCTACGTTCCTTTCTCGTTCTCCAATCAGGACCAATCGACTCGAACACGTTTTCCGGTGGCTGCCGACTCGTAGGCTGCATCGATGACCCCGAGCGCGGCAATCAGCGCGTCGCCATTGGCGCTGGGTTGGCGATCGTCATCGATTGCCCGAAGCAGATCGCGAATCAGCGCCGGGGCCATGCTGCCATAACCCGGTAATGCCGCATTGGTGACCGTCAGCGTTTCCTCGCGAACGGGATCGTCCCGATTGCCGGGACCGATCCAGCGAACCGAACCGTCGAACTGCACCGAGACAGAACCGGTTTCGCCGCGGATCGCCAGATACCCCTGCGATATCGTGCGCGGCAGCACATACGCGCAATGCAGGGTGCCGATCGCGCCAGACTCATAACGAAGGGAGATCGACATCGCATCCTCGACTTCGATGCCCGCGGCGTTGACCTGACCCGCAAGCGCCTGAACGTCGACGATCCGCTCGTTCGTCAACCAGAGCAGCTGGTCGATCTCGTGGATTCCCAGCCAAAGGAGGATGCCGCCGCCCTGGAGCTGGCGCGAAAAGATGTGGTTCGCCGGATCGCGCACGAACGGGCTGGAGGTCGTGAAGACGGCTTCCGTGGAAAGGAGCCGCCCGGGCCGGCCATCGCGGCAGAGCTGGTGCGCATACTGCCAACCGCGTCCATAACGTCGCAGCAGTCCAGTCGCGACTTTCACGTTGTTGGCGGCAGCGACACCAAAGGCTCGTTTCGCGGCGGATCTCGTGGCCGCGCCGGGTTTGTCCACCAGGAGATGCACCCCGGCGCGGGCGAGTGTTTCGATGGCGGCGGGCGCGGCGATATTCGGCAATGTCACCAGGGCGATATCGGGCCGGTGCGCGTCGATCAACGCATTCAGATCGGACAGTATGGGAACCGAACGATAACGCGCGTCCAGTCTGGGACTCAGATGCGGATCGTGAAATCTGGGTGCCAGTCCCTCCCACAGCGTCTGGTCCGGTTCGTAGATCGCGACGATTTCGAGTTCGTCCGCAAAGAGCTCCAGACTCTCGACCCATCCGGTGGTGTGGTAATGATCGAGACCGACAACGGCCACCCGGCGTTTGGACATGTCAGCGTTCCCAGCGCAACACGGCGCCGACCATCGACCGGTCGCCCGTACTGAACCGTTCGAGAACGACGCCGATTTGGTCCGCTTCGAAGCGGTGGGTCACGAGCCTGCCCAGATCGATCTTGCCGCGACCCGCTTGCTCCAGCAGGTAGGCGAAATTCGATTCTCGGGTGAAGGTATAGGGCGAATCGGGCAACGCCTGCTCGGGATCGTAACCGCAGCCGACGATATCGATCTTCTTGTAATGCAGCTTGCTGGGAAAACCATAGAGCATCTGATGCAGCTTCAAGGCATATTCGGCGGTCGGTGTGCGCCGGTAGAGACCCATCAGGGCAATGCGGGTGTAATCGCGGCAGATCGAGAATGCCTGCTCGAATCCCGACCACGCCCCGCTGGTTTCCATCACGAGATCGATCCCGCGCCTTCCGGCAATGCGTGCGATGGTCTCGCCGGTCGTTGCGTCGCCACCCTGGACGATCGCGGTCAGCCCCAGGGATTGCCCGTATTCGATTCGTTCCGGCGCGACATCGATGCCGATGACGCGAGCGCCCATCATATCGGCGACCAGCGCGGTCGATGCTCCGACCAATCCCAACCCGACCACCGCCACGGTTTCGCCCGCCGCATAGCGCCCCAGATGCAGGGCGCTGACCGCCCAGCCAGCAAGATACGATACGCTGGCTGCTTCCGAGCTCACCGAGTCGGGGATGCGATGCGCTTTCTCGATTGGCGCGACCGCGTATTCCTGATGGCCAATGCCATTGATCGCCACCCGATCGCCGATGCGGAGCGCATCGACGCCATCCCCGAGCTTCGTTACCACACCGGAGCCCATATAGATGCACTCCTGCGGTTTGCCGTCCCAATGCCCGGTGTACGAGCCGGTCTGATAGATATAGACATTGCTGCCGGGACTGATCGCGGTATGCGTGATTCGCATCTGGATCTCGCCGGGACCGGGTTCCGGGATGTCTTCCTCGATGACGCCGATCCGGCCGGGAGCCGTAACGTAGTAGTGCTTCATTCGGGCGATTGTCCTTCTACCATGCCAACGCGTAGCCATCGCGACGCGGATCGGCGCCCGCACAAAGCGCGCCCGTATCGGGATCGACCATGATTCCCTGGCCGCCGCCGACCAACGTCGACCATTCGCCGATGAGCTGCAGCTCGTGTCCCAGATCGGCCAAGCCGTCGCGAATCTCGGATGGGATGCGTGTTTCGATCTCGAGCTTGGCGCCGGTGGTTGCTTTGATGCGCGGCGCTTCGATCGCGGCCTGGATCGAATAGCCGTGATCGATCACATTGCTGATCATCTGGGGAGTGGTCTGCAGAATTCCGAACGACCCGGGAGTGCCGATTATCATGAACAGCTTGTCGCCGCGGTAGACCGCGGCCGGCGCCATGCACATTTCGATCTGAGCGCCCGGTCCGATGACATTGGGACTGGCTGGGTCGAAATCGAACCAATACCCGAAGTTGTTGAGCATGAACCCGAGATCGCCCGTCATCACGCCACTGCCGAATCCATCGCCCAGCGATTGCGTGACCGATACCGCGTTGCCCTCGGCGTCGATGACATCGAAGTGCGTCGTGCACTCCTTCAGCGCCAGTCGCGGATCGCCCGGTTCGACCGTTCCCGCCGGGCGGGCGCCCCGATAGCGTTCGCCCTCGACCCTGGCCGCATGCTGCCGGTCGACCAGCGCCCGGCGCTCGGCCGTATAGCCGTCCGAGAGCAATGTCTCCAGATCGATGCACGGATTCGTCGTATAGGCGATCCGGTCCGCGATCGCCACCTTGAAGGTCTCGGCCAGGAGATGGAGCGTTTCCACCGAGTTCTGGCCCATCCCGGAGAGATCCGCGGCTTCCAGCATCTTCAGCGCTTGCAGATATTGCCAACCGCTGCAATGCGGTGGCGGGCAGGCGATCGTGTATCCGCGGTAGTCGATAGCGACTGGGTCTTTCCAGACCGGTTCGTAATTGGCGAGATCGTCTTCGTCGATCAGGCCGCCCTGGGCCCGGATCGATTCGACGATTTCCCGTGCGATCGAACCGCGATAGAACGACTCTTTTCCTTCCCTGGCGACCCGGGCAAAGGTCGAGGCCAATTTCGGTTGGCGCACGATTTCGCCCGCGCGCGGCGGGCGGCCTTCCGGCATGAAGACCGCTTTTGCCATCTCGGTCAAATTGCCCGCATTCCACATCGCATCGAAGAACCAGGCGTTCTTGACGGTGAGGGGCACACCGGTCACGGCATACCCGATGGCCGGGGCGAAGACGGTTTCGAGTGGCAGGGAACCGTACTCCGCATGCGCGGTCAGCCAACCGGCTGCGGCGCTGGGAACGATCGGTGATTTGGAACCGTAATTCTTTTCGGATTCGTCGCCGAACGCTCCGAGACTGGCATTGCGCGAGGCCGGACCGATGTAATCCAGAACCCGCGGCTGCTGGTCTCCCGCGCGGTGCACCAGCATGTATCCGCTGCCCCCGATACCCGACATATAGGGCTCGACGACATTCAGCGCAGCGGCCGTGGCGACGGCGGCATCGACGGCATTGCCCCCCGATTGCAGTATTTGCATTCCGGCGAGTGTTGCCAGCGGGTGCGCCGCGGCGACCGCGCCACGCGCGCCCATGGCTACAGGGCGGTGAGCTGTCCCTTCATTCGGCCACGCCATCGTTCGTCCGACCTCCCCATCGAAATCGCCTTCCAT
>JBIQLF010000043.1:10080-25262 GCA_044464585.1 Thermomicrobia bacterium
AGACACATGTCTATACATTATTCACAACGACCAACCTCGCCCAGTAGCAGGCTCAGTTCTATTTCATTATGTCTACTCAGCGAGTCGAAAAAACGCCGAACCTGTCTTCCCCCAGCAAGGGGCGCACCACCACTCCAGCACGCTTCAGCAGCTCACGGACCGAATCGAGCGGCAAGCCGACGACATTCGAATAGCTGCCATCCACCGATTCGACCATCGACGCGGCTGCCCCCTGAATGGCGTATCCACCCGCTTTGTCCAGCGGTTCACCCGTCGCCACATAGCGTTCGATCTCCGTCTCGGAAAGATCGCGGATGCGCACCCGACTGCGCTCCAGGGCATCCCAGGTTCTCCCGGAAACAGCATCCTTCACGACCACGGCGGTCAGGACGAGGTGTTCCCGCCCCCGCAAGCGCCGCAGCATCGCGCCGGCCGCGCCAGCATCAGCCGGTTTTCCGAGGATTTCACCATCCAGCACCACATCGGTATCGGCGGACAGCACCACACACCCAGCCGCCAAAGGCGCCACCGCCTCCGCTTTCGCCCGGGCGATCTGGAGTACATTGGCCGCCGGGTCCATACCGGCAACGATCGGTTCGGGAACGCCACTGACGATGACCTCGAACGAATCGACCAGACGCGCCAGCAGCGCCTGTCGCCGGGGCGATCCCGATGCCAGCACCAAACACCGACCAGTTTCCGAACTGGACATCGACCTCCCTCTTCCATGTACTATCCACCCGACCGGCCGATGCAGAGTGCGGGAGTTTCGATCCGGAGTCATGCACCGAGATTTCTATACCGTCATACCTGCCGGAGGCGCCGGCACCAGATTGTGGCCGCTCAGCCGGGCGGGACGACCGAAATTCCTGCTGCCCCTCGTTCGGGGCGCGTCACTCCTGCAGCTTACCGCTGGTCGAGTCACGCCGTTTTCGTCGCCAGACCGGATCTACACGGTTTCCGGCAAAGCCCATGTGGCCGCAATTGCCCGGCAGTTACCCGAGATTCCGGAATCGAATCTGATCGTGGAACCGGCGATGCGCGGTACGGGTTCGGCGATCGCGCTGGCGTCGATGCTCATTGCAAAAAAAACCCCGCACGCAATCATGGGCAGCTTCGCCGCCGATCACAACATCCGCGATGTGGCCGCCTTTCACCGGGCCCTGGCCACCGCCATCGAATCAGCCGCGGCCGGCTATCTGACGACCATCGGTATTCGACCGGACCGACCCGAAACCGGCTATGGGTATATCGAACGCAGCGACGAGCCGGCGGTCCCCGGCGGCTACTTTGCGCATCGCTTCGTCGAAAAGCCCAGTCTCGACACCGCGCGCGAATTCCTCGAAACAGGGCGCTATCTCTGGAATGCCAGCATGTTCGTCTGGCGGGTCGATGTGTTCCTGCGCGAATTCGCGCGCGCGCAACCCGATCTCTCCGGTGCGCTCGCGCGTATCGCGGCTGCCTGGAACGATCCCGAGCGAGCCGACGAGATCGAACGCGCCTGGCTCGATCTGCCGGTCACGACCATCGACCAGGGATTGATGGAACTGGTCGACGAGTTCGTGGTCGTTCCCGCCAGCATGGGGTGGTCGGACATCGGCGACTGGAATGGTTTTGCAGAGCTGATTTCCGCCGATGCCGACGAGAACTGCATGAACGGCGCCGTCATCGCCCACAATGCCAGCCGCTGCGTCGTCTGGTCGGAAACGAACCGCACGATCGCGCTTTCTGGAGTCGATAATCTGGCGGTCATCGATCTCGACGACGCGCTGATGATCGTCGATCGCGCACGAGCGCAGGATGTGCGCGCCATCGTTACCCGAATCGAACGAGAGCACCCGAACCTGACATGATCGAGACCAGCCTCCCCAACATCCCCATCGGACTCGATGATATCGAGCGCGCCCGGGCCCTCCTGTTCGATGGCCCGAACGGACCGATCGCGATTCGCACACCGCTGGTGCCGTCGGATCCGCTCAGCAGCCAGCTCGGATGCCGGGTCTGGCTGAAACTGGAAAACCTGCAAAAAACCGGCTCGTACAAGATTCGCGGCGCGTTCAACAACATCGCGAATCTCTCCCCGGAACAATCCGCGGCGGGGATCGTGACCGCATCGGCTGGCAATCACGCGCAGGGAGTCGCGCTCGCGGCGGCGACGTTCGGCATCGCCAGCCGCACGACCGTCTTCGTTCCGATCGGCACCCCCAGGGTCAAACAGGACAACACCCGCGGATATGGGGTCGAAGTACGGGAGGTGGGCGACGACTTCGACGCCGCCCGGAGTCTCGCCTACGAAGAAGCGGCGAAGAGCGGCCGGAGGTTCGTCGAACCATTCGATGACTGGCGCACGATTGCCGGACAGGGAACGATCGGTCTGGAATTGCTGGACGATCGGCCCGGAGCCGCGGCGGTCGTGGTTCCGGTCGGTGGCGGAGGATTGATCGCCGGCATTGCCCTGGCGCTCACCGGCCGGAATGCCGCGACCCGGGTGGTCGGAGTCGAAGCCGAAGGTGCGGCATCGCTGGTCTGGGCGCTCGATCACGGCGCTCCCGGCACATTGCCCGATCCGCCGCATACCCAGATTGCCGATGGCATCAAAGTGCGACAGACCGGCGAACGTCCCTTTACGGTGGCGCAAGCCCTCATCGGGCGCGACCATGTGATGACCGTTCATGACACCGCCATCGTCGCGGCCATTGCCGATCTGATGGTCTATGCCAAGATCATCGCCGAGGGAGCCGGGGCGACCGCGCTGGCCGGGTTGCGAGAAATCCAGCAAGGGCGCGTGCCATCGATTCCCCCATTCGCAAAAACCGACGATGTGGTCGTCGTCGTGTCGGGTGGCAATATCGACCCGAGCTTCTCCTGGCGTATCCTCTACGAACAATCGGTGCCGAGCTTGCTGGCAATTCGGGTCGCCATGCCCGACCGGCCCGGCGAGCTGTTGCGGATGCTGCTACCGATTGCGCACCTGAATGTCAATATCATCGATGTCGATGTCAACCGGCTCGATGCGCGCCCACGCATGGGCGAACGCATCGTCGAATTGTGCGTCGGCATCTCATCGCAAGCCCAGGCCGACAGTATGCTCCTGGCCTTGCGGACCAAGGGGTACAACGTGCTCGTCAGCCGCTGGCAGGATCCGCGCCTCGACCGATCCGGCAATCTCTCGCGCTCGGCAATCAGCACCGAGCGCGACGGCATGGACGGATTCGGAGCATCGCATCATGACTGACCGGCAGGACGACGACCGCCAGGAGCTGGACGACCCGATCGCCTATCGTGATCTCAGCGACCAACTTCCCAATGAGGCGCTGCGCGAGGAGCTCGAACGGATGACCCCTGAAGAACGGGAGGTCTATCTCCGGTACCTCGAAGAGCTGGCGAAAACCTATCTGGGACCCGGGGGACCGTAGGGCGGAAATTTCGAGCCGTGGGTCGTGAGTCGTGGGTCCTGAGAAGCTGGGCGAACGTCCTCCGCGCGCCCATGCTTCCCAAGCCCCCCATCGCAACTCTCACCACTCAAGACTCAGGACTCAAGCCTCACGACTCACGTCTCAAGCCCCACGTCCCGTCAATACGCCTCTTGCTTGTTCGGTTCGATACCGAGCTCGGCCATTTGCGAGGCGATACCTTCGAGAATGAACCCAGCGTCTGAACCGACGGTCAGGAACTGGAACCCGCGCGCGGCCAGCGCCAGCGCTTCCTTGGGCCCGCTGGTGGCATAGCCCGCGAACGTGCCGGTGTTCTTGCATGCCTGCAGCGTCTTCTCGACGGCTTCGGCATGGATCTCGCTGGTGAAACGTTCGCGCGGATGAATACCCAGCGAAAGCGAAAGATCGGACGGCCCAATCCAGCACCCATCGACACCGGGTGTCGAAAGGATGGCCTCGGCATTCTCGACAGCGGATTTCGTTTCGATCTGCACGGCCAGGAACACCTGCGAATCGACTTCGTCCGTATAGTTGGAACCATAGCGGGCCGCGCGTCCCCAACCCCATGAGCGTTTGCCGATCGGCGGAAACCGCATGGCGTCAGCGGCGCGTTTGGCGTCATCGGCATTGTTCACCATCGGCACCACGATTCCGAGACAACCTTCGTCCAGAAACCGGCCGATCGTCGTGAAATCGTTGAGCGGCACCCGTGCCACCGCATCGGTCGGATAGCCACCGATCGCGACCAGGTTGTCGATGACGCGGTCCATTCCGAACGAGCCGTGCTGGCCATCCAGGAAGACGAAGTCCATACCGGCGGCCGCCAGCGTTTCGGTCGCAATCGGGCAACCGATACCGGCCGCGAAGCCATAGACCGGTTTCCCGGCTTTGAGTTTTTCCAATGTCCGGTTCTTCACGTTCCCTCCCTCTTCAGGCCGTCACAGCCCACAGCGACTCAGAAAGTCCAAAACGTTGCGCTTCGGAAACCAGCGCATGCCAGGTGGTTTCATCGACGAGACAACCATCGGCTTCACGACGCCCTTGCTCCCGAATCTCGGGATCGCCCGGCATCAGCACTTCACAGAAGCCTTCAGCGGGCGTGGCATGGCGTACTCGCTCGGCCTCTTCGGTCACCGCCTCCCGAAACGAATCCAGCGGACCGAACCGACTTGGGTCGATCGCGATCACAACCGGTCCGTTTCCGCCGCGATGTCCTTGCAGGCGTTCTCTGGTCATCCCGGCCAGTCCGCGACCCAGCATCTGCGCCAGAATCGAGAACCCCGACCCTTTGTGCGCGCCGAATGCCATCAGCGCGCCCCCATCATAGAAATCGTTCGGATCGAGCGAGGGCGCACCCTCGCGATCCACGATGGAATGCGCCGGAACCGGAACGCCCTTATTGCGGGCAACCCGCACCTTGCCCTCGGCGATCTGCGCGGTTGCGATATCGAGCGCGAACGGATGCGCTTCGTCATTGCCGGGGATTGCCCAGGCGATCGGGTTCGTGCCCATCACCCGGGTGCGGGCGCCATAGGGCGCCACTGCCGGACCGGCATTCGCCATCGCCATCCCGATCAGTCCGGCGCGCGCAATCGTTTCGACATAGGGCGCAACCCGGCCGATATGGAACGAGCGATCGACCGCGCCGATGGCAATGCCATACGTCCGCGCCAGCTCGATCGTTTTCAATGTCGCGAGCTGCATGGCGGGTTGCCCCCAGCCCCACTTGCCATCGACCTTCAGGGTCGCACCATCGATCGAGACGATCTCGGGCTCGGCTTTGGGATCGAGCGCGCCGCTTTCGACCACTTCGATATATTGAAGAATGCGAATGACCCCGTGGGAATCGTGTCCCGCCAAATTCGCCGCGACCAGCGCATTCGCAATGAACGCGGCGGAGTCCGGCGGCGTGCCGACCGCTTCGAAAAGCCCAGTCATCAGCTTCCGAAGCTGATCGGCGCGGCAGATTGGCATGAGGGAGGCGACTCCGTTCGAGCGAGATGGCGAGGTCCGCTGGTTCGGCATTGTAAGCGGTCGACAATCGGCTCGCTCGACGTTATCGCAGACCCGGCACGGCGCCCGGTTCGCTATCCCTCCTGGCCGCGCACGACCCCCTGCAGGATCTGGCCGGAATCGGCCATCACGAACCGAAGCCGATCCAGATAGAGCAGCACATCGAGCAATTCCTGCCCTTCGAAATGGTCCACCGCATCAGCCAGCTCGCAGCATTCTCGCAATGCCGAGGTCAGATTCTGGCGCGCTTCCGCTCCCCGGCGAAAGACATTCCGATCGAGATTGCTTTGCGGGTCGGTCATAACGCTACCTCCGCGTTCATCGGCGGCCGGTTCCATCCCGCGCCGAAGTGATTGGCAAAAACCGTTTCGAACGCCGTGCCGATCCGGCAAAGTCGCTCCTCGTCATAGGGACGCGCCGCGATCTGCAATCCGACCGGCAGACCACGCTCGTCCAGGCCACAGGGGATCACCAGCACCGGTTGACCGGTGGCATTGAACGGCATCGTCATCCGCGTATAGGCAAGCGTGACCGATTCGGCGCTGCCATCGTCATATCGGGCAACCAGATCGCTGGCCGCAAGCGCGGTGGCCGGACTCGCCGGGGTGATCAACACATCGAGCTGATGGTCGAGGAAGAGCTGCTCGATGCTGGAGCGTACGACCGAACGCGCTTGCAAGGCCCGCACATAGCCAGACGCGGGAATGACCGAAGAAGCCTTCACCCGTTCCACCAGGGTCGTGCCGTAGAGTTTCGGATTCTGCCGCACCCCTTCGCGATGGATGACTTCGGTTTCGACCCGGTTGATAATGAACCCGACCGCGCGAGCGGCGCGCGCGTCATTCCAGGGCGCATCGACCACCTGCGCGCCAGCCGACGCCAGCAATGCCATTGCCTCGCGCATTGCCTGGTACACACCCGGTTGCAGTCGTTCGAAAAAATGCGTGTGGGAAACCCCAACCCGCACATCGCCCAGCGCGACCGGTTGCAGCGGTGCATGGGGGATACCGGCCAGCGCGGAATAGACGATCCAGGCATCCTCGGAGGTTTTCGCCAGCGGGCCGACGGTATCCAACGACCACGAAAGCGGAAAGACGCCCTTGGTGCTGAGAATGCCGAACGTCGGTTTGAGCCCGGCGGTTCCGCAGACCGACGCCGGAATGCGGATGCTGCCCCCGGTGTCCGATCCCATCGCGGCCATCGCCGAACCGGCAGCCACCACCGCCGCCGACCCGCCCGACGATCCCCCCGGAATCCGGCTGGGATCCCATGGATTTCGCGCCGGTGCACTGACGACGCCGGCCGCGAATTCCTGCGTGACCGTCTTGCCGATGACGATACCGCCAGCCCGGCGCACCATCTCGACCGACGACGAATCCTCGGTCGCCGCCTTCACCCGGCTGCGCGACTTCGAGTTGCATTTGGTGGGCAACCCGGCCACATCGAAAATGTCCTTGATCCCGAGCGGAATTCCGTGCAACGGTCCGTGGAATACCCCGCCGCGGGCATCGTCATCCTGTCGTTCGGCGGTCGCGCGGGCGGCATCGCCAGTCAGCTTCACATAGGCATGCAATTGCGGTTCGGTACGCTGTGCGCGGGTCAGGGTCGCTTCGACCAGTTCGGCGGCGGTCAATTTGCCCGCCCGGAGCGCCTCACTTGCCTGCACGATCGTCAGATCGGCGGGATCGCCATCGAGCCAGGTCATCGGTTCACCTCATTGACCCGCGGCCAGGACGGATCGTAGATCGCGGCTGGCGCCGCGTCCGCAAGATCGAGCGCGGCCAGGTCGTCCAGAAAATCGATGAACTCCTGCACGCTCGGTTCGAGCGCCATGTCGTCGGGTGAAATATCCACCCCGAAGATGCGGGCATACCCGACCAGGGTTGGCCGGTTCGATTCCGGTTGATCCATGTATCCCTCCCTCTCTGCTCACGCCGTGCCGGATGCGAGGTCGAATGCGATCCGGGATCGATCTCGAATCCTCGAATGCGGCCCGGACCCGCCGGCTCGTCTTCGGCTGGTGCTCGGTCCATTGTCACATCTCCACGATCGAAGCCGCGCCGGCGAAACCGAAAAGCGCCTGTGCACCGCCTGGACCGACCGCCAGGCGCCGAGAACGCCGCGTGGACATCTACCGTCAGAAATCGAAAACGGCTGCCTGGGCACGACCCACTGCGCTCATAATCCAATCGGTCCATTGCGCTCGATTCATCGCGACGAGTCCGCTGAATTCCAGGATTGAAATCTGGTATCATCGCCCGAGTTCGAAGTTTTCCCCTGAGCAGCGTCTCTTTCTTTCGGTGATGCACACCCGACAGAAGAGGCGTTTTTCGCTACGGAACGACAGCGTCGAACGGTACGCGCGGGACCAGCGGGCGACGACGCCCGGGCAGAGAAGACGATGGAGAACGAATCGATGAGCGACACCTCGGGCAAAGCATCCCTCGATCATTCGGTGAGCCGCAGGCGCTTTCTGCAACTGGCTGGCGCATCGGGACTGGCGATTCCGGCCGCCGCGCCCGGATTGCGCTTCATCCAGCCGGTTGCCGCGCAGGACGGAGAATCCGGCGGCGAGATCATCGTCGGTCTGAACTACGAGATGGACAATCTCGACCCGGCCGTGACGCCGTATGCCGTTTCGCATTGGGTCATGATGAATATCTTCGATACCCTGGTCTGGCGCGGGGTCGACGGCGCGTTCTATCCCGGTCTGGCCGATTCCTGGGAGATCAATGAAGACGGCACCGTCTACACCTTCAAGCTGAAGACCGGTGTGACCTTCCACGACGGCACTTCGTTCGATGCGGAGGCCGTCAAATTCGCGTTCGATCACATCGTCGATCCGGAAACCCGGTCCGGGTTCGCATCGAGTCTGCTCGGTCCCTACGATCACACCGAGGTCATCGACGCATCCACCGCGGCGATCCACTTCTCCGCTCCGTATGCCCCCTTCCTGGACAGCGCGAGCCAGTCGTTCCTCGCCATCCCCTCGCCCACGGCCGTGCAGGCGGACCGCGAAGCGTTTCTGCGCAATCCGGTCGGAACCGGTTTCATGAAGTTCGTGGAGTGGATCCCGAACGATCGCATCACGCTCGTGCGCAACGACGATTACAACTGGGCGCCGCCGATCTTCGATCATACCGGGCCGGCGCATCTCGACAAGATCTCCTTCCGGTTCTATCTCGACAACTCGACGCGGCTGGCGGCGCTCGAAGCGGGCGATGCCAATCTCATCCAGAGTCCGCTGCTCAACGAGATTCCGCGTCTGAGCGAGAGCACCGATTTCCTCACCAATGTCCCGCTGAACCCGGGACTTCCCGAGACGGTCTTCTGTGACACGACCGTAGCACCGACCGACGATCTGACCGTCCGGAAAGCACTGAACATCTCCCTCGATCGTGAGCTGCTCGCGCAGATCGGCATGTTCGGTCAGGCGCGTCCGGCCTATGGACCCCTTTGGGAATCGACGCCATTCTATTCGGCCGCGGTCGAATCGCTCTATCCCTACGATCCCGACGCGGCCAAACAGATGCTCGACGAGGCCGGTTGGGTCGAGGGCAGCGACGGCATCCGCGAGAAGGACGGCCAGCGTCTTTCGGTGTCGCTTCCGGCCACGGATTTCACGACATCGTTCGATGAGCTTGCGCAGGGGGTCTGGCGCGATGTCGGGATCGAGCTGGAATTGATCCCCATGGATGGCGCCGCGGCCGACGATGCGATCAACAACAGCGAGGTCAATCTCTACAACAACTCCTGGGTGAGCAGCGATCCGGTCGTGCTCAACAATCTCTTCCTGAGCAAGAACATCGATGGCGGATACAACTGGAGCAAATGGGCGAGCGAAGAGCTCGATCAACTGCTCGAAGCCGGCGAACGAACCGTCGACGATGCCGAACGCACCGAGATTTACGCCAAGGTCCAGGCGCACATCATGGAAAACGCGCTGATCGTGCCCCTGTACGGAAATCCGGGCGGTGCGATTGCCTATCAGAACCGCTTCGAGAATGTGAAGCAGGACTTCCGGAACTACCTCTGGCTATACGATGTGACCATTGGCTCCTGAGTCTCGGGCTGGATAGAGAACGGGCACCGCGATGATCGTACGTTTTGCGCTCCGGCGCGTGATCATGATGGTGCCCGTTCTGTTCATCGTCTCGGTCGTCGTTTTCATGATGATGCATCTCACCCCGGGCGATCCCGTTCGCCTGATGATGGGAAAATCCGGTGCGTCCGGGGAAGAGGTCGAAAAGGTTCGGGACCAACTGGGATTGAACGACCCGCTGCCCGTGCAATACGTTCATTTCATCACCGATCTGGCAACCGGCAATCTCAAATCGATCCGCACGCAACAACCGGTCACCCAGGAATTTTTCGATCGTTTCCCTCGAACCCTCGAGATCACGCTCCTGGCGCTCGTGGTGGCCACCGTGCTGGGATTCGTATTCGGCATCATCGCCGCAACCCATCAGAATACCTGGATCGACAGTCTGGCCATGGTCGTCAGCCTGCTCGGCGTCTCGGTGCCCGGGTTCTGGCTGGCGCTGTTGCTGATCTTCGTATTTGCCATTTCGCTGGGGTGGTTGCCCGCCACCGGTACCCAGGGGGTGAAATCGCTCGTTCTTCCCGTCACCGTGCTGGCAGTCGAAGAAATCGCGCTCATCGCCCGGCTGGTGCGAGCCAATATGCTGGAAGTGTTGCGAGACGACTACATCCGCACTGCGCGCGCCAAGGGACTCCGGGAACGAACCGTCTTGACGGGACACGCCCTGCGCAATGCGCTCCTGCCCTCGATCACCCTGCTCGGGCTCAATTTCGGCTATCTGCTCAGTGGCGCCGTGATCGTCGAAACGATCTTTGCGCGGCCGGGGATCGGGCGGCTCATCGTCGAAGGCATCCTCAGCAAGGATTTCCCACTGGTGCAGGGAGCGGTGCTTTTGACCGCGATCGTCTATCTCATCGTCAATCTCGTCACCGATATTTCCTACGGTTTCGTCGATCCGCGCGTCCGTCACTGATGCGCGTGTCCGGTGGGTGAGGAATCGTTCATGGCCCAGGCAACCGCGAATGCCACGTCGAACCCGGGCGCTGGCTTCGCCCAGGGAAATGCGATTGCCGAGTCGAACCGCGCGCCGCGCAAGACCCTCCGGCGGCTCCTGCATCACAAGAGCGCGGTGCTGGGGCTTTCGGTGCTCAGCGTGCTCATTCTGGTCGCGCTGCTCGCCCCGCTGATTGCCCCATACGATCCGATCAAGATCTCCCGGGATGTCATGCAGGCGCCATCGCGCGCGCATCTTATGGGAACCGACAATCTGGGACGCGATGTATTCAGCCGGGTGGTCTTCGGCGCGCGCATTTCCCTTCAGATGGGGTTCATCGCGGTCGCAATCGCGGCCTCGCTCGGTACCTTGATCGGCATCATCGCGGGCACCTATGGTGGGCTGATCGACGGGGTGTTCATGCGCTTCATCGATGCGTTGATGGCGCTTCCGGGGATCTTGCTGGCTCTGACGGTCGCCGCCACGCTGGGACCGGGTCTCTACAACGCCATGATCGCGGTCGGGGTGGCCTGGATTCCCAGTTTCGCGCGCATCGTGCGATCGAGTGTGCTGCAGATCAAGGAAACGACCTACGTCGAAGCAGCCCGCGCATCGGGCGCGAGCGACTGGCGACTCATCGGTCGCCACATTCTGCCCAATGCGCTCACCGCGGTGCTCGTGCTTGCGAGTCTCGGGGTCGCGACGGCCATTCTGGTGGGAGCCGCCCTCTCCTTCCTCGGTGTGGGCGCCAGCCCGCCGACTCCCGAATGGGGAATCATGCTTTCCGACGGACGCCCGTTCATGCGCAGCGCCTGGTGGATCATGGCCTTTCCGGGATTGGCGATAACGGTCACGGTTCTGGGTGCAAATCTCGTCGGAGACGGACTCCGCGATGTGCTCGATCCCCGTATGGGATCGCGTTGATGAACAGACTCGCAAGAAAGGGAGCCGCGTGAAAGCTCGTATCCGGGGAACAGAGATCTGGTTCGACGTCGATGGCGCCGGGCTCGTTCCCGATGGTCCACGGATGGTGGAAAAGCCCGTCGCCTTCGTGCTGCACGGTGGTCCCGGTGGCGACCACACCTATTACAAACCCGCGCTCGATCCGCTCACGGACAAAATGCAATTGGTCTATATCGATCACCGGGGGCAAGGCCGGTCCGCCCGTGGCGATCGCTCGACCTACACCCTCGAAAACAATATCGAGGATCTGGAAGCCCTGCGCGAGTATCTCGGACTCGACAAGATCGTAGTGCTCGGTGCGTCGTACGGCGGTATGGTCGCGCTCTCATATGCGGCCCGCTACCCGCAACACGTGTCCCATTTGATCGCGCTCGTCACCGCCGCGCACACGGGCACCCTGGAACGCGCCAGGGAGATCCTCGCGGAACGCGGCACCGAGGAACAGATCCGCGTCTGCCAGACCCTGTGGGACGGCAACTTCCAGTCCGACGAGGAACTGCGCCATTTCTTTATGGTCATGGAGCCGCTCTACACCTACAGCTATACGCCGGATATGCCCACCGACGGACTCGACCGGGAAATTCGTTCGATCGATGCGATCAACGAAGGTTTCAGCGGCTTCCTCCGGACGTACGATGTGCGCGACCAACTGCACAGGATCACCTGTCCAACCCTCGTGGTCGGTGGCCGGCACGATTGGATTTGCGCGCCGGAGTTTTCGGAAGAGATCGCCTCGCTGATTCCGAATGCGACGGTGCGCATCTTCGAGCGCAGCTCGCATTCGGTCATTTTCGACGAACCTGAGGAGCTGTTCGATGTGATTCGCGGATTCCTCACCTACAACACATAGCGCTTCGTCGAAGAGATCGGCCAGTGGCCGTGCATCGAGCGGTTCGACCACCAAGGCTCCCCAATGGGGCGCCTTGGTTGCCTCTATTCGCGGCGCCGCATGTCATACGAAATCCGGATGACGACGCACGGATATGAGCCCAGCCGTTCGAGGCTGGGAACGCTTCGGACCATCTGGCTCAGACCCAAGGGTTCGAGCGGATTCCGTATCAGGCGGGCGTAGTGGCAAAGGCCACGATCAGATCGACCAGCCAGTTGAGATCGCGTTCATCGACCGTTTCGACCGGCGAATGGGTATAGCGCGTGGGATAGGTCAGCAGCGCTCCTTCGACTCCCCGCCGGAACAACGCGGCGCCATCGCTGCCATATTGCTGATAGATCGCGCGTTGCACCGGAATCTCGCGCTCCTTGCCGATCTTCAGAATGCGATCGGACAGCTTGCGAGAATAGTGGGTCGATGCGTCTTGATAGACCACTGCCGGACCCGCGCCCATCCTGTTCGGAAAATCGCGCGCATCCGGACCCGGATGGTCCCCGACCAGACCGACATCGAGATTGAGAAAGAGATCGACCTCGATCGAATCCGCAATACTCTGCGCCCCGATCAGACCGTTTTCTTCCTGCACGGTCGACGCGAGGCACACCTCATATGCGAGATCGTCGCGTTTGGCCAAGGCTTCGCCGGCGATGGTGGCGATTGCCAACGCAGCGCGATCGTCCATCGCCTTGCCGGTGATGTGATGATCGCCATACCGCTGCACCTTCGGATTCCAGATGACCCGGCAACCGGCGAAGATACCCCGCTCTTCGGCTTCTTCCCGAGATGACAGCCCCAGATCGACGAACCACTCATTCCATTCCCAATGAGCCGCGTCGTTCCGCTTTTGCAGCACGTGACCGCTCGTCGTCGCGAAGAACCCCGGCACGGTTCCGTTTTCGGTCAAGACCAGCGCGGGCTGGTTGAGCGGCATCACCCAGCGCGGCGGATGACCGCGGGTATCGCCATAGTACGGCCAGATATGGAGAAACCCATCGTCGCTGATGCTCTTGACCATGAAGCAAATCTCATCGGCGTGCCCCATGATGAGCAAGCGCCGGCCCGACCCGCCCACCGTCGCGATGACATTATCGACCCGGGTTCGCTCGACCTTCGCAAATCGTCCCCACCGCCCGGCGATCCAGTCCTGAACGGCATCCTCATGCCCGGTCGGTCCGGGCAATTCACTGAGCTGCCGCACGGCATCGTAGAGTTCCGGGCGCAATCCTGACATCGATGTCTCGTCTCCTACGTTCGTTTCGAGGTGCAACCGGGCGGGCCGGGCCCCCTGGATCGACACGGATATACTTGTCACATCGGAAGTATCGCCTTTTCGAGGCGACGTGCTGCGCATCTATCCGGGATGCAGGCAGCTACCAAGTGAAGGGAATATCCTCACCAATGGCGGACGTATCGTCGGCAACCCATGAGTTCGATCTGGTCATACTTGGCGGCGGCACCGGCGGCTATGTGGCCGCCATCCGGGCCGCGCAGCTCGGCCTGAAAGTCGGCGTGGTCGAGGAGCTCATCCTCGGCGGCACCTGCCTTCACCGAGGATGCATCCCGACCAAGGCGTTCCTCAAATCGGCCGATGTCTTCGACCAGGTCAAGAGCGCCGCTGAGTTCGGCGTGCGGATCGAGGGCGATATCGCATTCGATTACGATGGCGCGCTCGGCCGCTCGAAGAAAGTAGTCGAGGGGCAATACAAAGGACTCCTCTTCCTCTTCGACAAGAAATACAAAATCCCCGTCTTCATGGGACGCGGCGCCCTGCTCGACGACCACACCGTTGGCGTCACCCCGAACGATGGCAGCGCGCCCTTCAGCCTGCGCGGCAACTCCATCATCATCAACACCGGCTCCCGCCCACGCCCGATCGAGGGCGTGCCCTACGATGGCAAGCATGTCATCAACTCCGACCACGCGGTCGTGCTCGCCGAACTGCCGAAGAGCTTTGTCGTCCGCGGCGGCGGCGCTACCGGGGTCGAATGGGCCTCGGTCTATCACCGCTATGGCACGCCGACCACCTTGATCGGCAATGTGGTCCCGCAGGAAGACCACGAGGTTTCGGCCCAGCTCGCCCGCTCGTTCCAGCGGCAGAAGCTCCCCGTCATCCAGGGAGCCCGCCCGACGGCTGACGATATCGAACAAACCAAAGACGGGTTCAAGATTCGGGTCAAGGACGCCAAGGGCAAGGAAAGCGTCGTCGAAGGCGAAACGCTGCTGGTCGCGATTGGACGACAGGGGAATATCGAGAACATCGGACTCGAAAAGCTCGGAATCGAAACGAAGAAATCGTTCATCCCGGTCAACGATATGCAGCAGACGAAGATTCCCCACATCTACGCCATCGGGGATGTCAACGGCAAACAGCTCCTGGCCCATACCGCCATGCACCATGGCATCATCGCGGTCGAGCACATCATGGGCTTGAACCCCTTCCCGCTCAACGAAGAGATGAATGTCCCCTCCTGCACCTACTGCGAACCGGAGATCGGCAGCGTCGGTCTGTCCGAGCAGACCGCGAAAGACCGGGGCTACAACGTCAAGGTCGGCAAATTCCCGATGAAACCCAATGCCAAGGCAGTCATCGAGGGGCATACGGACGGATTCGCCAAGATCGTTGCCGATGCCGACACCAAAGACTTGCTCGGTATGCACATCATCGGTCCGCATTCGACCGAGATGATCGCCGAGGGCGGCATCGCTCGCTTGCTGGAGAGCACACCGGAAGAGCTGGCGATTTCGGTGCATCCGCACCCGACGGTCTCCGAGGTCATCGGCGAGGCCGCGCTCGACCTGCTCGGCCACGCGATTCACATCTAGCGACCGAAACCGAAGTCGTGAGCC
>JBIQLF010000044.1:0-3598 GCA_044464585.1 Thermomicrobia bacterium
GTCTGACCGTCGGTTCAGGTGTCTGAACTGTTCTGCAAGGTGCTCTCATACCCCTGAGGAATCACCCGGATTCCGTATGAGGAATCGCCCGGTTTCTGTGTTAGCTCCGCGGAGTCGATCCGCGCTCCTTTTTCCCACCGCCCATTTCCCATCCCCTCTTTCCTATTTCCCCATTTCCCATTTCCCATCCCCTCTTTCCTCTTCCCCCTCTCCATCTTTGACATCCACCAAACCACCTCGCTACTCTTACGTCCGTCTGAACAACTTCTTCAGAGCGTGGCTGTGTCCTTCGTTGCAGCCGCGGGCGCATTGACAATGAGGTGCATATGTCGTCACGTAGCAGTGAGTTCTCTCCTCGTCCGTCGCTGGCCGGCTATCAGATCGGCCGGCGCGGATTGCTGAAAGCCGGAGCCGGTCTTGCCGGGGGCGCCGCCCTCGCGGCCACCATCGGTCCCCGTTTTGCCAGCGCCCAGATCGATCTCGGTTCGGCCACCGGCGAAGTCTCCCTCGGCTCGAACTACTCGGACGAAGTTCCCAAGGCTGGACTCCAGGCCGCGGTCGATGCGTTCCCGAACAAGAACGTCACGGTCAAGATCAACACGGTCGACCACAATTCGTTCCAGGAAAACATCACCACCTACCTACAGAATCCAGATGATGTCATCTCCTGGTTCGCCGGCTATCGCATGCGCTATTTCGCCGCTCAGGGTCTGCTCGGTCCGATCGACGATGTCTGGGATCAGGGTCTGAACGACACGATGTCCGCCGGGTTCAAGCTCGCTTCCACCGGGGATGACGACAAGCTCTATTTCGTTCCCTGGAACTACTACGCCTGGGGTATCTACTACCGCCCCAGTCTCTTCGAGGAAAACGGCTGGACTCCTCCGACCACCCTCGACGAGCTCAAAACGCTCGGCGCGGCCATGCAGGAAAAGAGCATCACCCCCTTCGCGTTTGGCAACGATGGCCGCTGGCCCGCCATGGGCACCTTCGACCAGCTCAACTTCCGTCTCAATGGCTATCAATTCCACATGGATCTGATGGCCGGCAAAGAAAACTGGACCGACGATCGGGTCAAGAATGTCTTTGCCATGTGGACCGAGCTGCTGCCACTCCATCAGGAAAACCCGAACGGGCGTACCTGGCAGGAAGCCGCCTCGGGCGTGGTCGACAAATCGTGCGGCATGATGACCATCGGGACCTTCATCGGCCAGCAATTCCCGGCCGATCAGCTCGAAGATCTCGATTTCTTCGTCTGGCCGGAGCTCGATGCGGAATTCGGCACCGGCACGGTCGAAGCCCCGATCGATGGTTGGCTGATGGCCCAAAAACCGAAGAACGAGGAAGGCGCCAAGGAGCTGCTCTACCACTTCGGTACTGCCGCCGCGCAGGAAGCGTATCTGTCGCAAGACCCCAGCGCGGTCGCGGCGGCCACCACGGTCGATCCCAGCGGCTACACCGCCTTGCAGAAGAAAGTGCTCGATGCGGTCTCGAATGCGCCCAATGTGACGCAGTTCCTCGACCGCGACACCAGCCCCGAATTCGCCTCGAACGTGGCGGGACCGGCCTTTGCCGACTTCCTGGCCGATCCGAGCAAGATCGACTCGATCCTGGAGGACATGCAGGGTCAGGCCGAAGCCATTTTCGAGTAACAGTCCTCGAGCGAACCCGCCGGAGACTCCGGCGGGTTCGCTCTCCTTTTCCAATGCGAAGGCTGGGTCCAACGTGACTGTTCCGAGCGCAGCGCAAGCCGAGATTCGCGAGGCCCTGCAGCCCTTTCCGGCAACGGCGGCAACGAAAAAACGACGGTGGTTCAGCCAGTTCGATGGCCGCGATCGTTGGGTTGCGCTGGCCATGGTCGGTATCCCGACCGCGCTGCATGTGCTGCTCGTCTGGATTCCGACTGTCTTGTCGATCCTGCTCTCGTTCACGAGCTGGAAGGGAATCCGCCTCGATGACATCAAGTGGGTCGGTCTCAAGAACTATCACCAGATCTTCACGGTCTTCCAGAAGAATTTCTATCAGGCGCTCATCAACAACATCGTATTGATGGTCTTTCTCTTCGTCTTTCCGACCGCGCTCGGAATCGTGCTCGCCTATCTGCTCGACAAGAATCTGCGCGGCACGCGCATCTACCAGGCCATCTATTTCACCCCGGTCGTGCTCTCGCTGGCGGTCGTCGGATTCATGTGGAAGAGCGTGATGTACTCGCCTGCCAATGGACTGGCGACCCAGCTCTTCGGGCATGGCAAATCGATCGACTGGCTCGGCAATCAGTCGTTCCTCATTCCCTTCGGGGATACCTATGGCATCTCCCGGAATTTCGTCGCCATCCTGATCGCCATGGCCTGGCGGCACACCGGCTATATCATGGTGCTCTACCTGGCCGGGCTGAAAAGCGTCGATCCGTCCTTGCGGGAAGCCTCGATGCTCGACGGCAGCAACGAATGGCAAACCTTTCGGAATGTCGTCTTTCCATCGCTCAAACCGGTCAATGTCGTGGTCGTGGTCATTACCGTGATCGAAGCATTGCGCGCGTTCGATATCATCTTCGTGCTCAACACCCCGCGCAAAACCGAGGTGCTTTCCATCCTGACGACGAACAATCTGCTCGGGGAAGGCGGTGGCAATGTCGGTCGCGGATCGGCCTATGCCACCATCCTGTTCGTCCTCTGCTTCGGATTCGTCATCTGGTACGTGACCAACCACTATCGCAATACCCAGGAAGGAGCCGACGCATGAGCGCCGTTTCGGTTCCCGTTGGCTCGCGCAAGAAGGGCTTTTCCCTCGGTCGTGTGCTGATCTATCTGTTCTGCACGGTCACGGCAATCATCTGGCTGGTGCCGCTGGTGGGAGCGGTCTATGCATCGCTGCGACCCTATCAGGAAACGATCCAGAACGGGTTCTTTTCCTGGCCCGATTCGATTACCCTGAACAACTACCGCAACGCCTGGGCGCAGGGCGATATCGGGCATCACTATTGGAATACGGCGCTGATCCTGATCCCCTCGTTGATCGTGACCCTCTTCTTTTCCAGCATGGTGGCCTTCGTTTGCAGCCGCTATAGCTGGCGGTTCAATATCTTCATGCTTTCGCTCTTTACCGCCGGAAATCTGCTGCCTCAGCAGATCATCATCCAGCCGCTCTATCAGATGTACAACCGGGTGCCCCTGCCCGACTGGATGTCGAATTCCGGCAAGCTCAACGGCAGCACCTGGGGGATCATTCTGATCCACATTGCCTTCCAGAGCGGCTTCTGCACGTTCGTGCTCAGCAACTATATGAAGCTTCTCCCGAAATCGCTCAACGAGGCCGCCCGCATCGATGGCGCCGGGGTCTGGAAGCAGTATTACCAGATCATCCTGCCGCTCACCCTGCCCGCGCTGGCCGCGCTGGCGACCCTCGAATTCACCTGGATCTACAACGACTTCTTCTGGGCGGTCGTGCTGGAACAACAAGGCGCCGACCGGCCGATCACCTCATCGCTGGCTAATCTCGGGGGCGAATACTTCACCGACGATAATCTGATCGCCGCGGCTTCGATGTTCGTCGCCCTGCCCACCCTGATCGTCTATTTTGCCCTCCAGCGCTATTTCAT
>JBIQLF010000044.1:3698-24666 GCA_044464585.1 Thermomicrobia bacterium
CCTACGATAAATAAGTAACTCACGAAATTTTATTCGGATGCCCGAATCGTCCTAGACTGAAAGGGTCGTTCAGTGACGGCGTCGGGACCGTCATAGCAGTCCGGGAGTACCGGGAAAAGGAGGAACCTCGAATGCTCGGCCTATTGGATAGGTATACAGGTCGGGTGATGCGCATCTTTGCGGCGACCGCGCTTCTGCTGGGGATCATGGCGCTTGCGTTGCCAGCCCAATCCAGCGCCCAGGATGCCCCAACGCTCAAGATCGTCTCGCCCGCTGAGGGGGATACGGTTACGACCGATGATATCGAGGTCACGGTCGAGGTCAGCAACTTCACGTTGAATTGCGAGGAAATCGGCCACACGAACCAGGCAGGAGAAGGGCTCATTCACGCCTTGCTCGATGGCACCACCATTGCGGCTCTGACCGGTCTCTATTGCAATGACAGCTTCACCATCTCGGGTGAAGGCGTCAGTGCTGGCCAGCACACCCTGACCGTGGTTCTCTCCGAGAACAATCACGCGGATCTGATGGCCACCGCCCAGCAGGTGACATTCGACTTCCAGCCCGCGAATGCGCAACCGCTGCCGGACGCCAATGACACCGGCACACCGGAGATCACGCTGGTTTCGCCCACCGATGGCGCGACCGTGGATGCGGTCTTTACGGTCGAGGTGAGCACCACCAACTTCACCCCGTCGGCGAATCTCGAAGGCAAGCAGAATGTTCCCGGCTACGGTCACTATCATGTGATCGTCGAGGACAAGGCGCCCGCGGCTTCGCCGGACGCGAGTCCTTCGGGTTCACCCGCGGCTGAGGAACCTGCCGGTATCCCCGGTCTGATCGCGATGCCGGGCGAGAACACCTTCCAGGTCGATTTGACCGCCTGGGGTCCTGGTGAGCACACCATCATGGTCGCTCCCGCCCAGAACGATCACACCCCGATCGAGGGCGCCAACATGGTCGAGTTCACCGTGACGGTCCAATAGCGACTGCGCGCTGTGCCGATCGCATGGGTATCCGGGCCACTCCTCAGGGGAGTGGCCCGCTTCGTTTTCCGTTCATCGATTCAGGAGGTTTGTCATGAATATCCGTTTGCTGGATGACGACGCCGAGCTTCTGGCTCCAGTGAGCCGGCGCACGATACTCCAGATGCTCGCGGCAACACCGGTCGCCGTGGGATGTGTGTTGGCTGGCCGTTCGGTCGTTGGCCGCGCCGCGGCGGCGGCCACCCCAGCCGCTGGCACTCCGGTTGCGAGTCCCGTTGCCTGCGCGGCGACTCCCGCTGCTTCTCCGGGACCAGCCATCGTCGTCCAGACGATCTACGATCCGACCGCCAAGGAAGCTGGCGAACAACTTCGCTTCGATCCGCCGCAGGTGACGATCAAAGCCGGGCAGACGATCACATGGCGGAACGAGAGCCAGATGCCGCACACGGCTACCTGCGATCCGGCGCAGAATCCGGTCGAAAAGTCCCATCCGGAATATATCGAGCTTCCCGCCGGAGCCGAACCGTGGGGTTCCGAGATGCTCCAGCCGGGCGATTCGTATTCGCACACCTTCACGGTTCCCGGCGAGTACAAATACATCTGCATCCCCCATGTGATGTCGGGTATGCGCGGCGTCATCACGGTCGAATGCTGATCGGGGCTTCGCCACAGCGGCCCAGCGGATATTGATTCCGCTGGGCCGCTGTTATTTCGCGTCTTCGAGACGGGGGGACGAGCGTCGTCGTTGGTTACCGAACCGGTCCGGGCCCCTGGTGCTCGATGCGTGGTGTTCGGATTGTGAACTTTTCATACCCAAAGTGAGCACTTGACAGGACAAACGGTGACCTCCATAGTAGGCGCGACCATTTGGCGCGGGGACCGCGCCCAATTGCCCAATCGATCGAAGGACACGACACCAAGGGGGTTCGCGCATGTCGCTCACTCGTCGTTCGTTTTTCAAGGGAGCCGGCGCCGCGGCAGTTGCCGGTGGAATAGCGCCGAAGATCTTCATTTCTTCAGCCTCCGCGCAGGACGCTGCCAAGCTGAGCGTCTGGAAAGCGCCTCATACACCGGACGATCAGAAGTTCTTCGATGACAAGCTCGCCGCGTTTGCGAGCGAACATGGCGGAGTGGAGCTCGAGTTCCGGGTGACGCCTTGGGATACCTGGCAGGAAACCTATACGGCCGCGTTCGCGGGAAGCAATCCGCCCGATATCTCGTATATGGCGAACAGCTTCTTCCCGAAGTTCGCGGATGCCGGAGCCCTGGCCCCGTTGAGCGCGATCGAGGGCGCCAATATCGAGGAGGATTGGCAGCCGCTTTTCGATGAGCGCATCTGGGGGTTGGGCGAACGCGCTGGAGAAGCGTATGGCCTGCCGTTCCTGCAATCGGGCATCTCGCTCGTTTGGAACAAAAAGCTCTTCGAGGAAGCCGGTCTCGATCCCGAAACCCCGCCCACGACCTGGGAAGAGCTGGTCGAATTCGGTAAGAAGCTGACCAAGGACGATGGCTCCCAGTGGGGATATTCCATCATGGATAACACCACGGGCGAAATGCTGAATTTCGTCACGGTGCCGATCGTGAACTACGGCGGTCCCCTGGCGCCGGATGATGACAGCACCTGGCTGGCGGCCGGACCCGGCTACGAAACGGGACTGCAAATCCAGATCGATATGATCCAGACCGACAAGATCGCTCCACCGCTGGGCACGTATGTCGGGCACGATGTCGACAAGGCATTTCTGGATGGCAAGATCGCCATGCAGCTGAGCTATGCGTCGTTCCTGCAACCACTGCTGGGCGACTATCCAGACTTCCAGATGGGTGTCGCGATGCCGCCTGCCGGCCCGGACAACGATCTCTCCCTGGGCGGCGTGGGCTACTGGATGATGTCTTCGGCCACCAAGCATCAGGATGTCGCCTGGGATCTGATGGCATATCTCAGCGGTCCCGAGGTCGTGACGGAATACTGCCAGCTCGCGAAGCTCTTCCCCTGCCGCTCGGATGTCAACCCATTCGCGGGAGATGCCCTTTCCGAGGCGTTTGCGGCAACCCAGAAGAACTACATGCGCTTGCCGGCCTTGCCATTCGACTATTGGACGATCGTCATGCCGGAGATCGAAGCCGCGCTGAACGGTCAGCAGTCTGCTGCCGATGCGCTCGATGTTGCGGCCAAACGCATCAACGACCGGATCGAAGAAGGCAGCTAGAGCGCCCGCGGAAATATCGCGCGAACCGGGCGCGACTTTTCGCGCCCGGTTCGCGGCACCGCCCCACGGATCGCAGGACGTAGTGCAGGACACGGAGGGCCCGCACTACGTCCTGCTCAGCGAATGATGAGCGCGGCATCGTAACGAACGAATGAGGAATCAGTGGCGCACGCAACCGGAGTGCTGACCCAGAACCGGCCCGCGCCGGAAACATTGACGGCTCCCCGGAGTGTTCGCTTCAGGCAGACGCTCGGCCCCTATGCGTTCATCCTGCCAAAGGTGCTGATCTTCTCTATTTTCATGCTCTACCCGCTTGCCCGGGCGGTGGCGCTCACCTTCCAGGGTGGCGCGATCTTGCAGGGACTACGCTGGGTCGGGTTTCGCAATTACAGCAAGATCATCCACGACGATCTCTTCTGGACCGGGCTGAAGAACTCGTTCTATTACACGATTCTGGTCATTCCCACGGTGCTGATCGTGGGGATCGGGTTGGCGGCGTTGCTCAATCGGCCGATCCGGTTTCGGCCGCTCTGGCTCGTATTGCTGATCGTGCCCAACGTCGCCTCGACGGTAGCCGCTTCGGTGATCTGGAGCTATCTGCTGCAAACCGATGGCGGGCTCATCAACCGGATCATCGGCATCTTCGGGTTCGGGCCGATCAATTTCCTCGGTACGCCATCCTATGTGATTCCGGTCTTCGTGGCGCTGGAGGTCTGGCGCGGGGCCGGGTTCTACACGATTCTCTTTCTTGCCGCGATGCAGAGTATTCCCAAACATCTCTACGATGCGGCTTCGATCGATGGCGCCACCGGCGCCCAGGCATTCCGTTTGGTTACCCTGCCATTGATGCGGCCGACCATTCTGTTTGCCACGGTCATGGCGACGATCTGGAATCTGCAGCTTTTCGATTCCCCCTATGTCATGACCAAAGGCGGCCCCGGTCATGCGTCGATGACCGTGGTCATGTACATCTATCAACAAGCATTCCGATACGACTCGATGGGGCTGGCGGCGACCATGTCGCTGATTCTGTTGTTGATCATCATGACGTTGGCGTTGCTGCAACTGGTGGTCTTCCGCAAGGAGATCCAATTCTGATGAGCGTCCCGGCGGTTTCTGCCACTCCCCCGGTCATCATCGAACGCGATCCGCGAGTCGTTCGAAACGAGCGGTTGAAGAACGCGGCCACCTATCTGCTGCTGATCGTTGCATGCACCATCACCACCGGTCCCATCGTCTTCCTCCTGGCAACATCCCTGAAGGAGACCTACACACGGACGGTCGATCTGTCGGTTTTCCTGCATCCCTCGTTTGCCAACTATCACAAGATCTGGTTCGAGCACCCGTTCAAACTCTGGATGCGCAATAGCCTGATCGTGGCAACGGCAGTCACGATCGGTATTCTCTTCCTCGATTCGCTGGCGGGTTATGCGTTCGCACGCAAACAGTTCCGCGGTAAGGACACGATCTTCTTCTTGATCCTGGCGACGCTGATGGTGCCGCTGCCGGTCACCTTGCTGCCGATCTTCCTGCTCGCGAACGATCTGGGATGGATCGACACCTACCGGGCCCTGATCTTTCCGGCGCTGGCCTATCCGGTGGGGGTGTTCATGATGCGACAATTCATCCAGACCATTCCCGGTGAGCTGGAAGACGCGGCCCGCATCGACGGCATGAGCGATTTCGGCATCTATTTCCGGGTTATCCTGCCCCTTTGCATACCCGGTCTGGCGGTATTGGGACTCTACACCTTTACCACCAGTTGGGGCGCATTCCTCTGGCCATTGATCGTTGCCACCAGCGACGCGACCCGCACGATTCCACCGGGACTCGCGACGATTCCCGGTCAGTACAACACCGATTGGGGGCTGGCGACGGCTGCCACGGTTGCAAGCATGATCCCCATGCTCGTGATCTTTATGGTTTTCCAGCGTTATCTGCGGCAGGGCTTCGCCGGCGGCCGCTCGACCAAGGGGTGAAGCCGTGGCTGACGTGCGAATCCAGCGCATCGTGAAGGAATTCGGGTCCGTCCGGGCGGTGAACGACGTTTCGCTGACGATCCACGACCGGGAGTTTCTGGTGTTGCTGGGGCCGTCCGGGTGCGGCAAAACAACATTGCTACGCATGATCGCCGGACTGGAAGAACCGACCGCGGGCGAGATCTATATCGACGACACGTTGGTGAACTTCACCGCTCCGAAGGACCGCGACATCGCCATGGTCTTCCAGAACTATGCGCTCTACCCGCATATGGATGTGACCAGCAATATCTCGCTCGGTTTGAAACTCCACAAAACACCCAAGCAGATCATCAAAGCCCGTCTGGACGAAGCTGCCGACTGGTTGCAGCTCACTCCCTTGCTCCACCGCTTTCCCCGGCAACTTTCTGGTGGCCAGCAACAGCGCGTGGCGCTGGGCCGTTCGGTCGTGCGGGAACCGAAAGTCTTTCTCATGGATGAACCCCTGAGCAATCTGGATGCCCGGTTGCGGGTGAATATGCGCACCGAGCTGATCAAGATGCACCGGCAGTTGGGGGCGACCATCGTCTATGTCACGCATGACCAGAGCGAGGCGATGACTATGGCGACCAGAGTGGCCATCATGCGCGGTGGGGTGATCCAGCAGCTCGCTCCGCCGCTGGAGGTCTATCGCCACCCGGCCAACAAATACGTCGCCACCTTCATGGGCAATCCGGAAATGAACTTCATCGACGTCACGTCCGAATCCGATGGCGATGACTGGAAGCTCGTCAGTCCGACGATCGCCTTCCCGGTTTCGCGAGAACATGGCGCGTTGCTGGCCGCCCACCGGGGCAATCATTTTTGGCTCGGCATCCGGCCGGAAGCCCTGTCGATTGCCGCGCCATCGACGGACGGTCTGGGAATCCCCGCCACGGTCGATGTGGTCTCGCCAATGGGATCGAACACGCTGGTCTACGCGCTGATCGATGGGGCAAGCATCGTGGCCGATGTGTCGTCGGATATCGAGCCGGCCGTGAACGAGCAAGTCAAATTGACATTCGAGGAGGAGCGCACCCATCTTTTCGATTTCGATACCGAACTGGCGCTCTGGTAGGCTGCCGGTTGGTATCCGGACGATACCCGAACCGACATTTTGGGATCTGGCCCAGTATCGATTTCGAGCCAACCGGAAGTACGTCCGGTATGATTCCCGCGCATACTGGAATTCCAAATCGAAAGACGGAGGACCAAATCGATGTCTCTTTCCCGGCGCTCGTTCCTCGGAAGCACGCTGGTTGCGGCCGCAACCCCGCTCGTCATACCCGCGATCGCTCGCGCCCAGAACGCCACCCCCGTTCCGGCATCGCCGGAAGCGGAACCGCTCGACACGCCGGGGTATGGGATCATCCGGGTGCGGGCTCTGCCCACCCCTGAGCTCAACCAGGCGGTCTTTCCCGATGTGATGCATCGCTTCCTGCCGATGACCGAGGCGGTTCCCGGGTTCTACGGCTATCTCTTCGCATTCGATCAGGATGATCCCGCGAGCTCGATTACGATGACGTTCGTCGACACGATGGAAGCGGCCATGGTTGCGGACGAGGTGGCCAAAGGGTATGTGGCTGAGATCGATCCGCGCCTGACTCCGGAAACCCCACTGGCCGAGCAGGGTCCGATCCGCCTCTACGCGCGGACCGAACGGCCGCTTTCCGAACTGCCCCCCTTCCTCACCGGATGCTACGTCACCACCCGGAACAAGAAGAATGCGGCCGATACCGACATCGACGCCGTGGTGAAGCTGGTCACCGACGATCTGACGCCGATCCTGCGCGCCATGGACGGCTTCATTCTCTACGGCTGGATGATGACCCCCGAGGGGCGGCTTTCATTCAATATCTGGGAAACCGCCGATCAGTTGGCTGCTGGAGACAAGGCCGTGGCCGACTGGGTCGCCGCCAATCCGACGGTCTCATCCAGTGGTGAAACCGAGGTGCATGCCGGAGTCATTGGATACGCGGACGTGCTCGGCGCTGAGTAACCGCGAACGATTGTCATGACGCCGGGGCTCCCTGAGGAGCCCCGGCCGACCAGCCGTCCGGCTTACTGCAACCGGCCCCGGGCCAGTACTGGCCAGACCGTTTCCACGATACCATTCCGGACACCATAGAAATACTCGTGCAAATGATTGCACTGGTCGGAATAGCCGACCCGGTAGAAGATGCGGTCGCCGACGCGGGGAGTCTCCGATGGCTCGGCCAGGATGATCTTGCCGTGTTCGGCGGAAAACGCCTGCTCCACGTACGATGGGATGTTCTGCGGGATAGGCGCGAGATTCGAGGGATCGACCGTTTTGCGGCCGGCATCGGTCAGAATACGGTCGGGCCGGGGGCGGCTGACGACCTGCGCCATGATCGACAGGGCGGGCTCGACATTGGCTCCGAGATTCAGATACATCTGGTCGCCCCAGATGCCGCCTCCCGCCTGCACCTCGGTGACGCCCTCGATCCTAGCCGTCGTCAGGTAGGTGCCGGTACCTCCGGCGGAAACGATCTCCACCGGAATACCTCGCGCTCGAATCTGTTCGGCCATGTCCACCAGCTTGCCAACCGCCGCGCGAATAGCGGCATCGCGCTCGACCGGGTCGGCAACCTTCATACAGTGGCCTTCCCAGGTCATCACTCCGGCAAACCGTAGCCCCTGCATATTGGAAATCAGATCGACCAGTTGCAGCACCCGGTTGCCGGGGAGCTGCCCGCCGCGGTTCATACCGGTATCGAGCTCGATCACGACCTCTGGATGCGTACCGAGCGCGACCGCGGCTTCGTCGAGCTGCCGGGCCTGCGTCTCGCTATCGACTGCCAGGATCAATCGTGTTCGACTCGCAAGTGCAGCCGCCCGGCGCGCTTTGATCGAGCCGACGACCTGATTCGGCACCATGATATTGCGAATCCCGTTCGCGGCCATCACCTCGGCTTCGCCCAGCTTGGCGCAGGCGATGCCGATCGCCCCGGCGGCAAGTTCCATATGAGCGATCGCGGGTGACTTGTTCGCCTTGCTATGCGGTCGCCAATCGGCCCCGCGCGTCTCGATGTCGCGGGCCATAGTGGTGATGTTGCGTTCGAGCGCATCCAGATCGACAAGAAGCGCGGGAGTATCGAGTTCTTCGATCGGCAGACCGACGAGCGTTGTGAGCATTGAGTCTGAATCCTTTATTCGAAACGATCTCGATGCGTCCCCGAGAGGCGGAAACCGGTCCGTTCGACGAGCTCGGGGAATCGCTTGCCCGATAGGGTTGAAGTATTACCGGTCGGCCAATCGAGGAAGAGCCAGTAACTGCCTTCGATGATGGCAACCAGAGCTCGGCGGGCGCAAGGACGGCATCTCCTGGTTTGTCGAAGCGCGCGCCGTTGGCTACGAGGCAATCGCCGGGCGAATCTTCCAGAATTCGGTGGCGGCTTCGAATGCTTTGGCGAGCTGCAGCACCCCCAGATCGTCCCGGAAACGACCGGCGATCTGAATACCGACCGGAAGCCCATCCTCGGTGAATCCGGCGGGAACCGAAATGGCCGGTGAGCGGGTGATCGTGATCCAGTAGGCTGTTTTCATCCACGAGATGTAATTGTCCATCGCCACGCCATCGATCTCGTGCGGCCAGTCCCATTCGATCGGGAAGGGCGGTACCTGGTTGACAGCGCAGAGCACGAAGTCATAGGTCTTCATGAACTGGCGCATCTGCTCGAAGACCTGTTGCTGGAGTCCCATCGCCCGCCCGAAATCGGCAGCGGAAAGCTTGGCTCCCTCGGTGATATTCCAGATTGCTTCCGGTTTGACCGCACCCGCTGGTGCAGCCAGGAGCCCATTCGGATCGTCGGCGAGGGACGCCGCGCGTAAGAGCTGGAAGGCGTCCTCCGCGCCGGACAGATCTGGAGCGGCATCCTCGACGATGCAGCCGAGTGCTTCGAACGTGGCGCGCTGGGCTTCGAGCGTCGCACGCACCCGGGGATCGAGCGGCAAGCCTCCGAGATCGGGACACCAGGCGACTTTGATTCCGGCAAAATCACGATCGAGCGGTTGCAGGAACCGGGCCGGATCGCTGGGGTAGGCAAGCTGGTCGCGCGCATCCGGTCCGGCCATGACCGACAGCAGAAACGCGCAATCGTCGACGGTGCGCGCCATTGGTCCCTTCACACTGAGACCGAGCCATGGTTTCGCATTCGGCCAGGCGGGGACCAAGCCGGGGGAGACGCGAAACCCGACCACATTGTTGAAGTTGCCGGGATTCCGCAGCGAACCGCCCATATCGCTGCCGTCCGCCACCGGCACCATACCCGTGGCCAGGGCGGCGCCCGCTCCGCCGCTGCTGCCGCCAGCGCTCTTGCTGAGATCGTATGGGTTGTGACAAGGTCCGAAGACCCTGTTATAGGTATGAGAACCGAGCCCGAATTCCGGCACGTTGGTTTTTCCGATGATGATCGCCCCGGCCCGGCGAATCCGCTGCACGATCAGGGCATCCTGCGCGGCGATGTTCTCGGCGAAGAGCGGCGAACCGAAGGTGGTCGGGAATCCGGCCGCGTCGTAGAGATCCTTGACCGCGTGGGGAAATCCGTGCAGCAACCCCGTTTTGCTCCCGGTTGCCAGATCGCGGTCCTTATCGATTGCTTGCTGGATCGCTTCATCCGGATCGATCATCGAAACGATGGCGTCGATCTGGGGATTGATCTTTTCGATCTGCGCCAGATGCGCTTCCATCACCTCGCGCGCGGAAACATCTTTCTGGTGGATCCGGTCGCTCAACTCTCTGGCGGATGAAAAGATGATATCGGTCGACACAGGGATCCCTTCTCCTCGGCAACGAATCGTCGGGGCATTGTCGCATTGTGGTCCCGTCTCCGGGCGGCGGTGTCCGGCGTTGTGGATTACAGAAAACGGGCGCAGACGTCATTGGCCAGCAGTGTGCCGCGTGCCGTCAGGCGCAGGCGGCTGCCATCCCAATCGAGCAATCCGAGCGCGGTGAGCTCGTCGATCTGACGGCCAAAATGCTGAATCAAGGAGACCGCGTGTCGCGTCTCGAATTCGGGCGCGGTCACCCCCTCTTCCAGCAACCGCAAACCGAGCATCATCGTTTCGCCCATCTGCAATTCCGCCGGGAGGAATTCGGTGTTGGAATGCGGCGATCGACCGGACTCGACCGATTCGATATAGGTCAGCGGTTTCAAATGGTTCATGAACCGCTCATCCCCGATGCGGCCATGCGCCCCCGCGCCGAAGGCGGCATACGCGCCGTTGCGCCAATAGACGAGATTGTGCCGGGATTCGAATCGGGGCTCGCGCGCCCAGTTGGCGATCTCGTAATGCATCCATCCCGCACCGCCGAGGACGTCGATCGCTGTTTCGTAAAAATCCGCAGCGGTATCGTCATCGACCACGGTCAGCACCCCGCGCGTAACCGCATCCGCCATCGGAGTACCCGGTTCGACGATCAGGCTATAGAGCGAGCAGTGCTCGGGCGGGCCACCTGGAAAAGCGAGGATCGTATCGAGATCGTCTTGCCAGCGATCGAGACGCTGTCCCGGCCAGCCAAAGATGAGATCGAGCGAGATATTGTCGAATCCGGCCCGGCGAGCGGCCGCGACCGCGGAAACCACATCGCTTGCTTCGTGTTGCCGTCCGAGAATCCGCAGACCTTTACGGTCGAACGTCTGGGCGCCGATGCTCAGGCGATTCACGCCTGTTTCCCGCACCGCCGCGAACCAGCGTTCGTCGAGTCCGTTCGGATTCGCTTCGAGTGTGATTTCCGCGTTCGAATCGAGATCGTACGTATTCCGGCACGCGACCAGAATTCGCCCGATCTGTTCCGGTTCGAGTAGGGAGGGGGTCCCTCCACCGAAGTAGATGGTTTGCGCCGCGGGAGAATTCGTGCCCTGGCTGTCGGGAGTGGCCCCGCGACCGCGCCCGGTATGACGTGCGGCCGCGATGTCCTGAACGAGGGCATCGGCATAGCGCGGGATCAATGGATCGAGCCCATGATAGGTATTGAAATCGCAATAGGGACAGATGTGGCGGCAAAATGGAATGTGGATATAGATGCCGATCGGGGCATCGTTCGGCAGCGGCGCCATCAGCGCATCTCCACTGTGCCCCGGTCCGCCCGGCCGGAGTGCCGGTTCGTCGGGCGCGGATGGAATCGCCTCCGGCTACGATCGCAGAGCATGCCCTCGCCATCCTGCCAGTGCGCACCGCACCACCTGCGGCTTCGCGTTCCTCGGGATAACGGTTGGAAACAGGGGCTCATTGGGTTCGTGCTGCCGGTGATTCGCTGGATTTCAATCGCCTCAAGGCGCTGGCGGCGCGCTCGGCCTGCTCGGAGGTGGCCGGAGTCTGGCTATAGCGTACGTCGTTGTAGACGATCGTGAGCTCCTCCAGTGCGACGGCAGATGCTGGCGAATCGAAATGGGGACTGCTGCGATGGTCGAGTTCCAGCGCCGTTTCCGCGATATCGCGCCCAAATCCGTGATGGGCGGCCCAGCGGAGCCAGGCCGCGTAGGTTTCGCGTACGCGAACGGTCTGCTCCCAGGCCGGATCGCCCCGGAGCTCGGCCAGTGGATCGGAGCGATCGCGACCGAACGGCCAGCGGAATCGATCCAGCCATTTCCCGCGTCGCTTGCCCGGGCCCAATGCCCCCTGCCCCGTTTCCTCGCGCTCGAAATCTCTCCGGATGACAGCCAACCCGAACCGGACGACCCCGAAGAAGATCGCGATGAGCACGATCGTTGCCAGCAGATAGCGAACGGGATCGGGCGGATGCCACCCGAGGGTGGCCTGACTCGCTTCTCCTTGCTGGAATCCCGCAAATTCCATCACCCGGGGCGTATCGTAATTGCCCAGCGAGAGCAACCACATGATCGGCAGCGCGATGATGAAGACGATTCCGGTCAGCAGGAGCATGAGCACGGAGAACACCGGATCGAGCACCGCACCCAGTGACGGCAGCGAACGCGGCACCGCGCGCTCCCAATCGCGGGTCACCAGCAGCGCGCCCAAGGCAGCGGCGATACCGATGACGACGGTCGGCAGCATGACCGTACTCCCGAGCCGGTGCCGGGAGTGGGTTGCGCCGCTGCCCTGCCGGGAAAGCGCCAGCGCGAGCAGGGTGGATGCGAAGAACACGACGATCGCCGCGCTCATCGAACGGTCGTCCGGACCATTCTGCACGAACGACGCGCCGATCGTGCTGATGGCCGCCACCGCCGCGCCAATGCGCAGGGTCGCCCGGGACCGTTCCAGACCGGAAGCCCCGTGGAAACGCGGCAACCACCAAACGACCGCGGACAACGCGACCGGAGCCCAGACCAAGACATCGGCATTCGAATCCTCGAATGCCAACGACCGCGCGGCTTCTTTCGCCCAAACTGGATCGGACCAGGGTAATCCGGGAAAGGCAATGAGCTTGATCGTTGCTGCCGTGGAAAGCACCACGGCGACGATGACTCCCGCACTGAAACGCCCACCCCAGATTCCGCGATCGTGCAATATCCGGGGCAGCACTCCCGCGAGCGCCACCAACGCCATGATGAGCGGCAGGGGCGCCGGATTCGCAGCCGAGGTGAAGGGCGCGAATAGCACAGCCGCCGCCATCCAGACCAGCATGCTCTCGGCCAGCAGCAAGAGAAGCTCGACGATCCATTCCCGGCGACTGAAGGTAAGCGCCAGGGTGCTCATGCGGCTGCCTCTCGGTTGGGTGGATCGATCGACCAGCGTCGCACGCCCGCTGGAGGATGGAGCGCGGCTTCGGCCACGGGCACGAAGATCGGGTCGATACCTGCCAGTGTATAGAGTCGCAATTCGTCCGCGATCGCTGGCGACGTCATCGGTGAGACGATGATGTAGGTGGTGTCCCGGTTACCCCGGATACGCTCCTGCCGGAGCACAGTGGTCACTGGCACTGTCGAAAATGCCCAGAGCCGGGCCAGTCCGGTCATGATCTGCGCCTGATGAGGAGCTCCCCGGCCCGGCGGAATACGCAGCGGCAGATCGTGCCCGGCTGTCAGACCGTTGGTGGCAAGACCGACGCTGATCTGTTGCTCGATCCCCCACAGGGCAATCGAAGCAGCTGTTTCGATTGCCCGCTCGGTTTGTTCGACGGCCAGTCCTTCCCAATAGTGCGTGAATGTATCGAGATTGAGCACGATCATCAGCACCGTCGAAATCACCGGGTCGTTGACATTCACTTTCAGTGCGCCGGTGCGCGCGGTCGCTTTCCAGTTGATGATGCGAAATGGATCCTCTGGGTGGTAGTCGCGTACGCCAGCCCGGCGCATTGGGTCGGTGACCAGCCGCCGCCGGGCGGTCAACGGACCCATGAGCCGCTCGTTGCGCATGGGCGGTTCGTGAATGGAAAACGAACGCGGATAGATGAAGAGCTCTGCTCGCTCGTCCACCAGACGACGGCTCGAAAAGAACCCGAATGGATCGCTCGACCGGAGCGTTGCCGGGCCGATACTCCACGGACCGCGTCGCGTGCAGGCCAGGGGAATGGTCCAGACTCGCCGCTCGAATGGCCGCAAACTCGCTCGTAGCAGAAACGTGCGAATCGTCGAGGCGCCTTCGACCGTGCTCTCCAGATCGATCGGTTCGAGTGCTTCGGAGAGCGCCACTTCGACCGTGATCTCCGGCAATGGCAACGGCTTCTCGTTCGTGAGCGCGATGTCCAAGGTAACTGTGTCATCTGGAAACGCCCGGTGCGTGGACGGGCGGATTTCGAAACGCACATCATCGAGCGCATACCGATTCCAGAGACTCGATCCGGCAGCCGCCGCCAGGACGAAGAATCCTACCAACGCCACCGGGTAGCGACCGAGCACGATCCCGAGCCCAACCGTGAGCAACGCGCCGTAAATCCACAACCGCCCGAAATAGAGACTCCGGTCCCCTTCCTGCTTTAGTTTCGGCGCGTGAATCCGATCGAATCGGGATGGGCGCTGCATCATGACCGGGTTGTCAGTCCAATGCTCCCCTCGACCGGCACCGGGATCGATCGCAGCAACCCCTCGACCAGTGATCGGGAATTTTGCTCGCGCAACCGGGATTCGACGGTCATCACCACGCGATGCTCCAGCACGGCGGGCGCCAGCCGCTTGATGTCATCCGGGGTGACTGCCGGTCGGCCCTGGAGCGCGGCCAGCGCGCGGCCCCCTGCCGCCAGCGCCAGCGATGCACGCGGGCTGGCGCCCAGTTCGACCCCGGGCGCGGTGCGCGTTGCCCGAACGATTGTGGTGAGATAGGCCGCCACATCGTGCGAAAGCGTGACCTGCCGGGTCGCTCGGCGCGCTGCTTCCACATCGGCTGGAGATCCGACCGCATCGACGACCAGATCGCTCCCGAATTCCCCAGTGAGAAGCGCGATCTCTTCCGCCTCATCGGGATATCCCATGCTCAATCGCATCATGAACCGGTCGATCTGGGCCTCCGGCAATGGAAAAGTGCCTTCCAGCTCGATGGGATTCTGGGTGGCGACCACCAGAAAGGGAGCGGGGAGTGCGTGCGTTTCCCCTTCGATACTGACGGTCCGCTCCTGCATGGCTTCGAGCAATGCCGATTGGGTGCGGGGCGTTGCCCGGTTGATCTCGTCGGCCACGACCACATTGCTGAAGATCGGCCCCGGACGGAAACGGAATTCGGTGGACTTCTGATCGAAATAGGTGATCCCGGTGACATCGCTCGGCAGCAAATCGGGGGTGAACTGGATCCGCCGGGTCGAGCCGCCGAACGCCTGGGCCATCGAGCGGGCCAGGGTGGTTTTGCCGACACCGGGCACGTCTTCGAGCAGCACATGCCCGCCGGCCAGCATGGCAGCCAGCATCAATTCGGCGGTGTCCGTCTTGCCGATGACCGCCTTGCTGGTTTGTTCCAGAATCCGCGCGGCCAGTTCGGCCACCTGCGCGATTCCGGCATCGGGAATGGTCGATGCGGAATTCATGAGCCAAGTGTACGGGAAGCCGGTGGAGTCGAGGGCTATGCGCCCTCATACGGAATCCGCCTGGACCGTACGGGATATCCACCATCGCTCCGGCCCGGTCCCACCGTTGAAACGCTGGGCGAATACCCCTGAGGAATCACCCGGATTCCGTATACGCCGTGAGGAGATGGATTATTGGCCGGAGTTGCCGCTCCGAGCCAATAATCCTCTCGAGCCCCAAGACTCAAGACCTCCAGCGGATCAGGGATAGAACACGAACCCACTCCACTGATAGGCAGTTCCATCAGAGGGGAACTCGATTCCACTGATGGCGAATTGGCCCGTGAACGGCATGGCCTTGCGATCCCAATTGCCGCCGTCGTTCGTTTGCCAGAGTGTCAGGTGAATGTGCGGCACCTGCTGGAATCCCTCACCGCCCGGCGGAGAAACCGTGCCGATGAACTCGCCCTGCACGATCGTGTCGCCGGGATTCCATTTCCGGTCGACAGTCAGGTGGAACATGGCAAACGCATACCCATTGCCCATGTCGATCGTGATCCCACCTGTGGCGCGCTCGTACCAGCGTACGGTTCCGGAAACGGGCGAATAGACATTCGTGCCCGCGGTTTCGGCGTCCTGCCGGGCTACATCGAGCGAATAGAGATATTGCCAGGCGGAGCTGGTGTTCTGGTGGCTGGAGCCATTGAACCCCTGCAGCACATGCCAGGTCCCACCAGTGATCGGCCAGGCGATGAGCGTTGCCGGATCCTTCGTGATATAGCTGGACGAGGCGTACCCGGTCGAATCTCCATAGGAAACGGGATAGAACCCATCGGTTGCGCTGCCCAGCACCCGCACTCGGGAACCATTCGGAATCACGAGGATGACGTCGTTGGTTGTGCCTGCTCCCGTGCGCAAGTTGACATTGGCGGTCGTGGTCGCGCCGCTGGTGACCGCGCTCGGCAGCGGGACCGGCGTGGGTGTCGGGCTGGGAAGGGGAGCTGTCAGGGTGATATACGTGGCCGATGCATAGCCGCTTATGCCCGCAAAGGTAACCGGATAGAATCCGCTGGTTATGGCGCCAGTAATCGTGATTTGCGATCCCCTGGGGATCAGCGCCTCGACGGTCGAGCTGGTGGATGGGCCGGAACGCAGATTCAGATTGGCGGTCGTCCACGCTGGTGTATTCACCGGCGGCGGCCCAGAATCGATCCGCAGATAGTCAGCCGACGCAAACCCGGCGGTTCCGTTGTAGGTCACTGGGTAGAAACCGGCCTGGAGACCGCCGGTAATGGTGACCGTCGCACCGTCCGGGAGAACCAGCAGCACTGGATAGGCCGTACCGGGACCAGAACGCAGATTGAGCGCGCCATCGAATACCGTGGCCGTCCGATTGGTATCGACCTGCAAATACGCCGAGGACGCGAACCCGGAGACGCCGTCGAACGCCACCCCGTAGAACCCATTCTGCAGCGGAGCGGTGAGGGTGACTGTCGATCCTCTTGGAATCACGGAAAGGACCGAATAGGTGGTTCCGGGGCCGGAACGGAGATTGAGATTGGCATCGACGACGGTTGCGGAGCCGAGGCCAGCGGACCCGTCGAGATATTGCGAGGCTGCCCAACCGGCAACTCCAGCGTACGTGACCGGGGTGAATCCGCTCTGGGCCGGACCGGTCGAATTCACTGTCGCCCCATTGGGGATGACCAGCAGCACATCATTGCCGGTTCCAGGGCCAGAACGAAGATTGACGCGCGCGGTTGTCGTCATGACTGCTGCGGCGGACACGGCCTCTTCGAGAGGTGCGCGCAGATAGTCGGCCAGCATATAACCGGTTTGGTCGCCGGCGGTTATCAAATACCAGGCACTGCCGTCATCGGTAAACGGTCCGTCCACCACCTCGACCAGCGTTCCCTCGGCCAAGCTGGCCAGGACAACTGCGGAGGCAGACGGCTGGTCGCGCAGATTGACATTGTCTCCCTGCGCATCGGCGATTTCTGCTTCTGTGCCGAGTATCAGATCGGTTGCGGCCCGGGTGTCCAGCGCGGGGACGACCGGAGCGACCAGCGCCAGGAGAAGCGCCAGGACGCCCATGACCCGGCTTCGATGGTACAGGGATGCCATCATTCGCCCTTCCCTCCATCCCGATGACCAGTCGATGTGTCCACCGATCCAGCAACGATCACCGAGACGTATGGTGGCCAGAGGTCCAACCCAAACCGCCAGCCATGCGACATGGGGACGTGGCTGCTCCGTTCGCTCGGGAACGACACCAGAAACCGCCAGCGTTCGAGGACACATCTGTGCCAATGCCGCGATAGCGTACCGGACGATCCGAAGTGCTGTCCACCGGGTTCTTCCGTCATCCGCACCGATTGCCCTGCTGAATTGTCCGGTCCGGTGGGCGCTACACTCTGGAACACGAACTCGAGCGGGAAACTCCCGCGGCTAATGAAGGACTCCCAAGATGAGCAAAACAACTCCGGAATTGCGAATCACCGATGTTGCGATGGATCTCGAACCGGGTACTGAAAAAGTTCCGTTGGCTCCGGTGGTTTATGGGCTGACCGCCCATCTGAACGACTCGGCATTGACCAAGAGCGTGCTGGCCGTGCTCGGGATGGGCAAGAGCAAGATGCCGATGGAGGTCGATCTGGAGGGCGCGAAATTCGTGCCAGGCGGCGCCGAGATCACGGTGAATGCCGGAAGTGGCCGGTTTCTCCGGGCGAAAGCTACCGCGGTCGTTGGCATCAGCGCCAATAATGATGAAACCGTGAATGTCGAGATCAAGGAGATCAAAGCGCTCGGCAAGCTGCCGATCGAATCGATCGCCGGGCCGATTCTGGACAAAGCGCTCGACCGGGCCGCGGCATTTCCCGGGGTCGTGAAGGACCCTTCCAAATCGCGCAGCCTGCGGGTCGAACCGAATGTTCTGTTGAAGAGCCAGGGAGTGCCCTTGCGGTTCGCGCAGCCAGGCGGCTGGACGGTCAGCTCGGGCGCGGATTTTCTGACCGCGGTGTTCGCGGCGAAATAACCGGGACCTCGTCATGCCTGCACCGGCCGCGACGCATCCGTGCCCGTGCGATCACCGGCCGAAATACGGCAAGAAGGGGCGCCGCGCGCGGCGCCCCTTCTTGCCGAGCATCAGAATCGAGATAAAAAACGGTCACGGGAGGCTTGCCGGACTTCTCGCCTGTCGGTCCGGCAGGATGAGCGCGAGCCCGTCCCCCTCATCCTACGCGGCGCGTGTACCAGTTGGCTGAACCGCGGGCCGACCAGCGGCGATCGAAATATGCGACTGAAATCGGATAGCCGAAGGCCGTCGAAACATTCTTGCTGGTGAGGACTTCGCCGGCGGGACCGGAAGCGACGATTTCGCCCGCGCGCAGCAGCATGGCATGAGTGGTGGAGGGCGGCAGCTCTTCCAGGTGATGTGAGACGAAGACGGTCGCTTGTTCGGGTTTGTGCTCCGCCAGGGTTGCGAGTGCGAAGAGCAGGGCTTCCCGCGATGGAAGATCGAGTCCGGTGGCGGGTTCGTCCAGCAACAGGAGCGGCGGATCGGGCATCAAGGCCCGGGCGATCCGCACTCGCTGTTTTTCCCCTTGGGACAGCGTGGCGAATTCCCGTTCGATCAGGTCGAGCGCCCCGACCAGCTCCAGTTGCTCCCGCGCGCGTTTCCGATCCGACTCATCGATCCGGTCGTGCAATACCCAGGCGGTGCTCGTGGCGCCGGTGAGCACCACGTCTTCCACCGATTGCCAGTCGTGCACGGTTTGCGACGGGCTGATATGGCCGATCCGTTCGCGTAAATCCCAAAGGCTGATCGTTCCGAGTCGCTTGCCGAGCACATCGGCGGTACCGGTGCTGGGAAAACGCATCGCGCCCGCCACAGAGATGAGCGTCGATTTCCCCGAACCGTTCGGACCGAGCAACGCCCATTGTTCCCCTGGCCGTACCACCCAGTCGATCTGTTGGAGGATCCGTAGCCCCTCGGGAAGCCAGAGGGAAACACCGGCCAGCTCGAGCACGGGAGCGCAATCCTGTGAAACAACCATGGGCGTCGTTACAATCCTTCGATTCATTCGACTTGGCGAAAAATCAGACGGGCGTCGGGTTGGCCCGACTCATCGAGCACCAGTTCCCAGCCTTGTTGCCGCATGCGCTCGATCGTCTCCGGTTTTTCACCCGGTCCGATCGAATCGAGAAAGATAGCGTACTGATCCGGACCGATCTCCGGGCGCGCGGGCGCGCCGGCGCGATCGTATTCCATCCATGCGGCAATGAATGCTCGGGCCAAGGCGACGACCGGCCGCTCGAGCCCGGTGTATGTTCGCTGTTCGCCCGTGTCGTCCCGTGTTGTCACGATTGCGTCGGCTGGGGTGACGGCCGTAGCGCCCAGGGGAATGCTCAATCGCGCTCCCCACCCGCGTTCAGCGCAGGCGGCTACGATGGCGCCGAGGTCGAATCCATCGTCTGTGATGAGCGGCAGCACCCCGGCCGCAGCGAGGGTGCGCCCCATATCGGAATCGAGATCGATGATCGGTCGCTGATCCACTGATCCCAGCGGTTCCGGATCGAGCGCCGTTTGCAGCCGCAAGCGCAACTCTCCCATAGCCCAGGGTTCCAGCGGGGTGCCGTCCCAGCCGATTGCAGGTCGCGGTCCGGCAGTGAGCGCGTGCAGCAACAGCCAGATCTCGTTGCGCGAGAGCACCAGCCCGACTGGTTCATCTCCCCACTGCATCACGCCGGCACCTTGATCGATTGCTTCTGCACCAAGACCGCGCGCACATCCTGCATGATTTCTCGCTGGAATCGCGATTTCGAAAACCGCTCGGCATTGGTCCGGGCGCGTTCCGGGGACCAGTCGATCGTATCGAAACGGCGCATGGTTGCCATGAGCGACTCGGCGGTCCGCTCGGTGAAGAACAGACCGGTCTCCCCGGGCACGACCGATTCGAGCGACCCTCCGGCGCCAAACGCGATCACCGGGCGGCCGGCGGCTTGCGCCTCGACCGCGGAAATACCGAAGTCTTCCGAGCCAGCGAGAATGAACCCTTTGCAGCGCGCCATCAGATCGTGTACCTCGGTATCCTCCAGCCGGCCGAGGAATTCGACGGACGGTCCGGCGATCGCTCGCAGCTCGCGTTCGGACCGGCCAGATCCGACGACCTTGAGCGGAATACCGTAGCGCGAGCAGGCGCGCACGGCCAGATCGACCCGTTTGTGCGGCACCAACCGTGAGACGATCAGGAACCATTCCTCCGGCCGGACACCGGGCCGGAACGGCGGCAGGTCGACCGGAGGATAGATGACCGTGGCGTGGCGGCGGTAGGTCCGTTCGATCCGCGCAGCCACGTTGCGGGAATTGGCGATGAAGCGATCGACGCGTTCGGCCGCTCTCCGGTCGGCGCGGCGGAGTCCGCCGAAGACAGCGTGCATGAGATGCCGTACCCCCGGGGGCAGCGCCGCCGGTTCCAGATAATCGCGATCGCCATAGAGAAATCGGGCGGGACTGTGGCAATAGCAGAGCAGACCGGTTTCCGGGGTGACCGGCACATGGTGAGCCCAGGCGCTCGAATCGACGATCACGATATCGAAATCGCGCAGGTCTGCCTCGAAGCGCCGGAAAATGGCTGGGTAAACGGGAATCATGGCGCGGTGGTAGGACACTGCTCCCGGAAGCCTGGCAATGGCGCTTTCGCGGATATCCCAGCTCGTGGTGGCATCTGGCAGCGATCCGGGATCGGCGATCGAACAAAAGATCGGCGCTTCGGGGAAAAGCTCGTGCAGCGCATTCAGCACCCGTTCCGCCCCGCCGAATTGAGTAAGGTAATCGTGTACGAGGGCGACCCGCACCCG
>JBIQLF010000045.1:0-24543 GCA_044464585.1 Thermomicrobia bacterium
TGCTGAACGGCCAGGCGGATATTCTGATCGTTCATCGGGAAGCGATTGTTGTTCAGGTAGAGGATGTAGCCGGAATCGTTCATCAGCGACGGAACCGATTTCAGATTCGCGGCTTCATCGATGGTCGCTTTGTCTTTCAGTTCGGGGGTGAAGAAGACCTGCGCGTCACCAGCTTCCATCACGGCCAGGCTGGTGGCCTTTTCCTTGATCGGCCGGAAGATCAGCTCGTCGAGATATGGCTGCCCCTCGATCCAGTAGTTCGGATTCTTGACGAGGGTAATATGGTCCCCCGGCACCCATTCTTTCCACATGAACGGACCAGTGCCATTCGGAGCATCGGCAATGGAGTCGGGAGTCGACGCTTTCGAATACATCTGGATGGTACTGAGATTGAATGGCATGGCTGCCCACGGCTTATTGAGATTCAGTCGAACTGTTGTGGGATCGACCACTTCGATCGATTCGATCGGTTCGAGGAAGCCAGCATGGAGCGAACCGGTATCGGGATTGCGAACGTAATCGAGCGTCCACTTGACGTCTTCGGCGGTGAAATCCTCGCCATTGTGGAATTTGACTCCCTCCTGGAGTTCGAGCTCCATGACGAGGTCTTCGGGGAAACTCCATTCCTTCGCCAGGCGTCCCTTGATCGCGAAACCCGGATCGGACGCATCCAGGTAGGTGAGGGTGTCGTAGACGCTCTCCATGATGTTGCGCACCTGTGCGAGCTGAGAGACCAGCACATCGAGAAAATTGGGATCGTCGACGATGATCGCGGTGAGGGTGCCACCCGGCTTCGGTGTGGCCTCCGCATCCTGCGCCATTGCGGGCGCGGACCCCAAAGCAAGCGCCGCTGGGCCAGCAGCGCCCAATACCGCCGCGGCGGTCATCAACTCACGCCGGTCGATCCGGCTATGCACGATATTTTCCCTGACACGGTCGAACCCTGCGTTGGTTGCCATAGATGCTCCCTTTCACGAACGGTCGGATACGGATACCCGTGGAACTCCTCTGTTCTTCGTCCGGGCCGTCGCCCGGGGTTCCCTGCCGGAGGGCTATACAGTGAGACCGATATCTGGCATCATATCCGCACTGCGCGGACACGTCAACCGGTCATACCTGTTGTTCGCACGTCGATGCACAGGACATTCGGGGCCGCACGACTCGGATCGACAGCCGCCGGGAGGAAAACAGGCGCACGCATGACAATGGAATCGGTATCCGGAGGAGCCGGGCGAATAGAACCGGTCGAGCGGCGGACACTGGCCGGAATCGTTATGCAACGGATCGAGGATTACGTGCGGGATCGCCCCCTTGGTCCCGGCGATCTGCTCCCTTCGCAGCATGAGCTCGCCCTGCAGCTCGGGGTGAGCCGGCCGGTGGTACGCGAGGCGCTCCAGGGATTGGCATCCCGTGGTGTGTTGGAGATCCGTCCCGGCAGCGGTGTCTATGTTCGCGACCCGGCGGCTCGCCCACAGGACGATGGCCGCATCGATATCGAAACGCACCAGGCCGCTCTCGAAGCCCTCGAAGCGCGTATGGTGGTCGAAGTCGAAATGGCAGCGCTCGCGGCGGAACGTGCAACCGATGACGACTTTGCCCGCATGGACAACGTGCTCGCTCGGTTGAAGCGGGCATCGGCCCGGCATCAGCCGACAGCGCATATCACCTCGGATTTTCATCGCGCGCTGGCCCGATCATGCCATAACACCATGCTCTATCGAATGGGGCAACTGATCGTACGGGCCCGGGTGGCCCAGGGAATCCGGGTGGAGCGGGCTATGCCCGATATCATGGCCGGCGAATATCAGAGCCACCTGCTATTGCGCGACGCGGTCGCCAGTCGCGATCCGGCGCTCGCTCGCGAGGCAATGCGGCGCCATCTGGAAGTCGCCCATGGCTGGGAGGATGAGATTTCGAAGCACCGCCAGCTTTCGCAGGAGGAATTCGGTCGCGGATGACACGTTTGCGCGGCAAAATTGCCATCGTCACTGGGGCCGGTACGGGAATCGGCGCCGCCATCGCCCATCGCTTGGCGACCGAGGGCGCCACGGTTTGTGTCACCGGGCGCAAATCCGCACAAATCGATGCGGTCGCCGCGAAGATCGTCGGCAATGGGGGCGATGCGTTCGCCCGGCTGCTCGATGTGCGTTCATCCGAACAGTACGAAACCGTATTCGATGAGCTGATGGAATGCTACGGCCGGATCGATATCGTCGTTGCCAATGCCGCCCGCGCCGGGACCGCTGCCTATGTCGGTCCACTCACAGAAGTGTCCGACGAAGAATGGAATGACATCATCGCAATCAATCTCACCGGCGTCTTCTTTGCTGCCCGGGCAGCCGCCAAACGGATGCTCCCCCAGGGAAGCGGGTCCATCATCACGATCGGGTCGGTCAACAGCTTCCGGCCGGAGGGCGATGTGCCCGCCTATGCCGCTTCCAAGGGCGGTGTGCTGCTGTTGACCCGCAGTCTGGCGCGCGATCTGGCCCCTTACGGAATTCGCGTAAATGGGATCGCACCCGGATCGACGGCGACCGAAAACATCATGCAGGTCATTCGCGCCCGTGGATGGACCGACGAGCAGGCCGGCGCGGGCATTCCCATGAGGCGGCAAGGATCGCCTGATGAAATTGCTTCGGTGGCAGCATTCTTGGCGTCGGACGATGCTTCATACATTGCCGGTGAAATGATCGTGGTCGATGGCGGGATGCTCTGTGCATAACGATTCGAGGAGAGAACTTCGATGACCAGTGGGGCGGTCTACGATCGCATAGGCGTGCGCACCATCATCAACGGGCGCGGCGCCACCACCGCCGTCGGTGGCTCCCTGATCGAACCCGAGGTGCTGGCGGCCATGGCCGAGGCATCGGAACATTTCGTCGATATCGAGGAGCTGAATCGCGCGGTCGGGCGCCGTATTGCCGAGATCACCGGTGCGGCGGATGGTTATGTCACCTCTGGTTCCGCCGCCGCAATGGCGCTCGCCGCGGCGGCCTGTGTGGCGGGGACCGATCCAGCGAAAATCGCCGCGCTGCCCGACAGCGATGGATTTCCGAACGAGATCATTCTCCATCGCGCGCACCGGCTCCCGTACGACCGAATGTACCGGGCCGGCGGTGGCCGGCTGGTCCTCGTCGGCACGCGGGAATCGACTCGTCCAGAAGAGCTGGAGCAGGCCATCACCGAACGCACGGCCGCCGTGGCCTTCCACCGCTCGTTCATGGCGGCATCCGGCGCGCTCCCATTCGAGCAGGTCGTCGACATCGCGCACGCCCGGAATATTCCGGTCATCGTCGATGCCGCGTCCACACTGCCACCGGTCGAGCACTTGCGCGTCTGGATCGACAGAGGGGCCGATCTGGTGATCTACAGTGGTGGTAAGGGCATTCGCGGCCCGGCGGAATCGGGCCTGCTGGCCGGGCGTGCCGATCTGATCGAAGCGGCCCGCGTCAACGGCAGCCCGCACGCCAGCGTGGGCCGTGGCATGAAGGTCAGCAAGGAATCGATGGTCGGCCTCTGGGTGGCGCTGGAACGATTTCTCGAACACGATCACGATGCCGATTTCGCCCGTCATCTGGCGCAGGCGAACCGGCTGGCCGACGCACTTTCCCGTTATCCCCAGATACGTGTCGTGCTCGATGCGAACTATGACGACTGGCCGGCACCGGTCATCGATGTGTTTTCAGCGGATGGGCGTTGGGATCATCTTGCCGTGCAGCGAGCGCTGGTGGAGGGGGAACCATCCATTCATTGCGACCCATGGCCCGATCGGATTCGCATCAATACCCATTGGCTGCGAGACGAAGATATCGACCCGATCATCCGCCGGTGGAACGAGATATCCGGTACTGCCTGACCTGCCCATCAGCGGTCTCGTGCCACCGACTCGACCTGAGATCCAAGGCATTCCTCGAACGTAGTCGTCTCCTCGCCCCGAGGGCCTTGCACTTCGGCAATGCGTTCGATGTGCCGGGCGAGTTCCAGCGGATCGCCTCGAAAGGGAAGTCCGTTGATACGAAGGAAAACGTCTAAAACCCCGAAGGCCACGCGCTTGTTGCCATCGACGAAGGGCTTATTCTTCGAAATACCCACTGCCATCAGCACGGCCTGCCGGACGAGATCAACCTCGTAGTACGCGGCGGACTGGGCCCGCATCATTGCCGACTCGAGCAGTCCTTCATCCCGGAGCGCCTCTGGACGAACGCCGGTGCGCTCTATGGTGCGATCGTGGAGCTCGATCACCTCGGCTACGGTCGAATAGCGGGTCATGGCCTATCGGGTCAAGTAGCGGTAGGCCTCTTTGTTTCGCTCCCAGCTTGCAACCAGCGCCTCGCGAATCTCCTCGCTCAGTAATCGAATTCGAAGAGCGGAAACGAACCGGTCATACCAGCAGCCTACGAAATTACTGTATCCAAAGCATCCAGTCTCGACCGGCTGCGCAGCGCACGATCTGGAGCTGATAGGCAACCGCCTCGGAGATGTCCCTGCCCTGCTCCCGCACCACGATCTGCCAGGTGCGGAAATCGATGGCCAGACGGATAGGGAGCTGGACGCGCTCGGCGGGTACTTCGGAGGCGACGAATCCGGCCACCAGCAGTTCCCACATCTCCTCGAGCCCGTGCCGGAAGTGCGCCACGGGCTCCTCCAGGGCAGGGGTGATCGGCGCATCGCGCAGGATGGCGGCGAGCATGCGCTCGGTTTCGGCATAGTAGCGATAGAGCTCGGTGAGGCCGGTCGCCAGCCGCTCGAATGGGTCGTCAATTGTCTTCCAGGCGGCAATGTCGGGAACGGGATGGAGTTCCTCGAAGCGCGCCGAGCAGGCCAGCACGATCTCCTGCTCGGTAGCGAAATGCCGGTAGACGGTCAATCGTTCCACGCCGGCGCGTTTGGCAATGGCGCTGACCGTGGTGCGCGCCGGGCCGAGCTCCTCGTGGAGCGCCACCACGGCCTCGACAATCCGCTGCCTGGTCGCCTCCTGCCGTTTTGCTCGAGTTTTCGGTGCATATGTTCTGGGCATCGCTTTTTGTGAACATGCGTGTTCACTGATATTGACAGAGATCGATCTGTCCGCTAGAGTGCCGCCACGGTCAGTATACATCCGTGTTCACTGAAATGGACGTCCTGGAGGTTTCCCGTGTTGACTTCGAACGTAAACGAGCTCTCCCTTACCGAGCTTGCGACCCCGGCCGACCCCTCGCTGGGGGCAAGCTGCGCGTTCCCGATCTTCGCTGCCACCGGCTCGGCCGCCACGGCGGTCGTCTATTTCGAAGTCGCACCCGGCAAGCGGCTCGGCCGGCATACCGACAGTTCGGAAGAGGTGATCTATGTCGTGGAGGGCGCAGGCGAGGCAATCGTTGGCGAGGAGCGCGCCGCGCTCTCGGCCGGCACGCTGGCCGTGGTGCCGGCGCTGGCGCCACATGACATCCACAATACCGGCTCGACTCCCTTGAAAGTGGTTGGGTTCTTTGCGGGGTCGGCGCTCATGCATGCGTTCTTCGAGCCGTTGCTTCCTGGCGCCGACGTGATGATCGTTGCGCACGACCAGAATGGCGAGTCGCTCTTTGCGAGCACCCCGTTCCTTCCGGCGGCGGTGAACTGATCTGCATTCGCCGCCGCGGTCTGGGTTTTACCTGGGCAATCGGTCAGAGAGACCGACCTACGAGGCGAGCTTCGCGGTTTGCTTCGGTTCGGCCTCGTCCGCGGCGTTGTCGACCGACCGGTAGGCCTTCAACGCCGCGATGACCGCCTCAGGATTCTGCTCGATCACCCGCAGGTAATTCGCTGCCGCCCGGTTCTGGGAAATGAAGGTCCATTTCTGCTCCCAGTCGCGCAGCGTCCCCAGCGGGATTTCGAAGGTTTCGGCGAACTCCTCCTGGGTCATCCCGAGTTTTCTGCGCACGCGCCGCGCGTCGACGACCCGCCGGAAGTCCTTCAGCTGTTGCTCGGTCATCGGCGGATTGTCCGGATCGGAGAGCGCGGCAGCCTCGACCTCTTCATCGGTCAACGCGTCGAATTTTGCCCAATCGGTCTTCTCTGGTGATTCATACGGCTTGCCAGTCGCCTCATCGATCAGCGTTCCATCCTCATACAATCGAACTCGAACGGTATTCTCTTCGCTCATGCCTGCTTGCCTTCCGCGCGGAAATGATCCGTACGCGCTCGCCCCGCCAGGTATAGACAACGGTGACAAAACGATCGTTCGCGAATCCAGTCGTCATCCAGCGAAGTTCGTCGTCGTGTATCTGGGGAGTCTTGATTTCGATCCGATCGGCATCCCGCAAATGCTCGATGGCCTCCGTGAACGTAATCTCATGCTTCTCGGCGTTGGCCATGGCTTTTGCAGGATCCCATTCGACCGCCGCAAACCTGAGTGTGCCAGGTCGAGAGTACTGGCTACCAGTAGTCGTTGCAAGGATTATGCCCCGGCGGTCCAGACCCGTTCCAGCATCCGCAGCCAGTTGCCGTGCATGATCTTTTCGATATCGGATTCGCCATAGCCGCGGGCGCGGAGGCGATCAGGAATCGATTGCAGGGCGTAGATCGTGTCGAGATCGCGCGGGGTTTGCTCGGTGCCGTAGCCGCCATCGAGATCGGTGCCGATGGCGGCATGATCGGCATTGCCGACCAACTGGCAGATATGATCGATGTGATCGACATAGTCGTCCATCGAGCAGATGTCTGGGGTCGATTCGCCCCGAATCCAATTCGGCACCACCATCCAGGCATCGAGCGCGCAGCCGATGACGCCATCCCGATCGACGATGTGCTGGATCATCTGGTCGGTGAGCTGCCGGTCGCCGGGCACCAGAGCGCGGCAGTTCGAGTGCGATGCCCAGATCGGCCCGGTAAAGATCTCGACCGCTTCCCAGAACGACTGATCGTTGAGATGAGTGATATCGAGCACCAGATTGGTTTCGTTCATCTCTTCCAGGAGCGCCTTGCCGCGCTCGGTCAATCCGCCGAGGCTTTCGGTGCCATGGGCATATTCGCTCGGGCCGTAATGGGCCAGGCTCAAGGCTCGCAGGCCATCATTCCACCAGAGCGGCAGCTGATCCAGATCGACGATCGGGTCGGCGCCTTCCATCGTGAGAATCATGCCAAGTGGGGTGTTCTCGGGATCGGCTTGCCATTCCTGCATATGGGCGTCGAGCTGGGGCCAGTTGGAGATCATGCGGATGTCGCCCTGGCGTTCCATCTCTCGATAGAACGCCAGCTCGCCCTGAGCACGGGCATACGCGATTTCCTGGGTGCGGACATCGATCATGTCGTGCCGGCCCGATTTGGTGCGCGCGATCATCGTGCAAAAACAGAGCGCCATGTCGGTGCGGCGCATTTCCGGAAAGGAGAGCGTGTTGTTCCCCCGCCCCTTCTCGGTCATCTGCGCTTCGTCTTCCCGAATTCCGGCGACGCTCTTGCGCAGATCGCGATCGAGATAGAACGCATTCATGGCAATATCGAGATGACTGTCGATGACGATCACGGTTGTACTCCCTCTCGAGCGCGAATCCAGCACGGCGCCTGCGCGGCAGTCTACCGGGATTCACCATCACGGTTCCGCGAGACCGGAGTGCATGCGATCAATCGACGCAGCAGGAATCGAGCGAATACCAGGTATCCGGCTCTCGCACGCCGGCCACCACCTGGCGAATCGCCTCGGTGACGAGCTCCGGTTGATCCTGCTGGATGTAATGACCGCTTTGTGCCCCGGTGAAATATCGGGCATCGGGGACCAGCGCGGCCTGCCGGCGATTCGATTCGGTCAAATAGTCATCCAATTCTTCCGCTGTGATCCCCTCGGGCGGCTCGGCGATTTCGAACGGAATCCCATGCGCCAATACCGCCAGCGGCATCGGTCGCAGCGGGGTGCGCGCTGTGGCCTCGCGCAATGCCGCATTGGGGCTGCCATACGGAATGGTCTCCAAATCGCCATAATCCGGGATGGAAACGACGGCGTCGGTACCCAGACCGGTATTGAAGGCAACCAGCGACCGCCACTGATCCGGCGCCATGAGCTCTTCGATGAACTCGCTGTAGGCATCCACCAATACCATGCCGGCGACATCGTCCGGATAGGTGCTCGCATAGAGCCGGGCCGCCGCACCGCCCAGCGAATGCGCGGCCAGCACGAACGGCCGTTCGATTCCAGCGGCCCGCACCAGCGCATGCAGCTCCTCCACCACCTCGGGCAAGGTGCGGGGCTGAGGTATGGCGTCACTGCGGCTGATCATATCCTCCTCGCCCATCGAGGTCGCCGTTCCCGGTCGATCGTATGCGCAAACGCGAGCGAAGTCAGCGACCGCCGGCATCACCATCGTGCGAGGCGGTGATTGCTGATCGAGATCGATGGTCCAGACCTGACTCGTATCGCGATATCCGGACACGAGCACGACCGTGGGTCCCCCGCTCCCCCGGCATTCGAGATAGATCGACCGGTCACCACTCTCGATGAGCCCAGCGGAATCTCCGCCGGCCCCGCTCACCGGGGTGGCTTGCTGCGCTCGTGCCGCAGTCATCTCGTGGAGGGCTATTCCGGCCATGGAGCCCCCAATCGCGAAGGAACGCAGTGCTGCCCGGCGCGACAACCCGAGCCGTGCCCGAACAGGGCGCGCGGTCTCCGGCGCGCCCGAACCGAAGTCCGGTCGATCGATCATCTCGAATATCCTTCCAGAACGAACCAAGGCGAAAAGCGAACAACGCGTCTGGTTGCGGATTCTTCGATTGTGGAAGCTCGCTCTCGCATGATAGCAAGCAGGAGCGCGGTCCAGGGGCCCAGCGGATCTCGCGCAGGCATCGATCGAGCCGAACGCACCGCGGCGGCCGCCAGACCGATCTGCGCGGTGACCGGCCGCGAGACCGCGGCCCGAGAGGGCAGCAGCATCTTCCTACGATTGTTCCGAGCCCCTGCCACCGGATTCCGGACCCGTTTCCCAATGTGCCTCCACCATCACCGCTTCCTCCGGTCCGGGCCAGGGCGGGCAGGTGCACATCAGAAAGCGCAAGGGTTCGTCGCCGATCGTGCGGAATTGAAATTCGGCGCCGAGCGGGATCGTGACCGAAATACCGGCGCGGAGGTGAACGGTTTCTTCCTGGCGCCCGGTGCGTCGCCAGAGTTCGCCTTCTCCGCTCAGGATGTACCAGATTTCGTGCACCGTCTTGTGGCGAACCGCCAGCGACACTCCGCCCGGCGGCAGCGTGCCATGCGCCAGACTGGCATGCCCATTACGGGGAAGCAGGCGAATTTCCGTGGTATCGGGCGCCAGCACATCGACATCGGCTGGCAGATGCACGGTTTCGAACACCAGATGCTCGCGCTTCGACATGGCGCTCCTTCCTCGATCGGTACACTATCGCTATGTTCGACGGTAGTATCGGTCCAGATTCGCTCCGCGTCCTGGGGTCAACGCGCCCGCTGATCGAATCGGCGCGTTCGGTGACGATCGTTCCCGAGGCAATCGAGCGCACCGCCGATCTGCTGGCGCGGGAGCGGTTGACTCCGCCCGAATGGGATACGGGAATCCATTTTCAGGACGGAAGCTGGCGCACCGCTGCCTGGGTGCTGGTGCTCGACGCGCTCAATTTCTGTTTCTGGAATTGGGCGGTCGATGATGGGCAGCGCTGGACGATCGAGTATGCGGGGGTCCGCTACGATGGGTATTGGGCGCTGGTAGCGGCGCTGCGCCGGGCAACCGACCATGGTCGGCCACTCTGGGATGCCGAGTACCTGCTGACCGCCTCCGATTCCGAGCTCGCTGCCATCTTCGCGTCCGCCGGACCGGAGGGCGTTCCCATTCCGATGCTCGACCGGCGGGTAGCGCATCTGCGCGAGGTGGGGATCGGATTGCGAGAGACTCCCATCGACGAGCTGATCGGGGCGGCGAATGGTTCGGCAGTGACGCTGGTCGAGTCGGTCTGCCGCCGGTTCCCCTCGTTCGAGGATTCCACCAACGTCGACGGCCATGACGTGCGGTTCCTCAAGCGCGCGCAGATTTTCATCGCCGATCTGCATGGCGCGTTCGGTGGGGTGGGTTTTGGCGCCTTTTCCGATTTGCACGAATTGACTGCTTTTGCCGACTACAAGGTACCGCAGGTGTTACGGCGGTTCGGTGTGCTCCGTTACACTCCGGAGCTGAGCGCGACCCTGCGGGAGCGGCGTCTCATTCCGGCCAACAGCCGTTGGGAACTGGAAATCCGCGCGGCCACGATTTGGGCATGCGAGCTGATTCGGCAGGAGCTCGATCGCCGCGGTACGCCACTCCGGGCATTCGAGATCGACTGGGCGCTTTGGCTCGCGGGGCAATCGCTTCCCCCCAGCTCCGAGCCCTATCACCGCACGCCGACCATCTTCTATTGAAAACAGGCCATGTTCGAGAACGCGTTCGTCCCGTATGCTTGCGCGGATTCTGGTTCGAGGTGAAAGGACGGACAGGTGATACACCGGCCCCTTGCAGTCTGGGTGCTCTCATTCGTGGTGCTGCTTGCGGGACTCGTCAGTCTCGTCATCATGCTCCAATTCCTGGAGATCGTTCCCGACACCGGCGAACCCGTGCAGTTCTTCGGCGGAAAATGGGTGGGGGTCGTCCTGTATGGGGTGGAAGCCGGGGTCCTGATCGCGGCGGCGGTGGGCTGGCTCCTGCTGAAACCATGGGCTTTCATATTTACCTTGCTCTTTGCATTGTTCGGCTTCTTCGTACCGCTGATGAGCTATTTCGCTGGCACCTCGCTCTTCTCGGCCGCGGCGGCGCCGATGATCCTGAGCGCCGTCATCGTGCTCCTGTCGACCCGGCCTCCGGTCCGCCGCGCGCTTGCCGAAGCGGCAGCCCAGCAAAACGAGCACAAACCGGTCGCGACCCCACCCAGCAAAGCGGCCGCCGCGGCTCCCCGCACCAGGGGACTTCGCTCGGAGGAGGTGTGATAGGGGGTTTTGGGTCTTGAGTCGTGGGTCTTGAGTCCTGAGGCTTGGGTTGTGGGTTTTGGGTTTTGGGGCTTGGGGCTGGGACATGGGAATGTACCCACCGGTATTGTGGCCGGGTGGGCAAATGGTCGTTTTCCGGACTCCGGACCCCGGTCTCGAAACGTCGATCCGTTGACGTATGATTTGCGCGGAACGTGGTCGATCGCGCATGATTTGCCATGAACGTCGAACTCGTCATTCCGAGCGGGGCGAAGAATTCCACCCGGCCAGATAATCGGCTCCGGTGGAACAGAGTAGCGCGCTCGAATCGTCACTCAATCCGAACCGAATGAAAGGTCTTGAGAGGTGCTCGGACGCGCCACACCGCTGTGGATTCTTGGATTCGTATCGATGGTCAGTGGACTGCTCTGCACCGTCGTGATTTTGCAGTTTGCCCAGGTGCTCCCCTGGGCGGGGGCCGAGGCTACCTACATCGGCGGTCCCTGGACTGGGGGGGTGACCTATGCCATGGCGGCCGCTTTGGCATTTGCCGCCGGATACGGCTGGCTGACGGTCAAACCATGGTCGTCGATGGTTACCATCTTTGCCGCTGGACTCGGCATCTTCGCCCCGTTCATCAGCTATATGGACGACACCGACCCGCGTTCCAGTGCGATCCTGCCGGTGGTGACGAGTGTGCTCATGCTCGCGCTGGCATTCCGCTCATCGACCAACCGCGCGATGGCCCTGGCGCTTTCGGGCGAGAAACATGGTCGCGGCGGCAAGACGCCTCCGCCGCCCAAACCGATGTCTGCCGCTCGCAAACGCGAAGTCGCCGCCGCACAGGCGCAATCCCCACGCCAGCCGGTCGCCGGAACACCAGCGGTTGCCACGGCCGGCGCCGGAAATTCGATGGCAACCGCCGCGGTCGCCGCGGCAACCAACACCGCCGCTCAGGCGATTGCCGCCATCCCCAAACCGGCCGATACCGCGCCGGTCCGCCCGGTCATCGCCAATATGGCGAAAAGCGCGGCTTCGGCGCTTGGCATGGCATCCCGTTCCCCGGCGAAACCGGCTCCGGCTTCGAAACCGGTGGCGCCCGCCCAGCGACCGGCGGCGCCTGCTGCGCTCCCGGCCGGCGGCACCCAGCGCCCGCGCGGTTTCCGGGCCGACGAGGTGTAGACCGGAGGCGTGGGTCTTGAGTCTTGAGGAGAGCTCAGGACCCAAGGCTCAAGACCCAAGACTCAGTACCCCACTTTCGCCATCCAGGCGAGTGCCGCTGGAAGCGCGGGTTCGAGCACGCTGGTGTGGTCCTGATCTGGATAGCGTTCCAACGTGACCTCTTCGCCGCGGGCGGTCAGCCGGGCGGCGAATGCCTCACTCGTCGCCGGCGGAATGACTTCGTCAGCAGTGCCTTGCTGGATCAAGACTGGCACGTTCCACGGCTGCTTGCCCGGTGTATTCATCTCCATATATGGCGTCCATGAATCGATCACATGGGCATGAAAGAGCTGGTTGGGGAAGAATGGGCGGCAACAGAGTGCACCGTAGTTCATGCGCAGGATCTCGGTGGACGGCCGTACCAGGAATTTGCCGGTCGCCGTCAGCGCATCCTGCTGGCGCAACTCCGGATAGGTCTGCATCCAGCTCGCGATGCTGATCAGAACCAGAATCGGCAGAAATCCCCGGGTTTTCAGATTCAGCACCTGGTCGATGATCTGCCGCAGCTCGAGGGCAGGAGCCAGCAGTATGGCGCCATCGATGTGCAGCTCCGGGGCATAGTCCGGCCTTTGCTCGACCGCAAACGCCGCGGCATGTCCGCCCTGGGAATGCCCCCAGACGAACAACCGGTCGGATACGGGAATCTCGGAAAAGCGGCGAATCGCCCGGACACTATCGAGCACATTGGCTGCTTCGGTCGCGCCGACCAGATAGGAATGCGCCCCCGGCGCGCCGAGTCCCTGGTAGTCGGTGTAGGTCACCGCATAGCCGGCATCGAGAAACGGCTTCATGTTGTTGGCGTAGACGAACGCGGTTTCGTCGGAGTTCGCGTCGAGGCTTATCGAGGGCGCGGCTCCGCGGGGCAAACCCGCCGTGCCATGGGCAACCGCCACCACCGGCCAGCCACCGGCCGGCGCCGGTCCAGCAGGCGCCACCATCATCCCGGAAACGATCGTCGGGTTGCCCCGGTGATCGGTGGAACGATAGAGGATGCGCCATCCGGGGGTACGCATGATCCAGGGAATTTCCTCGATGCGCACGATCTCGCCTGGTTCGCCCGTACCCGCCGGACTCGGTGGATCGTAGAAGGCCGGGGGAGCGGGATAGGCCACCTTGTATCTGAGCGCATTCAGACCGGCAAATCCAGCCGCAACGATCGCTCCGGCGGCAACCTTTTTCATCGATTTCATCGGGTGTCTATCTTTCGCTCGTCTGCGAATATCGACTTCGTTCAATTGTGCCGCAGTCGATCGATAATCCATAATGCAATCCCCGGTCGTTTCACACCATGAGCGACCGGTTGGGATAGAAAGGACCTGGCCATGGGCGCCATCACCGATATCGACGAGCTGCATGCCAATGCGGCCGAACTGGCCCGGCAGCTGCTGGAACAACGCAACGACCCAGCCGCGATGCTCGCCGGCCACCAGCAGCTCTTCCACCGAATCCATGCCGGGGAAGAGCAATTCGGTGTGCCCTGGCAGCAAGCGCATGCGGCGGTCCGTTCGGGCGCGCTCACGGAGACCTTCGAGGTTTGTGCCTGGCTGATCGATATCAACCGGCTCGATCGGATGATTGCGCAATCGTGATCCGGCGCGATAAGCACGCCCCGAACACCCTCGAAAATTACCTGCTGCTTCACGAGAAGCATTTGCGCGAGCGCGAATACTTCATCGAAGAAAACCGCTTGCGTCCACCGCGCTTTGTCGCGCCAGACCAAATCGCGCTTTCCGGACTCATTCTCTGCAAAGGACACACATTCCTGAAGGTAGAAAAGACTGCCAGGCTCCTTGCCAACGGCTGGGTCGAGACGGTCGACTATGCCTACCATGGCGGGGTGTCGTTTCCGGAGAACCACGCGATCTTCCGGTTCGACAATGCCCACGGGGTGCACGAGCAGCACGTGTTCGATCCACTAACCGGGGAAGAGCTCGGTTCGCCCCGCCTGCTCACCCGCGACCAATGGCCCCACTTGAGCGAATGTCTCGATCTGCTCGAAGCCTGGTGCTACGACTATGGGACGTGCCGCCAGGCTCCTCCCAGACGGGACTGATACGGCCCTGCCCGAGATGCTCGGTTCGATGGTGCTCCAATCGGCCGATGATCCATAATGAACGGGCTGGCAACATTGCAACAGGATCTTGTCAGCATCGGAAAGGACTTGGCCATGGGCACCGTCACCGATATCGATGAGCTGCATGCCAATGCGGCCGAACTGGCCCAGCAGCTGCTGGAACAACGCAACGACCCAGCCGCGATGCTCGCCGGCCACCAGCAGCTCTTCCACCGAATCCATGCCGGGGAAGAGCAATTCGGTGTGCCCTGGCAGCAAGCGCATGCGGCGGTCCGTTCGGGCGCGCTCACGGAGACCTTCGAGGTTTGTGCCTGGCTGATCGATATCAACCGGCTCGATCGGATGATTGCGCAATCGTGATCCGGCGCGATAAGCACGCCCCGAACACCCTCGAAAATTACCTGCTGCTTCACGAGAAGCATTTGCGCGAGCGCGAATACTTCATCGAAGAAAACCGCTTGCGTCCACCGCGCTTTGTCGCGCCAGACCAAATCGCGCTTTCCGGACTCATTCTCTGCAAAGGACACACATTCCTGAAGGTAGAAAAGACTGCCAGGCTCCTTGCCAACGGCTGGGTCGAGACGGTCGACTATGCCTACCATGGCGGGGTGTCGTTTCCGGAGAACCACGCGATCTTCCGGTTCGACAATGCCCACGGGGTGCACGAGCAGCACGTGTTCGATCCACTAACCGGGGAAGAGCTCGGTTCGCCCCGCCTGCTCACCCGCGACCAATGGCCCCACTTGAGCGAATGTCTCGATCTGCTCGAAGCCTGGTGCTACGACTATGGACGCTGCCGGGAAGAGGATCTCCGGAAAGATCGTGTCACGTCGATCCCCGATCCTCGCTAGAGATCGTCATCGTCATCTTCGTCGTCATCGTCGATGACATAGCGCGGTCTGGGCAATTCGATCGTCACCGGCGAAATCTCGCCATCGGCCGGAAGCGCGGGCACAACACGACGGCGTGGCAATCGGCGCGTCGCCCACAGGAGCCGCAGCCCCGCCAGCAGCACAACCAGCGCAACACCGGACCAAACGAGAATGACCGCGACCGGTGGAATCCCGACCACGAGTGCCCCGGTCGCCAGAACGGCCATGACCCCGATCAACAGCAGCAGCCCGACAGTGGTGGTTCGCCGTGCGGTTTGCGCAATCCAGATCGCAAACGGAAGCTCGGCCAATTCGCCGCCGAAGAGCAGAACCCCGGCAGGTTCTCGAGTCACATCGGCGGCGACGCTCCCGAGCGCTATGCCCGAGGTCGCAATTGACAGCGTGGGCGAATTTTCCCCGGCTCCGGCAACCATGCCGACCGGCGCTCCCTGTTCCATCTGCCGCACGACACCGAGCTTCTCTTCCGGCAGCAGATCGGCATAGACCTCGCGCAGACCGGCTTCATCCGCAATCACACGCGCGACAGTTTCATCATCGCCGGTCAGCATGGCGGTCCGGCGGATATGAAGCGACGCCAGATCGGCCACGATCGCCGGGGCCTCGGGGCGCAGCGGATCGGATACGCCGATCACCCCCCGTACATTCTCCTTGTCGCCCACCAGCACCGCCGAGCGGCCCTCGTCGCGCAGATCGGCCGAAATCTCGGTCGCTCGCCAGGTATTGACTCCCAGCTCGGCAAAAAGATTGGCATTGCCCACCGCCACGGTGCGCCCATCAACCGTGGCGACGATTCCCTTGCCAGGGCTGGGGGTATGGCTGGCCGGATCGGGAATATCCAGTCCGCCTCCCCGGGCCGCATCGACGATGGCGCCGCCCAGCCGGTGCCCGGAGCGCAATTCGGCCGAAGCGGCACGCGACAGAATCTCGTCATCGGTCCAGCCGGTCGCGCAATTCACGACTCCAGTGACCACCGGTTTGCCTCGAGTCAGCGTACCGGTCTTGTCGAACGCGATCGTGCGAACAGTTCCCAGAATCTCCAGCTCATCCTGCCCGCGAAAGAGCACTCCATTGCGGATCGCATTGGCCATAGCCGCTCGATAGGCCACGGCGGCACTCAGGAGCAACGCCGCCGGCGAGGCGGCGATCAAAAATGCCACCACGCGTTCCAGCGCATTCCTCCAGGCATGATCTCCCAGGAGCACGAGCACGAGCAGAGCGAGCACGGCGGCGGCCAGCATCGCCAACGCGTAAACACCCGCGATGTCGTCCAGCATTTGCTGAGCGCGACTCGGCTGATTGGTCGCGGTTCTGGCGGCCTTGGCCACCCGGACGATCGTCCGCTGGGATGGCCGGCGCGCGACCCGCATCTCGATCGAATCGCCAAGATTGCGGCTCCCCGCATAGAGATCGCTACCACGTTGCTTTTCGACCGGATCGGACGATCCCGTGACGATCGACTCATCGACCGTGGTCGTTCCCCGTTCCACGAATCCATCGAGCGGAACGATCTCATTCGTATCGATTCGAATCGTGTCGCCAGCCGTTACTTCTTTTATAGGGACGAACCGATCGCCCCCAGCGGGTCTTGCCTGGGAAACCCGGGCCGTCGCCAGCGCCTGGAGCGGTTCCGCGCTCTTGCGCACGATCAGCTCACGCACTGCAACGAGCGTGAGATAGCAGGACAGGAGCAAGGCGGCATCGCGCCAATGTCCGATGATGATCGCCCCGAATGCCGCGACGACCAGAAGCATCACCACCGGCACGGTGAATCGCCGCGCTTGCTGGACCAACTCGATCCCCGGAAAGATGCTGGCCACGACCAGCGCCAGGGCAAAGATCCCATTGGAAACCAGATGCGACGAACCGAGCAGATACGCACTGATGAAACCGGCGAACACCAATGCCCAGGACGCCACGACAGCCGCGGTCAGTTTGCGCAAGTGCGTCCATGGCGCGCGGGCACCCAGCGACGAGAGGGCCGGCGGCGTGGAGGCAGATCGCACGGACAGAATCCGGCGAACCGGTTTTGCGTCCGGCGGAGCCGCTTCGGATTCGGCGGTTCCGCTCTCCGACGCGGCCGGAGCGGGTTCCGGGGATTCCGTATCGTTTCCGTCGCCGCTTTCGACCGGGGTGGGGGCAGAATCAGTATCCATGAGATCGCCCAGCTGTGTCGCAGGCGGCGCTATTTGAGCATCCGTCGACTCGGATGGCTCACTACCCGGCGAACGGTCCGTTTCGCTCTCGGAAGAGGAAGCGATCCGCGTGGGCTCCTCCGGCGCGGTCTCGTCTGGAATGGCTGCCTCGTCCTTGTCCTGCGCCATCGATACTCGCGTCTTTCCTGGGAAGCGCGGACACGCCCCCATTGGGGAAACGGGGCTTCGTCCGAGGCCCTATGGTACCAGCCAGCCCGGCTACGACCCTACTGTGCATTCATAAACTATCCACATCTTCCCCCGGTTGTCCCCAATGTCCGGAGCCAAACGAAGCGACGAACGTGTACGTACACTGTTATCCCCGAGTATGCTCCGGAAATGTGGATAACTTTGCGCTACCTGGGGATAAGGTGCGCATAATGTGGACAACGATGTGTACGGACACTGGCAAGTTCGAGTGCCCGGGGGATAAGCGGGGGCATTTTCCACAACGGTTGGGGAAATCTGGAGATACCGCCGGACCAGTTATCCACGGAATGGGGAGATCGGGACGATTCATCCACATACCGAGGTTCGGTAAGGTCGCGGCACCACGCTGGTTTTCGCCTCTTTCCCCACTATCCACGCCCCTACAACTACGGCGGATGTTTTCCTCTTTCTCATTTCATACCGTTCGTACGAAGAAGACGCCGGGAGGCCTGGGCCGTTCTCCATGTGCGAGTCGAGCGGCGATCGCCTCCGGATCCGATCAGATACCTACGGCCGCCGTGTTCACTCCCCAGTCCGGCACCGGGAGTCCCACGAGCGTTTCGCCGGTCGCTACCGGACCCGGGCGAATCCTTTTGCGCGCCTCGTGCGTCATAGATGAAAGCGAACGCCGCGAGTCGGGCTGGAAAACCGGGGGTTGCCTCTGGGGAACGGTTCTGGCACGCTTATGGTGATCGATCAGGCGTTACTTCTCGTGCGCCTGCCGTGTCTTCCGATACGACAGGATGGGGAAACGTCGTGTTCGATCAGAAAGCGATGAACTACGCCCTGCGTACGTACGCGCTCGTTCCATACGTCATCGGTATGGAGCATCGGGAAGAGGTTTGGTTCCTTCGGGAAACGCGCAAAGGAGAGCGTCGGAAATGGAACGCTGGATCAGCCGGAACGATCGCGCCGCACGGTCACGTGCCACGATCCTGAAAGGAGGATCACGCGCGTTTCTCGTCGCACTTGCCGCCTTGCTGACCCTGCTGCTGCTCCCCATGGGAACAGCGGCACAGGGAGACTGGTCGGCTCCGCGTACGGTATTGATCCCGGAAACGGGCCATACCATCGATGGGGTCTTTCTCGATGTCTGGCGCTCGTCGGGCGGGGTGGAAGCATTCGGCAATCCGATCACCCCGGAATTGACCGAAAACGGCCGCACGGTGCAGTACTACGACTATGCCCGATTCGAATACGTCCCCGATGATCCCGATGGCAATGTCGTCCATTTTGGAGCAATCGGGCGAGAACTCAAACCGGTCACGGTCTTCCGTTCGAAACCCGCACTCGGTGGCACAGCCGCGAATCCCCAAGGCTTGACCGGGTTGGCCGCCGAGCTCCAGGCATGGGCCCCATTACCGGACAGCCAGGCCCGTGTGCCAGACAGCGCCACGCGCCGGTATGTCGAGGAAACCCGCCACTCCGTGCAGCAGGGATTCAAGGACTTCTGGGAAGCGACGGGCGAGGCGGGGTATCTGGGTAATCCGATCACCGAGGAATTCGTGCGGGATGGCACAAGCTACCAGGTTTTCGAGCGCGGCAAGCTGTCGTGGACCAGCACGGCTGGCGTGAAGATGGAGCCGGTCGGCGAGCTGCTGGTGAAGCGCTATGGTCTGGAAACCAAGCCGCTTCCGGAAGCCAATGACTATCCGGCCTATTCCGAAGATCTCTTCGTTCCGCCGGTTCCGGTGCGGCCCTCGAATCCGGGTGGAGAGCGCTGGGTATCGGTGAATCTGAGCTCGCAATATCTTGTGGCCTATGAGGGCAACGTGGCGGTGAACGAGACCTACGTCAGCACTGGCCGGCCGGGATTCGATACGCCGCCGGGCACCTTCTATGTGAGCTACAAGCTCGAAGCGCAGGATATGGAAGGCGTGCTGGGCGGCGAGTATTACAACGTGCCCAATGTGCCCTGGGTCATGTATTTCACCGACGTGGGTCATGCCATCCACGGCACCTATTGGCATGACAACTTCGGCGCGGTGATGAGCCACGGATGTGTCAACCTGCCGATCTGGTTCGCCGAATGGCTCTACTACTGGTCTCCGGGCGGTATGCGCATCGAGATCAGCTACTAAACAGGAACGCTGCCGCCGGGCAGCGAGCGACAGACAGCTTTGGTCGCACGAGACCGCCCCGTTCCACGATGGAACGGGGCGGTTTGTTGTATCGAGGCGGGTAAGGCTTTGCGCCCTATGAGGTTGAGGCGTACAGTCCCATCATCGTCGATGGATTCGGATCATAGCGATTGCTGTGACGCAATACACAAGAGGAGGCACCGGCAGAATATGGGACGGCTCGATGGGAAGGTGACAGTCATTACCGGAGCAGCGAGCGGGATCGCGCGGGCCGCCGCCGGTGCGTTCGTGCGGGAAGGCGCCATCGTTGGATTGCTCGACCGCAATGCCGGAGGACTGGAAGCGGTGGCCGCCGAGCTGGGGGAGAATGCGGTTCCCCTCCTGGCCGATGTCACCGACGAAGCCAGCGTGGCGGCTGCATTCGATCAGATGCGCCAGCGGTACGACCGGTTCGATTGCCTCTACACCTGTGCGGCCGTCCAGATGATCGGACAGGACGCGCCAGTGCACGAACTCGATACCGCGATCTGGGACCAGACCTATGCCATCAATGCTCGCGGTGTCTTCTTGAGCTGCAAATACGGAGCCCGGCTGATGATCGATGCCGGGAATGGGGGATCGATCATCAACGCCGGATCGCCCACCGGGTTGACCATGGCGGGCGCCGGGTGGAGTGCCTATTCCTCCTCGAAGGCTTCGGTCATGGGGCTTACCCGTGTCATGGCGGCCGATCTGGCCCAATACGGTATCCGCTGCAACAGCATCGTTCCCGGTTCCATCACGACCCCGTTGACCCGGGCACTGCACGAGGATCCGGTCGAACGTCCCAAGTTCGTGGCGCAGCATCCCATCGGTCGATTGGGCTTGCCCGAGGACCTGACCGGCATCGCGGTCTTTTTGGCGTCGGACGAATCGGCCTTCGCCACCGGCGCACTCTTCTTCGTGGATGGTGGAATCTCGCACCGGTAGAACATGCTCGTACCGCCAGCCGTTCTCCTTCGCTGGGGAGGGACGAACGGACCGCGGTAGATACAGGAGGATCGTTTTCGCATGAGTACACCCTTTCGCGTCGCCTATACCCATGATTTCCTGAAACCCGACGGCTCGATCGGTTGGGGCGATATCGGCATGGCCAAATACGAGGGCCTTCCGAACGTGCAGGTCGATTTCCTGCCGGAGCATCCGCCGGTATTGCCAGCAACGTTGGTGCAGGGGTACGACGCCATTGCGGTGCTCGGTCCACGCATCACCGCGGACCTGCTGGACGCCGCGCCCGATCTGGCCCTGGTAGCGCGATTCGGAGTTGGCTACGACTCGGTGGATATCGAGGCGGCCACCCGCAATGGCGTCGCCGTCTCGATCACCCCGAGCGGGGTGCGCCGGGCAATGGCCTCCACCGCGCTGGCGCTCCTGCTCGCCTCGGCGCATCGTATCGTCGAAAAGGATCGCATCACCCGGGCCGGGGAATGGAAACGCAAGCTCGATTACATGGGCTACCAGGTGACCGGAAAAACGCTCGGGGTGATCGGACTCGGGAATATCGGCCGCGATTTTCTCCACCTGGTCGCGCCCTTCGAAATGAACGTGCTCGCCTACGATCCCTATATCAGTCTGGAGCGGGCGGCGGAATCGGGCGCGCGCAAGGTCGAACTCGACGAGCTGCTGGCCCAATCGGACTTCGTCGTCATCCTTTGCAACCTGACACCGGAAACCCTGCATCTGATCGATGCCGGGCGGCTGGCGCAGATGAAATCGACCGGTATTCTGATCAATGTCGCCCGCGGTCCGATCGTGGATGAACCGGCACTCTACGACGCACTCGCCAGCGGCACGATCCGGGCAGCCGCCACCGATGTGTTCGAAACGGAACCACCCGATCCAGATAATCCGCTCTTCGCGCTGGAGAACATCATCGTGGCGCCGCATGCGCTGGGTTGGACGGATGAATCGGCGATGGGGATGGGGTCGAGTGTGATCGAGAGCATCCTGGCGGTGCGGGAGGGACGAGTTCCCACCGCCCTGGCGAATCCGGGCGTGGTCGATTCCCCCATTTTCCAGGAAAAGCTGGCAAGACTGAAAGCGCGAACGGAAGGGTAGCGATCGATGCGAACCAATACGGTCAAGGAAAAACTGGCGCGCGGCGACTCTGCCTACGGCACGATGGTGTTCGAATTCGCCACCACGGGAATCGGCCGGATCGTGGGCGAAGCCGGGGCGGAATTCGTCGTCTATGACATGGAGCATACCGGCTGGAGTATCGAAACGATCCGTATGTTGATCGCGACCACCCAGTCATCGAATGCGCTACCGATGGTGCGGGTCCCGGCCACGCAATATCACCTGATTTCGCGGCCGCTCGATGTCGGCGCTATGGGATTGATGGTTCCCATGGTCGAGGACGAGGCGCAGGCGCGCACCATCGTGCGTTCGGCCAAGTATGCCCCGCAGGGGAGCCGTGGCGCCGCATTCGGGGTGGCGCATGATGACTACGCGACCGCGCCCGTGACCGAGGTGATGGAACGCGCCAATCGGGAAGGGTTCATCATGGCCCAGATCGAAACCGTTTCGGGCGTGGACAATTGCGAGGCGATCGCCGCGGTGGAAGGCATCGATTGTCTCTGGGTGGGGCACTTCGATCTCTCGCTGTCGATGGGCATCCCCGCTCGATTCGACCACCCGGACTTCCTGAAAGCAATCGAACGGGTCGCCAATGCCTGTGAGCAGCACGGCAAGAGCGCCGGCGTCATGGTCAATGATGCCGAGAGCGCCCGCGTCTGGAAAGACCTCGGATACCGAGCCTTCGCCTACCTCGGCGATGTGTGGCTCTATGGCAAGGCATTACGGCAGGGGTTGAGCGAGTTGCGGGAATTGGAGTAGACCGCGTTAGCGGGGGCGTGGCGGGATCGCCTCACCCCCGGCCCCTCCGTTCCCTGCGTCCCGGCCGATCGGCGGACGACCCCGAGCCGGTCGCGGTCGAAACGGCTCGGGGCGATCGGGTCGGCGGGCGCCGAGGGGAGACTCTGAATCTCCTGTGCCGATCTCCAACCCCGGCATCCTGGTTTTTCGAGAGGAGCAACCATGTCCACGAACCGCACCACGAACCAGATACGATATGGCAGGACGACTCCGTTACCAGAAAGACGTACGCTCCATGCTGGCCCGCTCACCGCGGAGCTGGAAAACGCCGATCTCCGCTACGTGCGGGTTGGGGATATCGAGATCGTCCGGCGGCTCTATTTCGCCGTGCGCGACCGCGACTGGGGAACGACCGAACCGGTGTTCACGAGGTTCGAAGTCGATGACCGGGGTGACAGTTTTCGGGTCGATATCGAGGCCGAGCATCTCGATCCGGCCACTGGGGTCGATTTCGTTTGGAGTGGGGTGATCGAGGGAAGCCCGGAGGGAACCATTCGTTACGAGATGGAGGGGGCCCCGCGTGCCGCGTTCCTCCGGAATCGCATCGGATTCTGCGTGCTGCACCCGGCCGAGCTGGCCGGAGCGCCGGCCTGGACCGATACCCCCGATGGCCGGGTGGAAAGCTTTTTTCCGGAGCTCATCGCTCCGCATCAACCATTCCTCGATATGGAATCGATCACCCATGCCGCTGGCGAAAACACGACCGCCGAGATTCGGTTCGAGGGCGATCTCTTCGAAATGGAAGATCAGCGCAACTGGACCGATGCATCCTTCAAAACCTATAGCACCCCATTGCGCATCCCATATCCGGTCGAGGTTTCGCCGGGACAGGAAATCCGGCAGGCTGTGACGATCGAGGTGTTCGGCGCCGGGTCCTCGATCGAAACCGAGCACCCAGCCGTATCGCCGGCGTTGGCGCTCGACCTTGCACGGACGGCGCCGTTGCCAGTGATCGGCTTTGGCGCAGGGAGGCATGACCCGATCGGCCCGGAGCAGGTGGAGCGAGTGCGCGCGCTCGCTCCAGGCTATCTCCACACCGAGATCGATTTGGGATCGGATACTTGGCGGGAGAAGCTGGACCGGGTCGCGGAACGAGCGCGCGCCCTCGGTGTGGCGCTGAATCTCAGTGCCGTCGAACGACGAGGCGGTGATGGCGGCTGGACGGAGCTGGCGGCGGCGACCGAAGCCCTTCCCGTGGCTCTGGTGTTTGCGTTTCCCCCAGTGCACGAGCACGTCACCTTTCCGCGCGACGATCTGGCCACCCATCCGGAAACCATTGCGGCGGCCAAAGCGGCTTTTCTGGCCGCCGGTTCGACCGCACGTATTGGGGGTGGCAGCCGCGCGTTCTTTACCGAGCTGAACCGGGCGGTCGATTTTCTGCCTGTGCGGGAATTGGACGCGGTGACGTTCACCATGAATCCGCAGGTGCATGCGTTCGATAACCTGTCGATCATGGAAACGATCACGGCGCAAACCGATGTGGTGCGCAGCGCGCGAGCCATCGCCGGTGGCCGCCCGCTCGTGGCCGGACCGATCACCCTGCGCCCGCAATGGAATCCCAATGCGACTTCGGAGTCGTCCCCACCGGGACCGGACGAGCTTCCCCCGCCGGTCGATCCGCGGCAGATGTCGCTCTTCGCGGCGGCATGGACGGTCGGAAGTCTGAAGCGCTTGGCGGATGAGGGCGTCGATGCCGCGACCTACTACGAGCTGACCGGTTGGCGGGGGTTGATGGAACGCCGGGACCATCTCACTCGCCGGGAACTGTTTCCTTCGGATCCGGGACAGATCTTTCCAGTGTATCACGTCTTTCGGGCGCTTGCTCCGTTCGCCGGTGGTGAAAGCGTCTGGATTTCCATGCCGCGACCCTTCCAGTCGGCGGCGCTGGCGGTGAAAAAGGATCGCACGCTTCGTCTGATCGTCGCCAATCTCACCGAATCCGAGCAGCCCATCGCGCTCGAAGGCGTGGCGGCCACCGACACCTCGATCGCGGTGCTGGACGAGATGTCCTACGAGAATGCCGTAACCGATCCGGATTGGCTTTCGACTGCCAGCACCCCGATCG
>JBIQLF010000046.1:0-24214 GCA_044464585.1 Thermomicrobia bacterium
CCAGATGCGCCAGAATCAGGTGCATCTCCGGATACGCATCGACGAACGGCACGAAATCCTCCGGATAGCTGCCGATGTCGCCGGAGTGCGTCAATACGACGGCGTTGCGCTCAGCCGCGAAAGCAAAGAGCGCCGGACCGAATGCGCGAATCTCATATTCGTGCGCGTGTGGATGGATCTTGATGCCCATGCAGCGCGGATGCGCCAGCAGCCGGTCGGTTTGCTCGTACGATTCCGGCATCCGCGGATCGACGATCGACCAGAAGCGGATGCCCGGATGGTCGTCTGACGACGCTTCGGCATCGGCATTCCCCAGCACCGCATTGCCCCGATATGGGATCAGCCCGTGAATCGCGGACATAATCGTTATGTCGATGCCACATTCAGCGCCGCGCTGGGCCACCTCGGCGGCCGAAGCGCTCATGAATCCATCGACGCGGGTGCCGAGCCCGCGGTCGTAGGGTCCGAAATGACCATGCACGTCGATGGCGTTCGTGGATGGCGGGTTCATACGATTTCGGCCAGGATCGAATTGACCGCGTTCTCGAACCGGAGCTCGCTGTAGTCGGTCACCTGCACCGGCTCGCCATCGTTCGAGCCGACCGTCATGGAGCGGCGCAGGACGAATTCCGCCCGGTCGCGCTGCCAGTAGACGACATGGGCCACGTCGAAGCGCAGCGGCGCCGGCCGATCAGCGGCGTCCCAGCGTGGGACCAGGATCGGACCGGTATCGACCTGGAAGTTCGCCGGATTCTTCCGGACATTCATCGTTTTGATCGGATAGTCGATGACCGCCCGGGCGCCGGTGTGCGGGTCGGCCAGCTCGGTGCGGGCGACCAGCCGCCGGTTGGCGAGGGTCGCCTCCACCACAGCGGAGTCGTCATCGATCGTCTCGGACGGCAATTGCGCCAAGTCGATCGCGACCCGTTCGAACCGTTCCTCGGGCAGCGCATATTCCGGTTTCTCCCGATCGCTGGTCCAGTGCGTGCGCAGCAACACCAGCTCGGTTGCCGCAAAGATGCCGCAGAACTCGTAGTTCGGCATTTGGTAGAGCTGACCGGCTTCGTACATCACCTCGCTGCGACAGGGGGTGATCAGATGGAACTCCCCTACCCCGCCATCCGGTCCCCAGCCATCGACCCGGCAGGTGGCGTCGATCTGGATCCGGGCGATATTGCCGCCCTGCGCTGGCGTGGTGAAGAACGTAACGAACGACCGCGAGAAATCGAGCATGTCCAACGAGCGCCTCCAGTGAACGGGTCTTGAGTCGTGAGTCCTGAGTCTTGAGGTGTTCGAGCCATTCGAAGAGCGGGCCTCGGAGCAGGAACCGATCGGCAGTATATGCACTTCTGTGCTCTCATTGCCTCGGCATCGTTTGACCGACATGCAGTCGCACTACGCCTCTCAAGACCCAAGCCTCAAGTCCCAAGTCTCACGACCCAAGACCCAAACCTCCGTCCCCCTACCCATTCGACTATCCCCGGAAAGGGAGTTGGCGGGGAGATCGCGTGGTTCGATACTTACGGGGTATCGACGAGACAGACGACGCGTATCCGGTTCGACGCGAACCGGAAGCAAGAGGAGGCGCGCAAAGAACACGTGTTCAATCCATCATCATTTCATGGCAGCGGGCCGGGCGGCCCACGATTACGCCCATCATCCAAATCGAAATCGAATGGTGCGTCCGGTAACGGCGGTCAGTCCGGCGGCCCAACGCCCCGCTGGGACGCACTGCGGCGGGGTGTTTCCCAAACCTGGACCTCGACGGTTCGGGTCTTTCGGCTCGTTTGGCAAACGAGCAAATGGCAAACGCTTGCGCTGGCGCTGCTGACATTGCTGCTGGCGGTCATTCCAGCGGCTCAAGTTTGGCTCGCCGGCGCGCTCATCGACGAGGTGGCCGATGGCATCCGGGCCGGAACGGCCGATCCCTATATCCGGCCGATCGTGCTGCTGGCCATCGCGCAGCTCGCGCTTTTTCTTGCCGGATCGCTCTTTCAGACCCTGAGCAATATCGACCAGCAACTGCTGCAGGAGAAGCTGACCATCCACGTGCAGCAGCTCATCATGCGGCACGCGAACACCCTCGATCTGGCCGACTTCGAAAACGCGGCCTACTACGATCAATTGCAGCAGGCGCAACGCGAATCGGCCAACCGTCCGGTGCAGATGGTGTCCGGGGTATTTGGCCTGGCCCGCTCGATCATCACGTTTGCGACCATGGTCGGATTGTTGATCGGTCTTTCGCCGTGGATTGCGGTGGCGGCACTCGTTTCCCCGATTCCGGCGTTCGTGTCGAGCTCGCGTTATAGCTGGTGGGGATTCCAGCAGATGCGGCGGCTTTCCCCGACCCGGCGCATGATGTCCTATCTCACCACGGTGCTGACCACCGATTCGTTCAATAAGGAAATCAAGCTCTATACGCTTGGCGATCATTTCATCGACCGGTACGATGAGATCGCGCAGGGATACTACGCGGAAACGCGCGGATTGTTGATTCGCCGCTATCTGGCGGGATTCGGCTGGGGCGCTCTGACGATCGTCGCGAGCTCGGCCACCTTCCTCTACGTTGCACTGCAGGCGGTGCGCGGATTCATCTCCCTTGGTCAATTGACGATCTTCACCCAGGCAGCCCAGCAGGTGCAGAACTCATTCCAGGGATTGCTGGGCGGATTCCAGAGTATCTACGAGCATGGTCTCTATCTCTCCACGCTCTACGATTTGCTCGATCGCCAACCCCAGATCGCGGTTCCGGACGATCCCGTGCCAGTGCGCGTGCCCTTCGCAAAGGGAATCGAATTCCGCAATGTCACGTTCACCTATCCTGGTCGCACCGAACCGGCGCTGGACGATGTGTCGTTCCAGATCGGACTGGGAGAGACGGTGGCGCTGGTCGGAAAGAACGGCGCCGGGAAATCGACGATCGTGAAATTGCTGGGGCGGTTGTACGATCCGCAAGAAGGACAGGTCCTGATCGACGGTGTCGATGTGCGCGACTACGATCCCAACGAGCTGCGCAAGCAATTCGGCATGATGTTCCAGGACTATGCGATGTACCAATTGCCAGTTTCCGAGAATATCGGCGTCGGAAATGTCGAATATGTCGGAGATCGGGGACTGATCGAGTCCGCCGCGGTTCGTGGGGGCGCCGACCGGTTGATCGATTCGCTTCCGGACAAATACGACACGATCCTCGGCAAATGGTTCGAGGATGGGCATCAGCTTTCCGGTGGCGAATGGCAGCGGGTTGCACTGTCGAGGGCATTCATGCGCGATGCGCAGATTCTGATTCTCGATGAACCCACCTCGGCCCTCGATGCGGAAGCCGAATACGATCTCTTCGCGCGGATCAAGCAACTGGCGCAGGGGCGGATGGCGATCTTCATTTCGCACCGGTTTTCCACCACTCGCCGGGCCGACCGGATTCTGGTGCTGGAGCACGCGAAGCTGATCGAGCAGGGAACCCATGCCGAGCTGATGCGGTTGGGCGGCCGCTATGCGGATCTGTTCAATCTGCAGGCGGAGAGCTATCTCGAACCGTTGGACGGAGATGCATTCGACCGCGATCTCCCACTCCGACGGGAGATCGTCTCAGCCTAGGGCGCGGATCAGCGGGTCTCGCAGGTCACCCGGATTCGTGTTCGAGATCTCGACCCGCGGGGTGCCATGCCAGGCAGCGAAACCGGTCAGTGTTTCCGCCAGCTCACGAATGAATCGTTCGTCCGGTTCGAACCCTGGTTCGATATGGAGCGCTTTCACCTCGAATACGCCGGATGCGCGATGCGCCTTCGGATCGAGCCGTCCGACCAGTCCGCCACGATGCAGTATCGGCAAGGTGAAGTAGCCGTAGACCCGCTTGTCCGCGGGGGTATAACACTCGATCCGGTATTCGAAATCGAACAACTCCTGGGCGCGCAGGCGATGCCAGACGACCGGATCGAATGGTGAGAGCAATACGGTGCGCCGGGGCGCAAGATTCCCCTTCGCGCTTCTCCGTGCCAGCGTGCTCCTGGATTCATGGATATATGCCGGGCCCAGCCCGTCGATCTCGGTTCGCTGGATGAGCCCGCTCTCCAGCAAACGCGCCAGCGCCTTGCTGGCGCGGGCGACCGGCATTCGGTAGTAGTCGGCAATCCAGCGTCCGGTCGCCACCCCCAGGGCTTCGATCGACTTGGCAACCCGAAAATCATCGGCTTCGTCCGGGGTCGATGCATGCGCGTCATCCCAATCGGGCAAGACCATTTCCCGGAGTCCATAAACACGCTGGAATTTCTCGCGCCGCACCACCATGACCGTTCCGTCCGCGAAGAGTCCTTCCAGCACGAGTTTTTCGTGCTTCCGCTCGCTCCACCAACCACCGCCGCGCGGCGCGGTGCGCTCGAAATCGGCCGATCGAACCGGCCCCGTATTCCGAATCAGCTCGATCAGCTCATCGGCCCGATCCCGGTGGCGCTCGATGAACGATCGCGAGCGACGCCGCCATGGTTGGTCGTCGGCAAACGTTGCCGCCAGAACGGGATAGTCCTCGATCGGGAGGAAGCTCGCCTCGTGTGACCATGTTTCGAAGATCTTGCCCCGAGCGAGGAGTTGCTCGAGCCAAACCGGATCGAAATCGCCGATGCGACTATGCAGAACGAGATAGGGGCTGCGATTGACCACGGAAATTGTGTCGATCTGCAATTGACCCATGCGCCGAATCGCGGCGAGCACCGACGCGCGCGATGCTGGCGAATGCGGTCCCGGTTCGATACCCTGAGCGGCCAGCAGGAGAGCCCGCGCCTGTGGCAGGGAAAGCGACGCGGGAACAGCCGGCATGTGATGATTCGCTCCTGATATGAAATCGGCACTGTTTCGATGGGACGTTCGATCGCCCAGCGCGTGAGATGCCATTTTGCTACGATGGTAGAGCAACAGAACACGAGCGCGCGGGCAGTGCCGCCCGTCCACCTTTCGATTTGCAGTCCCATCGGAAAGGGATCAGATGCGGTCAGCGGAAGAACCGTCCGGCGCCAACGAGCAGCGCCGTTTCTCTCGCCGTGCCACGTTGGGCATTGGCGGACTTGCACTTGCCGGTATCGGATTCGCCGCCGGCGTGGAGACCTTCGCCGATGCCGCCGAAGGCACACCCGAGGCGTCTCCCGCGGTCGACCCGCACGCGGGTCATGGTGGTGGTTCCCCGGCCGCCGCGCCGGCTGGACCGCCAGCGCCTCCGTTCGTACCCGTAGCGGGACAACCGCTCGCCGAACCGCCGCGCATCAGCGGCAGCGGTGGTCTGCTCGAAACGTCCATGACGATGGCGCCCAGTCCGACGATGTTCGCCGGGCAGAGTGTCATGTCGACCGTCATCAATGGCAGTTTTCCTGGGCCGACCATCGTCCTGAGTCCCGGCGATACCTGGAAGAACCGGGTCACCAACAAGCTGGACGACTGCACCAATATGCATACGCATGGGTTTCATGTTTCTCCCAAGGGCAATTCCGACAACATCTTCTTGCACATCGCCCCAGGGGAATCGCTCGATTACGAATATCGCATCCCCGACAACCATGCTCCGGGAACCTATTGGTATCACCCCCATTGCCATGGCAATACCGCGCAGCAAACAACCGCTGGTATCAGCGGCGCCATCATCATCACGGGCGGTCTCGACAACATCGACGGCATCGCCGGGTTGACCGACCGCTTGCTCTATGTGCAGGGATCGCAATTCGACGGGAACGGCAATATGATCCCCGTCGATCAGCAGGCCGCAGCCACCCGGTTGCATACGATCAATGGTCAATACCAACCGGTGATCGCGATTCAACCCGGCGAAACGCAACGCTGGCGTATTGCCAATGCGTGTGCCGACGATTTCCTCCTGCTGGAATTGCAAGGGCACACGATGCACGAGATCGCCAAGGATGGTAATCCCTGCAAGCAGGTCGTGCCGGTCGATCAGGTGCTCCTGGGACCGGGAGAACGGATCGAGGTACTGGTGCAGGCCAGCTCGACACCGGGCAGCTATCAATTGCGCAGTCTGCCATGGGGGTTCGAATATCAGGCCCAACCGCAGTTTCTGCTTGCCACGATGGTGGTGGCCGGGGCGCCGCTGGCTCCGCAGCCACTGCCGACCGATCTGATACCGTTCGAGGATTTGAGCAAGGAACCGGTCGATCATTATCGGGTGACCGCATTCCAGGAGCTCGGTCCGCCGCTCTTCCTGGCCATCGATGGCAAACACTTCGATATCGACCGAGTCGACCAGACTGTGAAGCTGGGCGCATTGGAAGAATGGCTCGTGAAGAACGAGAGTTCCCACTACCACCCCTTCCATATCCACGTGAACGACTTCCAGGTGGTTGCCGTGAACGGTCAGGCGGTCGAAGCCGACAGCTATGACGACACGATCAATCTGCCGCCGAACAGCTCCGTTGCCATTCGCATGCGATTTGCCGATTTCGATGGCAAATTCGTCTACCACTGCCACATCCTCTCGCATGAGGACTTCGGCATGATGGCGACCGTCGAGGTCGTCCCGTAGCGTTCGACTACTGAGTGCAGACCAACGGAGACTGATCGATGCGTCGATGGATTTCATTCATAGTGCTGGCCGCGCTCGTCGTGAGCGGCCTGCTCGTTTCCCGCTCGCTCTCCGCGGAGGACGCGACGCCGCTGGCGCTCGGGTCGCCGCCCGCCTCCCCGGGAGAGGTGGCCTCTCCCCAGACCAGCTCGCCTGGAATCACGCTCTATGCGGGCGGACTGCAGAATCCACGCGGGTTTTCCTGGGATAGTGACGGCACGATGTATGTAGCGCTGGCGGGCACGGGAGGTTCGGTCGAGTTTGCCAGCGCAACCTCGGACAAGGCGACACCCATTCCCGATTTTGCCGGAAAGACCGCAAGCGTGGTGCGGATCGCGATTCGCGACGATGTCGTGACACTCGGGTGCCCCGTGGTGGTGGCCAGCGGCCTGCCCTCGACGCGCGGTATGAACGGGCACGATCAGGGGCCGGCCGACATCGCGTTTCTCGGTGGAACGATGTACGTGCTGCAAGACGGCGGTGATTCGGCGGTCGTCTTCCCCGAGTTCCCGAACGGCGTCTATAGCGTCAATCCGGATGGCACATTGACACTCGTGGCCAATGTGCGCGATTGGGTCATGCAGAACCCGGTGTCCCATCTCGCCTACGATCAGGGACCGGAGGGGGAAACGTTCGCGATGACCGCGGGCAACAGCTTCCTCTGGGTGGTCGAGTCGAACAGTGGCCAGGTGCTGAAAGTCACGCCCGCTGGCGAAATCACCCGCATGGCCGATCTTTCCGAGGGGCATCCGGTGCCGACGGGAATTGCGCCTGCGCCCGATGGCGGGGTCTATGTGTCGTTCCTCGGATCCGCCCCATATACGGATGGTTCGTCCAAAGTCATCAAGATCGATCCGACCGGCCACATCACCACGGTCTGGACTGGCCTGACGATGGTGACCGGGCTGGCCGTTACCCCGGCGGGCGATCTCTATGCGCTGGAAATGTCGACGGGCAACGGCGAGAAACCGCCCTATGTGCATCCGGACTCGGGGCGGATCGTCAAACAGACCGGACCGAATTCGCTGGCCGAAGTCGTGGTCGGACTCGATTTCCCGATTGCGATGGATGTCGGGCCCGATGGCGCGCTCTATGTTTCCACTCCGGCATTCGGAGCCGATACCGATATCGGCGGCATACTCCGGATCGATCTGAGCCGCTCGCAACCGATGACGGTCTCCCCCGACATCGTCCAGATGTCGACCTGCGATGTGCCGACGCCGGAACCGCGCCAGAGCACTCTGGGCGGCGCCGGAGCCATCGCCACCACCGGCGCACTGCCCACCCCGGCTGAGAGCGCCGCCGGCCAGAGCGATGTCGGTGGTGGCGCGGGCGCTTCGAACGAGGGCGGCAAATCGGCGACCGGTGCGTTTGCGATCGCCATCCGGGACTTCACGTTCATTCCCAAGGAAATGAATGTGCCGGTTGGCACGACGGTCACCTGGACCAATGTCGACTCGGTGGCGCATACGGCAACATCCGACGATGGCGCTTTCAATTCCGGCAACCTGAATCCCGGCCAGGGATACAGCTATCAGTTCGAGAAAGCCGGAACCTTCCATTACACCTGCTCGTACCATCCGGGTATGAAGGGAACGATCGTGGTCGAGTGACCACCAGTGGCATGAGCGGGCCCGCGAAACTTGCGGGCCTGCTCATGCCCGGTGTCGCTTCTGTTCACCGATGACTCGGGGATGTTTCAAAAATGCCGGGTCAGCTCCGGAAAGCGTTCCAGCACGAGAAACGTCCGGTCCTCGCGGGGTGCGATCTCCTCGATTTCCAATTCCCACGTTCGCTCGTACGGAATGAACACCGCATTCAGCCCGGCTCCCAGCGCGGGGTTGATATCCGATTTGGGTGAGTTACCGACCATCCAGGTCAGGTCGGCGATCGCGCCCACGGTTCCGATCAGGTCCATATAGGCGCGCACATCCTTCTCCGGGACGATGCCGACATGCCCGAAATAGCGTGCGAGCCCGGATCGTTCGATCTTGCCGCGTTGCTCATCCGGGTTGCCTTTGGTGAAGAGCACCAGTTCGTGGCGGCCGCTCAATTCTTCCAATGTCTCGCTGACGCCATGCAACAACTCGATCTCGGCATCGAGAATGCTCATGCCGAAGTTGAACACGTCGTCGAGCTGGCCCTGGTCGATTTGTCGCTCGGAGAGGCGGCGATAGGCTTCGACCAGATTCCCGGCATAGCTTTCGGCGCCATACCCCTTGGATTTCGCGTTCGTGCGCTCGATCTCCATGATGACCCGGCGGATCTCATCCCGGTCGAGCGACGAATGCCGCAGGTAGTCGATGAACGCGTCCGTGGTGCGTTCGAAATAGATATTGTTGTGCCAAAGGGTGTCGTCGGCATCGATGAGCATCGTTTGGCGTTGGGTGCGATAGGTCGTCATTCGGGGTTCGGTTGCCTTTGTTCGGATCGTTCGTTCATCGATTATGGTCGCCTCGGCCTGGGATGTGCAGGATTCTTCTACATCCGACTGCGTCCTTCCCCTCTTGGAATGCGCGGCGGGCGCGCACGTATACTCCGGATGCGATCTCCTGTTCGATGAGCCGCCGAGATCGACCGGCGCAACCCCGATCGCCCTCCGTCCGGTCACCCCGCGCTTCGGAGACCTCATTTTCCACGGACGACCCCCGGCCATGATCAGCCGCGATTCGACATTCATTCCCTCGTTCAGGCGCCTCCTGCAATTCCTGCTCGTTACGTTTCTGGTGATGGCACTCGTGATCGGCCGGGAGATTTCGACCGAAGCGCAACGCTTCGTGTTCGGCCAGCGCGAGGTTCAAATCTTCGTCCCGTATTCGGGTGAATCGCCAGTGACGTTGCCGCCCGTGCTGATCGTGGCGCACAACGCGGGAGACCAGGAATCGACGGTCCGCAAAGCGTTCGAGCATGGCGCCACCGCTATCGAGATCGATGTGCGTTCGGTGGCGGGCATCCTCTATGCCACGCATAGCAATCCTCCCGAAATGCTGCCACTCCGTCTCTGGCGGGTGCCGCGGTTGTATCAGGCGTGGGGATACTCCGGGAAGGCGGAAGCGCTCAAGCTCGATCTCAAATCGACCGATCAGCATGCGCTCGAATCGCTCGTGCAATTCATCGAAGCCCGGCCGAGCGACCGGCAGATCATCATCTCATCCAGCGACCGGGACGCGCTCGCCTATCTCGATGCGGCGTTGCCCGATACCCTCGAATTCCTGTCGGTTTCCACCGGGCTGGAAATCGACACGCTGCTGCAGACCAAGGGACGCATCGATGGCGTGGACGGGCTTTCGATTCCCGCCTGGGTGCTTTCCGACGAGCGAATTCTCCTGTTGCTGGAACATGGCTATCTGATCGATGCCTGGGCGGTCAACGATGTGGCGCGGTTGATCGAGCTGACCTCCCTGGGGGTGGACATCGTCACCACGGACAACCTAGCGTTCTTCGATATGCTGGTCGATACGCCACCTGAAGCGAGCATCGACGAGATCGCTCAGCCTCGCTCCGCGACCGGTTGGCGTCTCGATGTTCTCCGGGGCCGGCGAACTTCGCTGACCATCGTTGCGGCGGCTTCGCTATCGGGTACCCGCAACGACAGAACAGCTCCCAGAAAGGCAATACCCGCGGCTGCCAGATAGGCCGCATGGTAGGCATCGACATTCGGCGGTCCGTCGATCGCTCCCCCGATCGTTGTTCCGACCAGGGCCATCACACTACCCAGCAGCGCGATGCCCGAAGCGCTGCCGATTTGCCGCTGCACGGAAAAGAGCGTCGAGGCGCGGCCGGTGTCGGTACGGGAAATGGTCGCCAGACTGGCCGCCTGGTTCGGCAGGAAGATATAGGCCATCGAGATACCGAGCGAGAACATCAGGAAACGCACGGGCCAGGGACCGCCTTCGAGGGTCAGGCGCGACATGATGAGCGCCACCACGCCCACCCCGATCATGCCGCCGGTCATCAAACGACGCGGACCGATGCGGGGATAGAGCCGCGCCACGAGCTGGGTCGAGGTCACCACGCCAAGTGCTTCCGGAAACGTGGTCGAGCCCGATTCGAATGGGGAAACCCCTCGTCCCTCCTGCAGAAAGATCGGGGTCATGAAGAGGATGCCGAGAAAGGCCGCCGAGGAAAAGAAGGAAACCACGGCCGTTGTGCGAAAGAGCCGGTTGGACAACAGCCGCAATTGCACCATCGGCTCTCTGGTGCGCAGCTCGGTGATGACGAACGCGATCAACAACGCGACGCCAACGGCCAGCGACCCCACGACGATTCCGGATTCCCATCCCTGCAATGGGCCCTGATTCAGAGCGAACATCAACGATGCGAGCCCGAAGCCACCGAGCAGGAATCCGGCAATGTCGAATCCGCCGGCCGCGGCTTCCTGATGTTCTTCGAGGAAGAGTCCGCCGAAGATGAGCGCCGAGATGCCCACTGGCACATTGACGAAGAAGATCGCGTGCCAGGAAAAACGCTCGATCAAAAGCCCGCCGACCATGGGACCGAGCGCCGGCCCGATGATCGTCGCGAACATGAGAATCCGGGCGATGCGCACCCGTTCCTCTGGCGGATACGTGCGATAGAGCATCGCCATTCCCACCGGGGTCAGCAGACCGCCACCCGCTCCCTGCACCACCCGGAAGAAGACCAGCTGCTCGTAGGACGCGGCCAATCCGCTGAGCAGCGAACCGGTTGCGAACAGGGCGAGCGCGAGCAGGAAGATGCGTTTGGTGCCGAAACGATCGCCGAGCCATCCGGACGCCGGGATGAACATGGCCATGCTGACCAGATAGCCGATCAGAATGCCCTGCATTTCTTCGGGGGTCCGGCCGAACTCACGTCCGAGGGTGGCGAATGCGACCGTTACCATCGTCGAATCGAGCGAGTTCATCAGCATGCCGCAGACATAGATGACCGCGACGATCGCCTTTTGGTTGCGTTTCCGGAAACTCGCGGATCGATCCATGTGCCGCCCGTCGATGCGCGCCGAATCGGAGCCTGCGCGAGATGAAAACGAGTTGGCGGCTAGGATAACGCGCCCGGTTCTGATCCGAAGATCGATATCCGGGCGGACCGGGCAGCAGGCGGGGCCAGAACCAGGGGCCGTCTGGCCCCTATCGCGTTTGACCGGCCGCGATGGATGCGCGCTTGCGCTCCTTCGCGCGGTCGTCGGCCGAAAGCAACCGTTTGCGCAGCCGATATGATTTGGGGGTGACCTCGAGCAGCTCGTCGTCGGCCAGAAAATCGAGCGATTGCTCGAGGCTGAGGATGACGGGCGGTGTCAGTTTGACCGCGATATCAGAGGTGCTGGACCGGATATTGGTCAGCTTTTTGGCCCGGCAGACATTGACGACCAGATCGCCCTGCCGTGGTTGCTGTCCGACGATCATTCCCTCGTAGACCTCGGTTTGCGGTTCGATGAAGATGACACCGCGTTCCTGCGCATTGGCAATCCCGTTGGCCAGCGCCACACCGGTTTCAGAGGCCACCAGCGCCCCGGTTCGTTGCGAATCGATGGCTCCATAGTACGGTTCGAATCCGATCAACCGCGAGGCCATGATGCCGTTGCCTTTGGTGGCGGTCAGAAAGGCATTGCGCAATCCGATGAGTCCGCGAGTCGGAATGGCGAATTCGAGCCGGACATTGCCGCGGCCATCATTGACCATATTCATCATCTGGGCGCGACGACCCCCGACCAACTCCGTCACGGTCCCGACGAACGGTTCGGCGGTGTCGATCTGCAGATGCTCGATCGGCTCGTACGTCTGGCCGTCGATCTCGCGGGTGATCGCTTCAGGTCGCGAAACCTGGAACTCGTACCCTTCCCGTCGCATCGTCTCGATCAAGATCGAAAGATGCAGCTCACCGCGACCGGACACAGAAAAGACATCGGCCTGATCGGTTGGTTCGACGCGGAGAGACAGATTGGTTTCGAGCTCGCGGAAAAGCCGCTCGCGGATTTGGCGCGAGGTGGAGAATTTCGCTTCCCGGCCGGCGAATGGCGAGGTGTTCACCCCGAACGAAAGCTTCAGCGTCGGTTCTTCGATTGCGATGGGAGCAAGAGCGTCGGGCATCGAAGGATCGGCAAGGGTCGCGCCGATCTTCGCATCGGCAAATCCGCAGATGGCGACGATATCCCCGGCGCTCGCCTCCTGGATCTCCTGCCGTTTGAGTCCGGAAAAGGTCTCCAGCGTGGTAATCCGCTGCCGCTGCTGTTCGCCGTCCGGGTCGATTTGCAGCAGGGAATCCCCGGCATGAAGCGTGCCGCGGTGAATACGGCCGATGGCCACTCGCCCGCGGTGGGTATCGTAATCGAGCGAGGCGATCAGCAATTGGACCGGCGCGCTGCGATCGACGACTGGAGCCGGAATCGCTTCGAGGATCGTATCGAGCAGCGGGCGCAGATCGTCCTGCAAGGCATCAGGCGAGAAACCGGCCCGGCCTTCACGGGCGATCGTATAGACCACCGGGAATTCGAGTTGATCGGCGTCGCTGGCAAGATCGAGAAAGAGATCCTGCGTCAGCTCGACCACCTCGCCGGCGCGCTGGGCGGGACGATCGATTTTGTTCACCACCACGATCGGCCGGAGACCGATTTCGAGCGCGCGCTGGAGAACCGTCCGCGTTTGCGGCATCGGTCCTTCGACCGCGTCGACCAGCAAGAGACACCCGTCCGCCATATTCAACACCCGCTCCACCTCTCCGCCAAAATCGGCGTGGCCGGGTGTGTCGATGATGTTGATCTTGACCCCTTCATAGAAGATGGCGGTGTTCTTGGCGAGAATCGTGATTCCGCGTTCCCGTTCCAGATCGTTGGCGTCCATGATCTGCTCGCCGGCCGCATCGGGGTCGCGGAAGATATTCGATTGCTTGAGCAGGCCATCGACCAGGGTGGTCTTACCGTGATCGACATGGGCAATGATGGCGACATTGCGAAGGTTGGTCGCCAGGGTGTCGTCAGCCATCGGATGCGCGTCTTTCGAAAAGGGGGTGGCCAGGTCGGTTGTCATGATGTTCGGGCGTTCTCGTCAGATTGGATGCGCGGCGGCGGACACAAAGAGGCGCCAGCCCCGCGGACAACGGTGACCGGCGCAACCGGTCAAGTATGGCAGACGGAGCGGCTTCGTTCCAGATCGACGTCTTATGCCCTCTTATGCCCGTCATCCGATTCCCGGAAACGGCCCTGGCCGGCTCGCTGACAGGATTTCATTCGACCGGAAACGTATTGACAACGAGCGGTCCGAACTCTAGACTGCGCGGTAAGACATCTTACAAACCGCACCCAATGGAACTCGTGTGAGCAAGACTGCCGCTTCACCCCATTCAGGCGCCGACGCAGCGAACGGTATCCGACCGATCGAATCGGTTTCGCTCGTGCCCGAGGTCCATGCCCGATTGCGGGAATACATCGTCGAGAACAACCTCCAACCCGGTGACCGGTTGCCCTCGGAAGCATGGCTCGCCACGCAGATGGGCGTTGGTCGGCCGCTCATTCGGGAGGCGCTGCGCGGTCTGGAAGCGGTCGGCCTGATCGAGACCCGCAAGGGGGTTGGCCGCTTCGTGCGGGCATTCGAGGTCGAATCGTATCTCGGGCATTTCACCGCCGACTATCTCGCCCAGTCCTTTTCCATGAAAGACCTCGCCGAGGCGCGCTGCCTGCTGGAAATCGCCGCGGTCAGCGGCGCCGTCGAACAGTTGACCGACGAGGACTGCGCGCAGATCACCGGCTTTCTCGAGGTCATGCGCCAATGCCATGCATCGGGAATCACCGATACGGGCGCGGATATCGGGATGCACCGGGTTATCATGAGCCGGGCCGAAAATACCATCGTCGCGGCACTGCTCGATGCCATCTATTCCCTCAGCATTGCGGGGGGCGGTATGCAACCCCAGAGCAATGAGCGAAGTCTGCAGGATCTGCACGAACACGAGGCGATCGTGGATGCCGCGGTGCGCCGGGACGGCCCGGGAGCACGCAAAGCATTGATCGCGCATTTCGAGACGACGGCATCTCGCGCCGGTTTTCGTCCGCTTTGGCGGAATGTCTATGGAAAGGAGCGCAACTGATCGGTCGGTTTCCGCTCGACGCGAGCGGCAGTCCGGTTCCATTGGCACGAAGCAACAGTTTCGTCAGACGTACGAGGAGGTTCGCATGAACGAACGTTTCGGAATCGATACGCTCATCGATGGCGCCAGGTCGGGCGCACTTTCCCGGCGCGACATCATCAAGGGATCGATCGCCCTGGGTATGGGCGCTACCTTCGGGATGGCGTTGGCCGGCGATCATTCCGTATCGGCCCAGGACGCGATGAGCCTGAGCTATGACGCTGGGGCCACCCAGGGCGGCGGCGGCAAGCCGAATACCGCGCTGCCGGCCTATAGCTATATCGTCGATGGCGGTAGCCAGTTCGAGATCAACCGCATGGTCGACGCTCGCCTGGTGACCGTCTCTGCCGATCTCCAGGAAATCATTGGTGATCTGGCCGAGTCATGGGAGATCGTCGATACCACCGCCACCTTCAAGTTGGTGGAGAATGCGACCTGGCACGACGGCACGCCGGTGACTGCCAAGGATGTCGTGTTCACCATCAATCTGTTGACCGATCCGGCCACCACCTCGCGTTGGGGCGCCACCTTCCGCAATGTGGTTGGGTACGAGGAAGCGCAGAGCGCCGAAACCCCGACCTCGCTGTCTGGTGTCACCGCGGTCGACGATTACACCGTGCAAATCGAGCTCGTTCAGCCGGACTCCGGTATGTTGGCCGGTTTTGCGTTCATTCACGTTCTGCCGGAGCATGTGCTTGGCAGCGCTGACCGTGCCACGATTACCGAGCTGCCCTATTGGACGACGAACGAACGCGTTGGCGCCGGTCCGTTCAAATTCGTGCAACTGGTCGAGGGTGAACGGGTCGAGCTGGTCGCGCACGAGGCCTATCACCATGGCGCCCCGAACGTCAAGAATCTGAACCTGCTCTTCTTCTCGAGCGCCGAAACGTCGCTGGCCGCGTTCCAGCAAGGCTCCAGCCTGGTTGCGCCGATGACTGCCGCCGACAACGAGCTTGTCAACAGCATCGAAGGCGCCGAGATCGTTCCGTTCCCGGCCGGCGTCGGCTATATCGTGTTCGATCTCTATCAGGAATATCTGCAAGACAAGCGGGTTCGCCAGGCATTCGGATATGCCATCGACAAGAAGACGATTGTCGATACGCTGTTCCAGGGTTCGGCGGAAGCGGTCTACACCGAGGTGCCCTATATCGCCTGGGCGCAACCGGACGATGCCAACCCATATGACTACGATCCCGAGAAAGCCAAACAACTGCTCGAAGAAGCGGGCTGGACGGGCGAGCACAAGCTCGGCTTCTGGTACTACTACGCCGATCCGATTACCGCCTCGGTCATGGAGGCAATGCAGCAATATCTGCAGGCCGTCGGAATCGAAACCGAGCTCAAGTTCGACGACGGTTCCGGTGTGCGCGTCCAGGAGCTCAAGGATCACACCTGGGACATCATGTACGCCTCGTATGGAGCGCAGACATCGCCGGCCAACCTGACCGCTGTCTGGGGTCCTCCGGGCTATGTGAATTATGGGTGGTCCAATGACGAGTTCAATGCGGAAATGGACGCGGCGTTGGCGACCTATGACGCCGATGAGCAGGCGACGCACTATCAGAACGCGATCAGGATTCTCAACGAGGAAGCGCCGAATATCTGGCTCTTCGATCGCAAGAATCTGCTGGCGCTGAATAGCGCCAAACTCGAAAACACGGTTTGGGGACCGGGACACATCATGTGGCGCAACTTCGCGGAAACCTGGGTCGTCAACGAGTAGATCTAACTTGCGTTACCGGGAGAGATTTTCTCTCCCGGTAACCTCTTCGTTCTGTCGAGGGTGAGGTTTACAGGGTCCGGAGTCCGTGGGCACTTTTCTGATACGGCGAACATTTCACGCATTGACGATCCTGCTCGGAGTGAGCATGCTCGTTTTTTTGTTCGTCGAAATAGCCCCGGGCGATGTGGTCGATTCGTTGATGCCACCGGAAACGATGGCGACCCCCGAAGCGAAAGAAGCATTGCGCGAACGTCTCGGATTGAACGAACCAGCGCCGATACGGTATGTGCGTTGGCTGGGGCGAGCGGTCACTGGAGATTTCGGTTATTCGCTCACGTCGCGCAGACCCGTGACCGATGTGATCATGGCGCGATTGCCCAAGACATTGCTACTGGTTGGCACCGCGATGGTCTTTTCGATCGTCGTCGGGATTATTACAGGTATCATTTCCGCGATCAGACAATACTCGATCATCGATTATGTCACGACGTTCTTTTCGTTCGTTTGGCTTTCGATACCCAGTTTCTTTCTCGGTTTATTGGCGATCTATATCTTTGCTGTGAAACTCAATTGGTTTCCCGTTTTCGGCGCGTCCACCGCGGGTGCTAAAAACCCCACCCTGGATCGATTGCATCATCTGGTTTTGCCCGCGCTGATCTTGGGTCTGGAGTTGGCGGCGGCACTCACCCGCTATACCCGCGCCAGCCTGATCGAAGTGTTGCGCGAAGACTATATGCGCACCGCCCGTGCCAAGGGTCTCAAAGAATGGACCGTGATCATCAGCCACGGTCTGAAAAACGCGTTGATCCCGATCATTACCGTCATTGCGTTCCGGCTTCCCTATCTACTCAGCGGTGCGATCGTGATCGAAACGGTCTTCCAATGGCCCGGTTTGGGATTACTGACGCTCGATGCCGCCAACCATAAGGATTACCCCTTGATCCTGGCGATCACCATGGCGGTCACGATCCTGGTCGTGCTCAGCAGTTTCATCGCCGATGTGGCGTATAGCCTGGTCGATCCACGGATTCGCCTCGGATGAGTATCGCTGCCGTTGCCGAACCAACCTCCGAACCGCACGCGCTGGCCGAGATTCGCACTCGACCCGGCTTCTGGAAACGATTCATCCGCCATCGTGTTGCTGCGGCCAGTCTCGTCTTTCTCATCGTTCTGGGATTGGCTGCGCTCATTACGCCGGTAATCTCCCCCTATGATCCATATGCCATGAATTTGACTTCGGCCAAACTGGGACCGAGTCTGGCGCACCCATTGGGTACCGACAAACTTGGCCGGGATACTCTCACCCGCGTGTTCGTTGGTGGTCGGGTTTCGATCGCGGTCGCACTGGCAGCCGTGGCGATCAGTTCGTTGCTGGGGACCGTTCTGGGATTGGTATCGGGTTATCGGGGCGGTTGGGCCGATACCATCATCATGCGTATCACCGATATCTTCATGGCCTTTCCGCTGTTCGTTTTGTTGATCGTGCTGGTTTCGATGTTTGGACCGAGCGCGATCAATATCGTCTTGATTCTCGGTTTGCTGAGTTGGATGGGTACAGCCCGGTTGGTTCGCGGTCAAGTGCTTTCGGTCATGAATCAGCCTTATATCGAAGCTGCCAATTCGACCGGGGTGCGCACGGGGCGGATGTTGTTACGGCATATCTTGCCCAATAGTTTCGTGCCGATCGTGGTGGCCAGCACCCTGGGGGTGGCCAACGCGATGCTGTCCGAGGCGGCGCTTTCCTTCCTTGGACTCGGTATCCAACCGCCGACCCCGTCGTGGGGCAACATGTTGAACGCCGCGCAGTCGCTGCAGGTGCTCGTCAATGAACCGTGGGTCTGGCTCGGCCCCGGTCTGGCGATTGCGTTGACCGTATTGAGCATCAATTTTCTGGGCGACGGTCTGCGCGACGCCCTCGATCCGCATCTGTAGCAAGCAAGAAGGAGTAACCACGGGTGGCGTTCGACACGGTGATACGAAATGGAACGATCGTCGATGGATCGGGCGCGCCGCGATTCGCCGGGGACATCGCGATCGACGGCGGAGCGATCGTTCGCATCGGTGACTTGGGCGATGCAGCCGGGTCGACCGAAATCGATGCGCGCGGTCTGATCGTCGCTCCCGGTTTCATCGATGTGCACATTCATTCGGAGGTCGCGCTCGTTTCGCCGGCGACGCCGAACCGATATGGCTCGGTGCGCCAAGGCGTCACCACGCAGGTACTGGCGCCGGATGGTTTCGGCTGGACCCATCTCGAAGGCGAGCGCTTTCGCCAGATGTGGGATTACACCCGGTTCGCCACCGGCGAAGCCGATTTGGGTGGCCCCTGGCCGCGCGCCGAAGATTATCTCGCCATCTTCCCCGGCCACACGCCGGCGAATGTCGTTCCGGAAGTACCGCATCTGCCAATTCGGGTCGCCGCGATGGGCTGGGACGATCGCCCAGCAACCGATGCCGAACTCGATGTCATGCGCGAACTGGTGCAGGAATGGGTCGATGCGGGTGCGGTCGCGTTCAATACCGGTCTCGATTATCAACCGACCGCATTTGCCGATACGCGCGAGTTGATCGAACTCTCGAAGGTCGCCGCGGCCGGTGGGCTGATCTATGTTGCGCATATTCGCTACAACATCATCGGCCGTGAAGCTGCCTGGCGCGAGACCTTCGATATCTCCCAGGGCGCGGGGATCCCGGTGCATATTTCGCACGAATCGGTAGACGATCTCACCCGGCCGTTGCTGGATGAAGCTGCTGGAACGATCGATCTGACGTTCGAGTCGTATATGTACCCCGCTGGTTGCACGCATCTGGCCATGACCTTGCCGACCTGGGCGCAAGCGGGCGGTACCGACGGAGTGATGCAGCGGCTCGAAGATTCCGCCATCCGGCGGGAACTGACCGAGTACCTGCAGGAGTCGCTGACGACCGGAGAGGACCGCCCCGGCAAATTGACGATTGCCGCCAACCAGAGTGGCCAGTACATCGGCCGTACGGTTGCCGATGTGGCCGAGGAACAGGGATTGCCGATCGGCGAAGCGGCAATGAAGATGCTCATCGCCGAACATCCCTACGCACTGACGATCTATCACCGCCGGTATGGCCAGGATGTGGCCGATGGCATCGCCAAAGAGACCTTCCAGCATCCGGCCATGATGGTGGCCAGCGACGGGATCTATCATGGCATCTTCAGTCATCCGCGTTCCAATGGATGCTTTGCGCGCGCGATCCGCTATGGCGTCCGCGAGCTCGGCGCCGTGTCGTTGGAAGAAGCCGTTTACAAGATGAGCGGTTTCCCGGCGACCCGATTCCGCATTCCGGACCGTGGATTCCTGCGCGAAGGCTATGCCGCTGACCTGGTGCTCTTCAACGAGCAGACCATCGCCGACGGCTCCACGTGGGAAAAACCGCTGGAAAGCCCGATTGGCATCGAATTGGTCATGGTCGGTGGTCAGACGGTGGTAAAGCAAAACGTGCCAACCGGGGCCATGCCTGGCAAGGTCGTCCGGCGGCAGGATGCATCGCCCGCGGCATGAGCGAACGGCTTCGCACGGTCGTCATCGGCCTCGAGCACTATCACGTCACCGGCTGGGTGGAAACACTCGGCTTGTTCCCTGAACGAATCGAGATCGTCGGGCGATACGATCCCAACCCGGCGCGAGCGGAGCGACCGTCTCCGGAATTCGTCGACCCCGGGTTGCCACGGCGCTTTCCGGAATCGTTCGGTGCGGCGCCGTTCTTCTCGAATCTGACGGATCTGATCCGGGAAACGCGTCCCGAATTGGCGCTGGTGACCTTGCCAAACCGCTTTGCGCCGGACGCGGTCGTAGCGCTTGCCAATGCCGGTTGCCACATTCTGAGCGATAAACCCGGCGCGCTGGATGCGTCCGGGGCGCAACGGTCGGTGACCGCCACCCGCGCAAATGGGGTCAAGCTGGCGGTGGCCTTCACCCGACGTTATGGGCGTCCCTGGCAACAGACCGCCCGCGATATCCGCCAAGGCCGCCTGGGCCGCCTCCTGACCTCGGAAGCGTTGTTCGTCACGTCATCGGTGGCAGTCCGCGATCCGCGCAATCTGATCTTCGATCGCGAGCGGATGGGCGGAGGCATCCTCCATTGGCTCGGAATCCATGATATCGATCTCGTCCAATGGCTTTCCGGCGAACCGATCGTATCGGTCCAGGCTATGACCGCCACGAGGAATGCCACTGCCATCGATGTCGAGGACATGATCTCGGTTTCCTATCGACTGGCGGGCGGCTCGATCGGGACGATGCATTTTGCATATGCGCTCCCTCGCGCCGGTGGCGACGGATATGTCGCATTCCGCGGATCGGATGCCGCGGTGACGATTTCGGCTGCCGGGACTATCGAGTGGATCGGTCCGGGGAACAGCGAAGACCCGTTGCTCGTCGAATCGCTGGTCGCCGAAAGCGTCCGGCTGCCCGGATACGGCGCCGCGGGCGTCGCCACCGTGTCCGATTTGCTGGATGCCATCGCGCGAGATCGCGATCCCCTGGCCACCGGCGAGCATGCGCGAGATGCCTTGCGGGTCGTCGATGCCGCCTACGCCAGCGCCCGGACTGGTGAGCCCATAGCTATTTCGATCGAACATCGATCGTGAGGTGAATTGCAATGAGAGAAACCCTGCATGGAGTTTGGGTCGCCATGCCAACCCCCTGGCAATCGGACGGATCGGTCGATGCCGGCGTCGTGCGCGAGCTGGTGCAGCGATATGCCGCGGCCGGACTCCATGGCGCCTATACGACCGGCACCGATGGCGAAGTGCACGTCATGGAGGTCGCGGATCTCGAACAGCTCGTACCGCCATTTGCCGAAACCGCCGCGGCGGCCGGGTTGCCGGTGCAGGTCGGGTGCGGGTGGGCGCATACCAATGGCGTCATCGCACGGGGCCGGGTGGCGCGGGAGCACGGGGTTGGCATCATCCAGGTGACCTTGCCCGCGTGGATTCCGCTGAACGACGACGAGATCGTCCGCTTCTACGGCGCGATCGGCGATGCGCTTTCCGAGCTGTTGCTCATTCACTACAACATCATGCGCAGCGGCCGCATGATGAACGGGCGGGATTTTCAGCGAGCCCAGGCGGTCGCCCCGAATCTGGCGGGCAGCAAGCACACGGGCGGCAATATCTCGCTGCTGGCGGAGATCATCGAAGCCACCCCCGAGATGGCGCATTTCGCGGTCGATTCCGATATCGTCACCGGAGCGCTCTTCGGTTCGCCCGGGTATTACAGCTTCATCGCCAATATCTCACCGGCATTTGCGCTGGCGATGATGCGAGCATGTGAGCGCGGCGATTGGCCCGCCGCCGCCGAATATGCCAAATACTGCCTGCGCTTTTTCCGGCGCTGGTTGCCGATGTGCCCGGAAATCAATTCATCGGCCGCGCTCGGCAAGATCGCGACAGCGGCGGGCATCTTCCCCGAGATGCCGTTGATCGTCAAGGAACCCTATACCGCTGGCGCCGAACGGCATGTGCGCGAGCTGCGCGATTTGATCGGCCGCGAGTTTCCCGAGCTGGCGGAGGGCCGGCTGGACATTCTTCGAGAGGAGCAGGCATGACCCCCTATCGCATCGGAATCGTCGGACTGAGCTGGATCACGAGCGATCCGGCTGGTCCTCCCAGTCACCCGGTGCTGGGCACCGCAACCCCGGGGACCCATCTGAGCGGCATGGCGAATTTGCCGAATATCCACGTTGTGGCCGGCTGCGACATCAGCGAAGCGGCACGCCATCGCTTCATCGAACGATGGGATGCGACCTGGCCGGGATTGGTCGTCTACGACGACTACGAGACGATGCTGGTCGAGCAATCGCTCGATGTCGTTGCGGTGGCGACCCCGGACCATTTGCACGGACCGGTCGTGAAAGCCGCCGCGAATGCGGGCGTCAAGGCGATCTTCTGCGAAAAACCGATCTCCACCCATACCGATGAGGTCGATGAGATGATCGCCGCGGTCGAGGGGCGGGATATCGTCGTCAATGTCAACCACACGCGCCGCTGGGGACCCAACTATGTGGCTGCCCGCGAGATTCTGCGCTCGGGTCGGATCGGCGATCTGGTAACGATCATCGGCAAGCACGGCGGCGAGCGGGCAATGCTCTGGCGCAATAGCAGCCACATCATCGACATCATGAACTATTTTGCCGAGGCGAACCCGACCTGGGTGGTCGGCGAGCTCGAAGACGCCCACAAAGACTACGGAACTCGTTATCACGGCGACGGCGGCCGCGACGCTTCGCTCGAACCGGCTGCCAATGCCTATTGGGCCTACGATTCCGGGGTGCGCGCGTTTCTCAGCGGCATGAAGACCGCCGCGCCGGTGTTGCAGGTCGAGCTGCTCGGTTCCAAAGGGACGATCGTGGTCGGTGACGAATGGGCGCGTCTGGAACTGCTGACGGACGCCGGGGTGGCGACCAGTCCGATCACCCCCCATGGCACCATGGGCGGGATGCAGGCCGCGGTTGCCGACCTGCTGGCGTCGCTCGAATCGGGGACGGCTCCGCAATCGCCGCCTCGGGAAGCGCGCAAAGCCGTCGCGATCATCGAGGGAATTCTGGAATCGCAATCCCGTGGCAATAGCCGGGTGGATATCGGCTGATTCGATGCGGATCGTCGACCGAGGTCGCATCTATGACGCGGGATCTGCCCCGCCGGAGCGCCGGTCGTGCGCGTTTACGTCACTCATCGCGCTTGCCGATGGGACGTATCGGTGTGGGTTTCGCGCTGCCCCCGGCCGGGATGTTCCTGGTGGCAAGGTGCGCATCATGGGCAGCGCCAACGGTCACGACTGGGAGACGGTGAATCCGGGCGTGACTCATGTCCTCGATGGAATCGAGGGCGATATGTACGCGGGCTATTTCGCGGAGCTGGAACCAGGCATCGTGACCGGATCGTTCGTCTGGGTCGACCGGTCGAATCCGGAGTGTTCGTTTGTCAATCCGACAACCGCTGGTGTGTTGCCGATGCGCAATCTGCTGGCGACCTCGGTCGATGGCGGTGCGAGCTGGGGTGACTGGCGGGAGCTCGATCTGGGTCCCGAGGACGGGTGCTCCTGCACCGGACCGGTATTTTCTCCAGCGCCGGGTGTGCTGGCGTTTCCATACGAGACCTGGAAATCGTACGACGATCCCGGGCCGGGAAACCACACGGCGTCGTTGCGCATCTCCCGTGACCGGGGGCGCACCTGGGGCGAGCGGCGGATCGTCGCCGCCGATCCGGGCGGCCGGATGTTCTTCTGGGATCAGCGCATCGCCGTCCATCCGGAGTCAGGCGAGCTGGTCGCCATGTTCTGGACCCATGACCGGGAACGCGGAACCGATATCGAGAATCATATCTGCTGGAGTCCGGGCGTCGAGCGCGAATGGATCTGGCCGACTCCGGTGGGCTGGCCGGGTCAGCACTGCCAGCCGATCGCGCTCGGCGGCAGCCGGCTGGCCGCGGTGCATACCGAACGCACACCGCCGGGCGGGATCATCGTCCGGCTCAGCGACGACTTCGGCCGGACTTGGCGGAACGACTCGATACTCCGGATCTACGAACCGCCAGCCCAGCCCGATACGACCGAGACGGATTTCGAGGAATTTTGGCAATCGATGATGGCCTGGCCCTTCGGGCATCCGCGCGGAGTGCTCACACCGGAAGGCGATATGCTGGTCGCCTGGTATGCGGGAACGAACGATGTGATCGGGATCGAATGGGCCAGAGTGGCTGTTTCCTGAACGATCGAAGGAGATGCAGATGACCGCTCGATCCGATCAACTCGCCATCGAAGGCGGTACGCCCGTTCGAACGACGCCGTTGCCCGGCCATG
>JBIQLF010000047.1:0-23905 GCA_044464585.1 Thermomicrobia bacterium
ATCTGCCGGGCCCAACTTTCAGGTGGTCCCTGGAAGAGCCCACGTTCGGTTTGCTGGAACTGGCCGTTGATATTCAGCATCCGGCGGATGTCGGCGGGTTGGCGTCCGGCGGCGATGGCGGCTGCATCGATCTCGGCATTCATCTCCGCCAAACTGGCGGGTCCCTCGGGAAGATATCCGAGACTGGGCAGCCAGCCGTTTGCCAGCCGTCCGGTCAGCCGCAGGATGCGCGGTTTGTACGCGCCGATCCAGATGCCGATATCGTGCGCCGGAGCCGGACCGCGCCCGATGCCTTCGGCTCGATAGCGCATTCCCTCGAACGATAATGAAGTGGGCTCGCCGGCCTTCCAGACCTCACGAATCAGCTCGATCGCTTCGGCCAGCGCTTCGATCGATTGCCCGGCAGTCAGCTTCCGGCCGCCCATACTGCCGATCCCGTCCCAAAATGCCCCGGCGCCGAGTCCGAGCTCGATCCGGCCACCACTGAGCCGGTCGAGACTCGCCACCGACCGCGCGAGATGCACCGGATCGCGCAACGGCAGATTGAGCACATTGCCAGCGAGACGGATGCGGCTGGTCTTCGAGGCCGCATAGGAGAGTAGTGTCCAGGTATCGAGAAACTGCGGGTTGTAGGGGTGGTCTTGAAAGGTGACCAGATCGAGTCCGGCCTCTTCCGCAGCGACGGCCAATTCCGCCCCGTGCCCGGCCGGTTCGGCGACCGGGGTGGCGAAGATGCCGAACTGCAAATCGTGTCCGTATCCGGTCATTCGATCACTCCGCCAAGTGGGATGGCGCTATCGGCCCCGGATGGAGCGACATTGAAGTTGTCGCGGAACAGATTGGTGGGGTCGTACTGTTCTTTCAGGAGGCGCAAGCGGCTGAGCGCAGGTTCGGGAAATGCTTCTCGCAAACGTTCCGGTCGGGTATCGGTTTCGAAACTCAGATAGAGTCCGTCGAATTGCGAGCTCATCCGATCCCAGAATCCATTCAGTCGGGCCTGGCTGGCGCCGAAGGCCACGACAGAAAAATTGGCCGAACGGTTGGCGAAGGCGGTCGCGTCCGCCGGTACATCGGCCACCGCGCCGCCCATGGAGCGAATTTGGAAGAAATAGGAACCGCCACCCCGGATCAGCGCTTCGGCATTCCGGGCGAACTCGGGCGTGATGTGATCGAGCAAACCGGAGCGCACCGCCGGTTCGCCCTGACCCTGGTGATAGTGATCGCTGGCATTGGACATCACGCCGGCATAGCTCGTGACGGCGATCCGTTGTTGCAGGAGCTGGGCGACATCGGCCAAGGGTTGCAAACGACTGACGATGATATCGGGATCGCCGGAATCGACGACTGCCAGCACATGCGCGTAGGTCTGCTGGCCGCGTTGCTGTCCGATGATCATGAAACTGGTGATATCGCGCGGGGCATGCTCGATCCAGCTGCCCCAGTGTTGCAGGAATTCGGCGATATCGGCGGCATCGAACACGAGTTGCGCCCAACCGACCTGACCGACCGGGTCGACCTCGAATTCGAATGAGGTCACGATCCCCATATTCGCCCCGGCGCCGCGAATGGCCCAGAAGAGATCGGGATTTTCGATAGCGCTGGCATCGAGAGTCGAACCGTCGGCCAGCACGATCTGCGCCCGGCGCAGATGATCGATGGTCAGGCCATGCTCGCGCACTAGCCAGCCGACTCCGCCGGCGGTGGCCAATCCGCCGACTCCGACGCCGCCGTAATCCCCCGAGCTGAGCGCCCAACCATGCGGCTCGATCGCGGTGGCGACATCCATCCAGCGCGCGCCGGGTTGCACTCGGATGCGGCGAGTGGCTTCATCCAGAATCTCGATTTGGTTCATGCGGCGCAGATCGATGATGAGTCCGCCGTCATTGGTGGAGCGGCCGCTGATACCGTGGCCCCGGCTGCGCACCGACAGTGGCAGCTCGCGGTGTCGCCGGGCATACCCGATCGCTTCGGCGACTTCTTCCGGCGTTCCCGGTTGCAGAATCAATCCCGGGGAACCGCCCCGCATGTAATTCGACCGCAATCGCGCATAGGCGGTATCGCCCGGTTCGACGGCGGTTGCCTGGAGTGAGAACGGGATCGATTCGTAATCGATCCCTTGCCGGCGCTTGGCGCGAATACGCGCCGGTTTGATCGTGGTCCGTTCGATATTTTCCGCTTCGATGATGGCTCGAAGCGCGGGAACCTTTTCGGTGGCGAATCGTTCGATGATCGACGGATCGTTCGAATCGAGCACGACGATACCCATCCGTTCGTCCAGCAAGAGCGAACGCAGATCGTCATCGCCTCGCGTGATGACGATCCGGCTGATCTCGCGCGGATCGCGGTCCGCCGCGCTGGCGGCGGCAAAGAGCACGGCATTGGCGCGGGGCAGTTCGCTTGCCGGGCCGATCCAGCCGTCGGCGGTGCGGCCGGCCAATTCCAGCAACGGCAAGGCCGTTCCCTGTAACCAGATCGGAATGGAATGTATCGGCAACGGACCGCGTGCCGCGCCCAGGAGTGGAAAATGCGGTCCGTTGCTGGCGACGGTCCCCGGTTCACCGGCGTCGACAAGAGCTCGGACGATGTCGATGGCTTCCCCGAACGCTTCGATGTCGTTCAACGAGTCGGCCGGGCCAAAGGCGAGTTCGGCGCGACCGTTGCTGAGCAAATCGAGACTGGCGATTTGCCGTCCGATGATGGTCGGCAATCGATGCTGCAATCGTTCGATCGATGCGCCAAGCCGAATATGCTCGGTTCGCGCCGCGATCCAGCTTAGGATCGTCCAGGCATCGAGTCGATCACCCCGGTCGGGATCATCGCGCACCATGACCAGATCGTAGCCGAGCGATTCGCTCGACCGGGCCAGCTCGGCGGCGCGATCCGTGGGATCGAGCAGGATTCCGAGAGTGAGATGGTTTGCGTAAACAGGCACGGCGAAGACTCCGGGGTCGATCTGTCAACCGACAGTATCGCCCCAGCCGGCGGAAATGGGAATCGAGACATGCGGACCTGGGCCCCAATTCGATGGAAGTGCCACCGGTCCGGTATTGTCCGGACCGTGGCACTGATTTTTAGTTGAGCAGCTGGTCGTAGCCGCCGGCGCCACTGTAGTGGCAAGCCTCGGGCATGCACGGCGCCCCTAGCACTGCTCTGCCGGCAAGCATGATCCGCAGCACATCAAGTCGTCGTCGCATTGCTCGTTTTCCTCGCATGCGCATCCGATACCGGTACAGAGCAATGCGTTGCAGGATTCCTCGGTTATACAGGTCGCCGGAGCGCCGAACTCGCTGCCCGCGCCGCAACAAACCAGACCCTGATCGCAGGGATGCAACGTGCCGGTAAAACACGCGCAGCCTTCAGCGGAACAGCACCCTGGCTCGTCCGGGCAACATTCGCCGGTGCTCACACACACTCCCTGTGTGGCACAACACAGCTCGGTTTCTGGGTCGCAACGTGCCTCACACATTCGTGTGTCCTGGTTGCAGATCAGGCACCTGTCGCCGCAGTCGCTGTCGTCACAACATTCGCCCGGGCCGCAGCGACCGTGGCAGACGAGGTGGCCGGTCGGACAGCACAGCTCCTCGCCATAGCAGATTCCATAGCAGCACGTGTTATCGCAACACGCTGCTTCAGCCGGACAGCAATCCGGGCCGCATTGTTCCAGCTCACCGGGACAGATACACTGATCGCCTGAGCGGATCTGCTGCCCTGGGCAAGCTACCGGTTTCGGTGTTGGCGCCGGACGCCGTGCCGCCTCGGTTTCGGATTCCAGCAGCACTCCGCCAGCGATGGCTGCGACCCCAAGCCCGACGAATCCCTTGAGCACACCGCGCCGGTTTTTCCCGGATGCAAGCGCGCGGGTGAGCGAATCGAATCGCCGATCGTCCATATCCGAACCTCCCCAATGAGGCGAAACAGCCACGCTGCCGGTTGCGCCGGTGGTTCGACCCAAGTCTGCCCCGATGAACCGTATGCCATTATGGTCGCATCATACACTCGGCGAGACCAGCGCGAGATTGCCCCGCGCTGGTCTCTGTTCGTATGACGACACCGGAATATGATGCTTGGATGGCCTGTGGTGCTTGGTTCGTTCGCTCACGCGGTGCATTGGTATTCGGATTGCGATGCGAGATTGGCCGGGGTCCAGCGGGGATACTGATAGCCAAGCCCGGTGGCGTAACAACAGGTGACCGGTGCGCATCCATCGCACGCGAATTGCTGGTATCCGCCCAGACCGTCACAGTTATCCCAAAGACCGACACAGCCGGGGCAGGCGGAGGTGTAGACGCAGATGTTTTCGGCCGAGCACCCGGCGATTTGATTCGCGACTGACGGACAATCGGCCGCGCTCGTGCAGCAGGTGAGATTCTCGTCGATGCACGCGCCATTGCAGCAGTTCGCGCAACATTGGTCGCCGCACCGTTGTCCCGAACGAGAATCCTGCCAGCAGCCGGAATCCCAGGCGCACACACCCGGATGGCACGGATCGTCATTCGAACAGTCGGTTGTCGATTCGACACAATAACCCAGAGAGGTATTACAGGTGAAGTTGTGCCAGACCGTCATGCCGGCGCCGTCGCAGTGATTGAGATTGCGGCACTGAACCGAACCGGCACAACAGGTCGCACCCTTGGGAACGCAATAGTATCCGCCGCAGCAATCCTCATCGTCTCCACAACACGCGCCGCCGCAGGTGGAATCGGGAGACGAGCAAACACCATGGCAGCAGACATTGTCATCGCAGCAGGTGTCGCCATCGCCGCATGCATTATCGGCGGGGATGCAGGCGGCGACGCACGATCCCTGCCCGTCGCAGACCGCGCCATGCGCCGCGCAGAAGTCGATGCACGTTCCGTTCTCGAGTGCCTGGCAAAGACTCGTATCGCAGATCGGATCGGTGCAGCTTTGGTTATACGGAATGCATTGTCCGTGTTCGTCGAGATCCGGGCAGCATTGTTCCCAATACTGGTCGCATCCCGGTTCGCAGATGCCGTTGTGGCATTCGAAGCAGGGTGCGCAATCACTATCGGCTGCGCAGCATGGTGAGGTGCTGCACACACCGCTGCCGCAACAATACTCGCCACTATTGCAGCAGGTGGCGCCGCAGGCGGAATAGCCAGGATCGCAGCAAACGCCGGTATTCTGGTTGCAGAGGTCCTCCGTGCAGCAGGCAGAGTAGCCAGAATCCAACCCCTGCCCGCAGCAGATCTCGCTTTCTGCGCAGGTTTGCACGCATTCGCCAGCTGCGTTACATGTTGAGCATTCCCCGCAGGGTATCCCTGGGGATGCCTGTTTATAGGAACAGACGCCGTTGTCACAGAAATTCAACCGGCAGTGTGCTGGATCACTCGGACAATCCCAGTCGTAATCGCATTCGCCGCAATACGGTCCGGGTTGGCAAGCGAAGTTATTGCCATCCCGGCAGCAGACCTCTCCTGCCGATACATCGCATTGGTCGTTATCGGGCGCGCAGACGCCATTCTGGCAGGTCGAGCACCCACCGCAAACATTGCCACAGGCGCCGCAATGCTGATCGCTGGACTTCAGATCGACACAATGGGAACCACAACAAACAGCATTGTCGCAGCAGGTATCTCCCGTGCCGCAGGTATTGCCTGTTGGAACACACTGAATGGCAGGCTCGACGATGGCAAAGGGCGATAACGAATCGACAGTACCGCAGACCGAACCGGAGGTAACGCCGCTGGTGATATCGACCCAATTGCCATGCTCGAAGTGGAGTAACCGCACCTGCGATGGGTTCGTGTACGCACTGGGATCGTAGGCAAGACAAACCGAGACGGTTCCGCTGAATACCGCCGTGGTATGGACATCGTAGAAGGTTGCCCCATCCGTCGAGAATCCACCGGGTATGGGCGGCGAGGAACCAGCGACCGGGGTGATTGTCGTTTCGCCTGGCTGGGTCACATGCGGGAATGACACCGATCCGTTTGGCAACGAGACCGCAACATCCGTTCCCGCGGCGGTGTTCGGTTTCGGTGTCGGCGTTCTCGTCGGTGTTTTGGTGGGAGGTGGTGGAAACGTCGGGAACGGATCGAGGACCGGTGGACCGGCGTAGCCGCGCCGGGCTGCTTCGGTGTCGTGCAGCATCGCGCCCGTGGCAGCGACGCCGCCGATCCCAAGCAGCGATTTCAGCAAAGCGCGCCGCGACACGCCTCGTCCGATAGTCCGGGTGATGTCATCGAAACGGTGTTGGTCCATCGATAGTTACCGCCAAATATGCAAGCCAAATCGAAATGAGCATGGCTTCCCTGATGCCACGACCGTCGAGCAATTCGTTGCAACCTTGCGACCACGCCTTGCCGAAGTCCACGGGCTCTGGGACAGCGCGTTGCTGATCAGACCCCGGGCGTTCGTGCCAATGGTGGCGAGATCCCCCGTGCCGGGCGATCGCCGAATCCTCGACGTATAGAACGATTCTGCAAGACGGACGCAGCCGCGCGCACCCTTCCAAAGTAGGGTTTGTGCCCACAAAAAGGATTGTTGATACGAATTCCGGATGATTACGAGCGGCTGGGGTGCGGAACCGAAAAGCCGCTTCCCGTGCACGGAAAGCGGCCCGGAGATGCGGTTGTACAGGACAACCCTCCACGATTTATCCGCATTTCGTATGAGCGCAACGGAGACATGACAGGAGCACGCGTGGAGCGACGCACGTGTGCCTGCACTTGGATTCGCGCGCAATGGCGGCTATTCGCACCTCGCTCGCAAACTGGCCTGGCCAGGCGCCGGAGGGAGAGCGTATGTGCCGGCACGTCGATCAGGACAATGTGCAGACATCATCGACGCAGGAACCCCCCTCACAACAGAAGTACAGCGCCGAACACGGTCTGCCGATCTTGGTGCAGCAATTGCCAAAACCGTCGCATCCGGTATCGCCGGACGGGGATTCGCAATAAAAGAAACAATTTGAGGACCGGCAGTCGTAGCATTGGTTTCCGTCGCAGGTTCTGCCGCACGCTCCGCAATTGTCAGGATCCATCTCCAAATAGGCGCAATATCCTTCGTCTTCACAACAGGTTTGCGGGAAGTCCTGATGTTCGCTCAGGCAGGAACTGACGCAGCTGTGATCCAGGCACGCGGGGGCTGGAGTGCAGGCGTCCAGATTCGGCTCGCAATCGGAATCGATGCAACAGGCATTCGGTCCGGTCACGCAGGTTCCATCGCTGCAGCAGAGACCGTCCGTGCAGTAGGTCGCATCCAATCCACAGGTGTTGTCGCCCTGGCAGACGCCCAGCTGGCAGGTGCCGGGCGAACCGGCGCATGTGCTCGTGTCGGTGCAGCAGACTGCATCCCCGGTCACGCAGAATCCCGGATCCTGCCCGGTCGCACCGGGACAGCATTGCGATCCGCCATCGGTGCATTGGAAAACCGATTGGCACGCTCCCGCGAATGCACCGGCATCGCGAACGCACTGACCGGGCTGGCATTGTTGCGGATTGCCGATTCCGACGCATTGATCGTCGTTGCAGCACGCGCCCTCGGCAATACACTGGCTCTCGCCGTTGCTGGTGGTGCAACATTGCTGTCCCGCGCCGCAATCGGAGCGACAGGTGTGCGCGCCGGTATCGCACGTTTGGCAGGGACCACAATCGCTGTCGTCATCGCAACATGACGAACCCAATGGCACGCACCGATCCTGGCAGCAATACTCCTGGCCGCTGACGCAACACGTATCACCGCACGGGGCCGTTCCGGGATCGCAACAAACGCCGGTATTGTGGTTGCATTGCCCTTCTGTGCAGCACATGGCGAAGCTTTCCTCGCAGCAGATCTCGTTTTCGCCGCACGTCCAAACGCATTCGCCAGCGTCGTTACATTTCTGACAGTTCCCGCAGATCGTTCCCGGATGTGCCAGCTGATGTGAGCAAAGACCGTTGTCGCAAAAGCCGATCCGGCAATGGCTCGAATCGCTGGGGCACAAGGTAGAGTCATCGCAGGGCATACATTGTGAACCGCCCACGCAGGCGAACCCATCTCCGCTCGGACAGCAGATCTCACCCCCTTGGGCATTGCAATGATCGTCGTCGGCCACGCATTCCCCCTGGCCGGGTGTTGCGGTGGCGATGCATGTACTGCAACCAGTGCAATAGAATGGGTTGTCCAGACAATCGCCGACCGTACCGATGACTCGACAGAATTGGCAACTGAGACAGGTGAGCGTCGGCATGCAGGCGCCATTCGGCGCGAAATCGACTTCCTGGCATGCCGCACACCCGGTGCAAACGGTATCGACGCAAGCAGCCACCCCGGACACCGGATCGGTTTGGCAGGTCTCGCAATCGAGACACGCCGAACCGGAACAAACGCCCTGGTCGCTGCAGATCTGACAGTTGTTGCAGCGGCTATTGTCCGGGGTATAGACGCACATTCCTTCGGCGCTGCACGTTCCGACCAGGCAACCGTCCTGCCCCGTGGTCGTGCAATCGCTGTCCGTGCAGCACCCGGCTCCCGGCGCAGTCGAGATGCATAACCCGTGCGTACCCAGACTCGCGCAGCATTTCTCGTTGTCGGGATCGCAAATGACCTCGCAGGTCCCCTGATTGCAACGAGAACAGGGAGGACAATCGGCGTCGCGGTCGCACCCGCAATACGGACCGTTTTCGCAGGCGAATCCGTCGCCGTCCGGGCAACAGATCTGCTCGCCGGTGCATTGCCCATCGTCGGCCACACATCGACCCTCGCCGGCGGTTTGCCCGGGAACACAATTACCGCAGTCTGGGCACGCATCGACGCAAGTGCCGCCCGTGCCCGAAGGATCGACCTCGCAGGTCTGGCAGGAAAGACAGGGATTCCCGAACTTCGGGCGACAGGCGTAGATGCCGGATTCGATGCGGCATTCGGTACACCCAGTGCAGCGATCGCGGCAAATGCCTTGGGTGCCGCCCGGCTGGATTTCACAGGTATAGCAATCGATAGCGCAATCACCCGGAACGCAGGCGCCGCCGTCGCAGACGGCGCATCCCGAACACACCGGAACATTGCAGATTCCGTGGTCGCTGCACAGCAAGCAATCGCCACAGGGCGCGCCGGTGTTGGGCGAGTGCGAGCACCCGCTGGCGGCATTGCAGCTATCGGTGGTGCAACTAGTGGCATCGTCGCAGCTGACCGGTGGCTTTGCGATGCAATAACCCTGCGAACCACAAACGAATTCGTGCCAGCTGAGTCCGTCGCACAGATTCAGATGCGCACAATCCACATCGGCGTTGCAACATGTTTGGCCGGCCGGAATGCAGTGATTGGCATTGGTGCCGCAATTGCATTGCTGGGGAGTGCTGCCGGTGCAGCAGAGATCGTCGCTTTGGACGCCCCCCGGACAGAACCGATCGGCGGGGCAACAGGCGGCCCCGCCCGGCGCCGGTTCGCAGAGGGTCGAACAGCAGGCGCCTCGGGCATCCAGACAACCGGCATCCGGCAAGCGCGGGCAGCACAGCTCCTCGCCCACGCATTGATTGGGATACGGACAACAGGCATTGTCACAACATTCGGAATAGCCGGGCCCCACCGCCCCCTGGTCATTGCAGCAATCCGGTCCGCAGTCGGTCAGGCCGGTGGGGCAGACGCAGCCAGAGCCGCTCGGTATCTGGCGGCCGGGGCAGGAGATCGGTTTGGGGGCTGGGGTCGGTCTTCGGGCGGCTTTGGCATCCAGACCCACACCGCCAGCGAGTGCCCCGCTGCCGAAGCCGAGCAGCCCTTTGAGAATGGAGCGGCGATTGGTGCCTTGTGCCAGCGCCCTGGTCAGCGAGTCGAACCGGCGATCGTCCATGCTTCGAACCTTCCTGGGGCGGATTCACGCATCGCTTCATGGGCCGCGACCAACCCCGACGCTGGACTATGCGGAAAGTGGTTCATGCTGGCGTTGAATCTTCTTATTTTGCTATCGACCGGCTGCGTTTGCCAAGACTGGCGAAATCGGCCCGGTTGTCCAGGCACGCCGGGCGCCACGGTGATAGCTCCGCCAGGGTAGTGTGTGGCGGAGCAGACGTGGCGGCACCCTCCTTTTGGAGGGTATTTGTGCGAGCAATGGAAACACAGACCGTTCGATGACCAATTCGCGCGAGCTCTGTCGAATGTGACCACGGCCTCGATGACGGGCGGGAGTGAGATTCGTGTTGCCGTTGCCGTTGCCGTCGCGGTGCTGTTTGGTGTTGTGGTGGCCGTGTGCGTAGGAGTGCGGCACACGGACGGTACCCCCTCCGAAAGAAGGACTTCGGGGGAGCGGGCTGGCCGCGGATGAGTTGGCTAGACGCGATTGCGCAAGCGCGGGTTGGACAGCTCGTCCAGGCCGACCGCGGTCAGGAAGAGACCGGTGAAGAGAACGGCAATGATGATGATCGGCGGTACCCACCACCACCACCAGCCATTGATGATGGCGGCGTTGTAGTTGACCCAATAGAGGGTCATTCCCAGGGTGGGGGCTTCGAAAGGACCGAGTCCGAGCATTTCCAGACCGATCGCCGCCAGGACCGCCGCCGAGATCGACCCGACCAGGCCGGCCACCAGATAGGGCAAGAGATTGGGCAGGAGCTCCTTGACGATCACCTCGCGTCCGGTTTGTCCGGAAAGCTTGGCGATCTGCACATAACCGCGTTCTTTCAGGGTGAGTACCTGCGATCGCACGATCCGCGCTGGATAGAGCCAGGCCAGACAGGAAATGGCGAAGGTCATCTGGTTGACGGTCATCCCGGCGGACGAGCGCATGGCCAGCACGATCAGGATCAGCAGGGCCGGAATGGTGAGTCCGACATCGATGATGATGCGCAGGATGCCATCGACGATACCACCGTAGTATCCAGCGAGAAAACCGACGACCGCGCCCGCCACCAAGCCGACGAATCCGGCCACCAATCCGAGATAGAGGGTGAGCGGAGTGCCGACCACCATGACCGCATAGAGATCCCGGCCCTGCTTGTCGCTACCGAAGGGAAGTGACCAGGATGGTGGTTGCAGGCTGCGGGTGGACATCGGCGCCGACCGGCCCGTATCGACCGCCAGATGACCGATGACCACAAAGAGCACCAGCGCGGTCAGCATACCGAGTCCGACGAGCAGCGACCGGTTGCGGCGCAAATAACTCCAACTGCGAACGAATCGTCCGTCGCCGGTGGGAACGGTCACAGGGGCGGTGGTGGGAGCGGTCTGCTGACCGACTGCGAGACTCACGGATTCACGCCTTCGTATAGGTAATGCGCGGATCGATCAACGGATAGAGCAAATCGAGGATCAGGGTCGCCAGGGCGATGGAGAGAATGAGGAAGAAGACGATGCCCTGGATGAGGGTGTAATCCGATCCGCGGATGGCGTTGTAGAGGGTGGTGCCGATTCCGGGATAGGAAAAGATCACTTCCACCAGCACGGTGCCGGCAATGATCTGGCCGAGCACCAGCGCCAGCGCGGTAGCTTGCGGCAGGAGCGCATTGCGCACCGCATAGCGCATGAAGATCGTGCGGTTCTTGAGGCCCTTGGCATCGGCGAAGGTGACATAATCTTCGCCAGTGGTCGTGATGATGACCGAGCGCATGGTCAGCGCCCATCCGCCCAGCGAGACCAGGATGATGGAAAGCGCGGGCAGGACGGAATGTTTGAGGACATTCCAGGCGAAATCGAGACTCCAATCAGGAAAGGTGCCGGCGTAGAATCCGCCAGTCGTCGGAAACCAGGGAAACCGGAAGGCGAAGAAATAGATCAGGATCAATCCCAATAAGAAGAAGGGAATAGCATTGAGCGACAGCAGCGGCGGCATGACGAACTGCAGGAACTTCGGTGCTCTGGGCCAACCCATGAACGCACCGAGAATACTGCCGATGATCCAGGAAATGACCGTGGTCGTGATCAGCAGCCCGGCGGTCCAGGGCATGGCATCGCTGATGATGTCGATCACTCGGGCTGGATAATTGACGATCGAATAATTGAAATCGAAATGCAGCAAATCCCAGATGTAGTTGAGGTATTGATCCCAGAGCGGAGTATCGAGTCCGAACTTCTTGTTGTATTCGGCGACGACCTCGTCCATGCCCCCCTGGACATTGCCACCGAGCGCGGCGGTTTGCATCATCTTCTGGCGGATCGGATCGCCGCCTCCCAGCCGGGGGAGGAAGAAGTTCACCGTCGCCGCCAGCCAGACGACCAGCAGGAACATACCGAACCGTCGCAGAACATACGAAAGGGACATACCGGTTACCTGTTGGGGCCGCTCCGCGGCGAGCGCGCATCGCGCTCGCCGCGGAGGATGAGATTCAGTCGTTGCCTCGGGTCGTTCGAAACGGGTCCCGGGCCCCGCAACGCGCTGGACCCGGGACGCTGAGCATCGATCAGCCGGCGGCCGCCCGCGAAACGCGGTGCATGACCATCTGGAAGGTCAGGTGGAAATGCGCCGGGTTGATATACGGATCGTCCTGGGTCGGCCAGCCGGTCCAGTAGGTTTCGTTCATCGGAAGACGGTGGATACCCTGGGTGAGCTGGATGTCCGGATAATCGGGCAGCCAGAGCTCCATACCCTGCTTCCAGATCTCGATGGTGGCGTCCATGTCGGTCGGGCTGGTGGTATACAGCTTGTCGACCAGGGCATCGTAATCGGCATTCTTCCAGAGCGAGAAGTTCGCCAGGTGACCGCCCGGAATCTCGGTCGAGGCGCTCTGGTAGAGGCGCATCGAGTAATAGATATCCGAGCTGTAGCTGCCGCCATGACCGAAGAGGGCGCCCGTGTAATCACCGGCATAGAAGCGGGTGAAGATATCGGGCGGCTCGGAATAGGTGGCGTTGATGCCGGCGCGCTTGAGCTGCTCGACGATCACCGGACCGACCGAGGTGAAGTCGAAGAAGCTGATGATCTCCAGATCGATCGACTTGCCCGTCTCATCTTTCCACTGGTCGCCGTCCTTGGTCCAGCCCTTGGCTTCCAGCAGGGCGTCGCCCTTCTCCGGGTTGTATTCGAGATAGGGGTACTGCTCGAACATCGGCGCGACCGCTTCCATGAATGGTTGCAGACCGGGATAGTCGGGCACGAAGAGGGTGGACGGAAGGCTCGCCCCATTCCAACCGAATTCGATGATCTGATCGCGATCGATGTAGTAGCTGATTGCCCACCGCACATTCGGATCGCTCCACGGCGCGACCGTGTTGTTCAGATAGAGCGAATGCGGCCACCAGTCGATATTGCCATAGGGCACATCGCGGCCGGACCAGGTCGTGGTCTTGTCGTTGCCTTTGAAGACCGTGTCGAACGTGGTCGGCTGGATACCGGTGGAGATGTCGTACTGGTTGGAGATGACGCCCGCGGCGAGATTCTGCTCGCCCGGATCGGGAAGATAGATGTAGCGCTTGGGCTCCGGCAGCTTGCCGACGCCGGCAGCCTCACCCCACCAGGAATCGGTCCGGTCGAGCACCTTCTGCTCGGGCGCCGAATAGACGACCTTCCAGGGGGCGGTGGTGACCGGTTGGCCCTTGGAGAGATCGCCATTCGAGAAGGCGGTGAAATCCTCGTTTTCGAAGATGTGCTTCGGAACGATGAAGCAGCCGATATCGAATTTATAGGAGATGAACTCGAAGAAGCGCGGGGCCGCTTCGATGAACTCGAAGAGAACCGTCGTGTCATCGGTGGCGGTGGCTTGCTTCAGCGAGATTTGCACATCGGCGCCGAATTTGACCGCCGGGCCGACCTCGACCAGTTTGTTGAAGGTCCAGGCAACATCTTCCGCGGTGAACGGTGTGCCGTCCGACCAGGTGATGCCGGGGCGGATCTTGACCGTCAATTGCGAGTAATCGTCGTTGTATTCGTAGCTCTCGGCGAGCCAGTAGGTGAACGAATCGGTGAAGGCGCTATAGACAGCCAGCGGCTCGTAGACCATCTGCACGGCCAGTTGGTGGTTGGCCAGCGGGAGGTAGGGATTCCAGAGGAGATCGCCCTCGGTGAATTTGCCCTGGGTGCCGCCGCGCACGGCGACGAGGGTGTCCTCCCGCGGGATCTCGACCAGATCCTGCGCCAGCGCCGGCATCACATTCGTGGCCATGATGCTGCCGAGCACGGATGCCGAGACGCCCAGCGCGGCAGCGCGCTTGAAAAGATCCCGGCGATTCAGCCGGCCCGAAGAGATTTCCCAGGCAAGCTGCTGTACCGCATGCTGTTCCGACATTCGATCGATCCTCCATTGCGCAAACCGCGCCGTTGTCCAGTTGCTCCATCGGAGTTGGCGTCACTTTAGGGGGAATTGGACCAGCGGTCAAGGCAACCGGTGAATCGTTCACACGGTCGCGTTCTGGCTGGCGGCTTCGCGATCCGCGCGATGGCAACCGGCCGGAATCCGAACCGGGAGACCCGGGGCGGGAGTCGTCATACTATGCTGAAGGTACAGATCGAACCCCCATGAGCGAGTCGCAATCGACTCGCTCGTATGCGAAAGGATCGTGTGGGATGCCGCAGCACAGGAATGACGGACCAATCGAACAGGTACCGCCGCTCGAACTGACTCGCCGCCGATTCGTGGCGTTCCCGGTTGCATTGGCGGCAGCCGCGGCGCTGCGAGCGGCCGCGGAACGGGTTGCGGCCGCCGATGCCACCCCGTCACCGGTCGATGGGGATCGCCTCGCGCAATTGACCGATCTGTCCCGGACGCTTTGTGGCGGCGGCAATTTCGATGCCAAGCGCGCCGCCAACCTGTTGCAGCTTCTCGATGCCGATGCCGATCTCGCTGCCGGTCTCGACGAGCTCCTGGCGAATCCACCGGTGGAGGGGGAATCGCTCGGTTCGGCCAAGGCGCAGACGACGGCGCAGGCGATGCTGCTCTTCTGGTATGTCGATGTGTTCGATGGCGATCTGCTGCCCGACCGGTCGAGCGCCTACTACCAGTTGACCGCCTGGCAGGCGATGTACACGCCGGTCTGGGCAGTGTGCAAGTCGTTCGGTGGTTGGGGGGATGCGCCGCGCACCGAGCCGCTGGTTCCAGCCAATAGCTGAGGGTGATGTCTTGGGTCTTGAGTCTTGGGTCCTGAGTCTTGGGTCCTGAGTTTGTTTTGGGTCTCGAGAGGTCACGGCTGGCCCATTGGAATTGGCCCACATATCGACGAATAAAGGAGATCGACGAGAGATGCAGACGCCGGAGACTGGGTATGACTGTGATGTTGCCATTGTTGGAGCGGGGATTGCCGGTGCGTTGATCGGCTGGCAGCTCGCGAAAAACGGCGCCAAGGTGATCTATCTCGAAGCTGGACCGCCGATGGATCGTTCGAAAGGCGTGCCGACCGCGTTCGGCAGTCCGATCGTCTCGTTGCCGGAATCGCCGTATCCGAATTCCCCCTGGGCGCCCACCCCGAAATCGATCGATCCGCACAGCTACTATGTGCAAACCGGTCCGGATCTGTTCAGCAGCAATTACGAGCGGCTGGTCGGCGGCACGACCTGGCATTGGCTCGGCACCGCGATCCGGCTGGTGCCCAACGATTTCACCATGCACACGACCTATGGCGCCGGCGTCGACTGGCCGATCGGATACGACGAGCTGGAACCGTGGTACCTCACCGCGGAGCAGACGATCGGCGTAGCCGGCGATGACGACGAGGATAATGGCGCTCCCCGCAGTGGGGGGTACCCGATGCCGCCGATTCCATTGACCTGGGCGGACAAGCAATTCGCGGCCGCCGTCGACCCGCTCGGTTTGCACGTCACGACGACTCCCGCCGCCCGGGTGAGCGCCAAGGACGGGTTCAATGGCCGTCCCCAATGCTGCGGCAATGCGTTCTGTATCCCGATGTGCCCGATCGGCGCGAAATACGATGCCACGGTGCATCTGGGTATGGCCACGGATGCCGGAGCCGAAATCCGGGACAGCTGCGTCGTCTACAAGCTCGATGTGGATGCGAATGGCACGATCACCACAGTCCACTACCGGCGGCCGGATGCGTCCAACGACTCGTTGACGGCAAAGATCGTGATCGTGGCCGCTCATGCGATCGAAACCCCGAAGTTGCTGCTGATGTCGGCCACGGATGCATTGCCGAACGGTCTGGCGAATGCGAGCGATCAGGTTGGGCGGAATCTGATGGATCATCCGACCCAGCTTTCCTATGCCTTGGCCAGGGAGCCGATGGGACCCTACCGTTCGCCGCTTTCGACAGCGGGTATCGAAAACCTGCGCGACGGTCCGGAGCGGAGCGAGCGCAGCGCATTTCGCATCGAGCTCGGCAACGATGGATGGTCGTGGCCGGGGAAAGACCCGGTGAGCTGGGCGCAGGCGCTGATCGAGCAGGGTGTCTGGGGAACCGATCTCTACAAGCAAATCGCCGCGCTCAATCTGCGGGCGGTCCGCATGGCCGCGCTCTGCGAACAATTGCCCGACCCGGAATCGCGCGTGACGGTTTCCAGCAAAGTGGACGCGATCGGGCTCCCGCGTCCGGAACTCCATTTCATGATCGATGACTATGCCAAAGCCGGATTGCAGGCCGCCCGTCGGCAATTCACTGCGATCTACGACGCCCTGGGCACGACCCAGGTCACGCATGTGCCGGACATCCAGGGAGCGGGGCATGTGATGGGCACCGTCCGCATGGGAAGCGACAAATCGTCATCGGTCACCGATTCGTTTGGACACACCTGGGATCATCCGAATCTGTGGCTAGCCGGCTCCGGTCTCTTTCCGACCAGTGGCACCGCCAATCCGACCCTGACCATCGCCGCGCTGGCGCTGCGCGCGGTTCCGGAGATCGAGCGTTCACTGGCGGCGATGGAATGATGGGAGGTTCGACATCGACATCCCGAGCATCGCCGGGTTGACCGGTGCGGTCATCGCGGCCTCTGCCTACTATCCGCAAATCCATCATCTGGTGAGCGCGCATTGCTCGGCCGGGATCAGCGGACGTGCCTATGCGCTCTGGTTCGTCTCCTCGTTCCTGGTGACGATCAACGCCTTTTGGATCGGTTCGATTGTGTTCATCCTGCTGGGGATCGTGCAAATCGTCTCGACCGGGTTGATCTATGTGTTCAGCCGCCGGTATAAGGGGATGGTCTGCCCGCACCACCAGACGCATCCCTATCACTATTAGAGCGTGCGCCCACGGAGGTGGAACTCGGGCGGCGAGTCGCGGCAACGTCTGGCGGGGAAATGCTCGTGACCGGACATCGTTCGTGGCGTCCGGGACTCGCGATTCCGGACGCCACGCAGGCGGGAGCAGGTCATTCCCCGGATCGCATCGTCGACAATGCGCGCGACCACTCGGCCAGCGCATCCAGCATGGCTGCACCCGAGGATTGGTGCGAATCGATCGGTTCGAAGCGGCCATCGTCGTCGATGTGCCGGGAGACCCATTGAATCGTGATCCCTTCCTTGATCGGCATCATGCTCAGGGTGGTGATCAACGGCTTGATGTTCTGGGCCGCGCGCAGGCCGCCCGAGATACCACCATAGGAAACCAATCCGACCGGCTTGTAGGCCCATTCCTGAACGAGATAGTCGAGCGCGTTGATCAGCGGCGCGGTTGCGGCGAAGTTGTATTCGGGCATGACGAAGACGTACGCATCGGCCGCTTCGACGGTCCGGCTCCATTTCCAGGTTTTCTCTTGCGTGTATTCCTTCAATCTCGGATGGTTCGGTTCGGTCATGAGGGGCAGGTCGATCTTCTTGAGATCGGCGACGTCGATCTCGAAGCTGCCATGCTCGCGGGCGAATTCGACGAACCAGTTGCCAACCGATTCCCCGACGCGCCCATCCCGGACGCTGGCGATGATGACGAGCAGGAGCGGCTTCGAATCGCTCGAGGATGGTTTCATGCGGCATTCACCTGATCGATAGTGCGACGGGCCATTCAGGATGCCGCCGGCTACCGGCATCCCACGTTCTATCTACTCATACACCACCAACGCCAGCAGCCCGGGAATCCGCGAACCCAGACGAGCGCCGAGAAGGCGGATGGGAGTCCGGGCGAGCGTCTGCTATCCAGGCTGGCCGCCCCGGTTTCGGATCGACTGTTGCGCTTCGGCGACCGAGGGCCAATTGCCCACACCAGCCGTTCGAGCTGCCGCATCGAGCACGGCGCGAACCATCGCATCGGCCGCGGCCGCCCCCACCATGTCGGTCAGATTCGGACCGGTTGTGCCAGGCAGCATTTTGGGATCGGCGTGGGTGGAAAGCGCGAAAACGGTATCGCCATCGCGCATCGCGTGCATGGGGCGGATCGCCCGGGCCAACCCATCGTGCGCCAGATCGGCGATCTTGACCAGCGCCGGTTTGTCCAGCTCCGCATTCGTCGCAATGACACCAAGGGTCGTATTCGAGAGGGGCGAGGTGTGCACCGGATTATGATCGGAGGGCTGGTAGAGCAGCGGGATATCGAAGCGGCCGCCGGTGGCGTAGAGCTCGCCGGTTTCCGGGTGGACCAGACTGCCGAGGGCATTGATCACCACCAGCGCGCCAACGACGATCCCGCCCGGCAATGACAACGACGCCGTACCGAGACCGCCCTTGGTGCGGACACCGCCCGGTCCCTTGCCGGCGGTGCCGCCCCGGCCGGCGCCGGCATTTCCACGCTCGAAGTCGCCGGTCGTGGCGGCAGCGGCCGCCCGGTGTCCCCATTCCGCGCGTGGGTGAACCATCGGATCGGACAGATCCATGTCGTAGATCACCGCGCCGGGCACGATCGGGATCAGTGCTGATTTCAACTGGAGTCCGATCCCTTGCTGGAGGAGCCATTCGGTGATTCCGGCGATGGCGCCCAGACCGAAAAGACTGCCGCCCGAGAGACCGATGCCATGAACGTAGCCGCCAATGGTGGTCGGACCGAGCGCATCGGTATGGATCGTTCCCGGATTCGATCCGCGCACGGAAACACCGGCGGTGGCGCCGCCGGTGGTCAGAATCGCTGTGACGCCGCGATAGACCGTCGCATCCGTGTAGTGCCCGACGGCAACCCCGGGCACGTCGGTCAGCGCGTCCAGCGGTCCGGGTTCGAGACGAATGACAGCAGCAGGATCGAGGTTGGTCACGAAACAATCACTTTCTTATCGAAGCCAGATCAATACAGGCAACCGGTGATCAGCGCATACGCGGATCCAGCACATCCCGCAGCGCATCGCCGAGCAGATTCGAACCGAGCACGGTCACCATGATTGCCAGTCCTGGAAAGATCGCCAGCGAGGGGACGGTTTCCATGAACCGCCGCCCATCCGCGAGCATGACGCCCCAGGATGCCTCGGGCGGCTGGGCGCCGAGCCCGAGGAACGAAAGCGCGGCCTCTGACAGCAGCGCGAACGAAAAGGTGATCGTTGCGGTCACGATCAGCGGCGAAAGCACATTGGGCAGAAGATGTAACGCAACGATCCGCGTATTGCTGGCACCGATGACCCGGCTCGCTTCCACGTATTCCATCTCTTTGGCGGCCAGCACCGGCCCGCGCACGATCCGCGCCATTCCCGGCGCATAGACGATACCGAGGGCAAGGGTCACATTGCGCAGATTCGGTCCGAGAAATGCGGTGATCGCCAGCGCCAGCAGGATCGCCGGGAAGGAATAGACGATATCGGCAATACGCATGATGACGGAATCGACCCAACCACCGAAATAACCGGCGATGATACCGGCGGGCGCGCCGAGCAGGGTGGCGATCGCCACCGCGGCCAAGCCCACCCCCATCGAGATGCGGGCGCCGTAGACGATGCGGCTGAAGAGATCGCGACCGAACTCATCCGTGCCCATGAGATGCGTCCAGCTCGGGCCTTGCAAACGGTTCAGGCGATCGATCTGGTATGGATCGTATGGCGCGACCAGCGGAGCGAAGATAGCGACGAGCGCGACGATGGTGATGATCGCCAACCCGATCATGCCCGCACGATTGCGAACGAGCTGGTGGACGAACTGGGAAAACCGGCCACGGGATGGGCGATTCTCCGCTTGGGCCGGGGTGGTGGTCAGCGAGCGCGTCACCATCTCATCCACCCTTGCTGCTGTATTTGATGCGCGGATCGATGTAGGCGTAGAGAAGATCGACGCCCAGATTGACGAAGAGCACGATCGTGGTGATCAGGAGCACGGCGGCTTGCACCACCGGATAGTCACGGGACGAGATCGCATCGACCGTGAACCGGCCGACCCCGGGCAGATTGAAAACCACCTCGACGAGCACGACACCGCCCAGCAGGTAGCCAAGCTGGAGCCCGATGATCGTCACGATCGGCACCAGCGCATTCTTGAAGGCATGACCGAGCAGCACGGCCCGGGGCGCCAGGCCCTTGCCGCGCGCCGTCACGATATAGCCGCTGGCCAGCACATCCAGCAGCGATGAACGGGTCATGCGCATCAGCGAAGCCGAGAGTCCGATTCCGACCGCCAGGGCCGGCAACACGAAGATCGCCAGATTGGCCAGCGGATCGTCGAAGAAGCTGACATAGCGCGCGCCGGGATACCAACCGAAATAGCGCGAGGCGACCAGCAGGAAAAGCGTGCCGATCCAGAAATCCGGCACCGACAATCCCAGGAGTCCGGCGCTCTGCGCGGCGAGCTCGGTGCGGGTGCCGCGTTTGAGCGCGGCGATGATGCCGGTCGGTATGCCGATCAGCAGCCCGATGATCATCGCGAAGATGGTCAGTTCGATCGTGACCGGTAGCCGCATGACGATATCGTGCCGGATCGGCCGGCCGGTCTTGAGCGAAACGCCCAGATCGCCCCGGAGTACCCCCCAGAGCCAATCGACGTATTGCACGACCAGCGGCCGGTCGAGTCCGAGGTTGTGCCGGAGCACTTCGCGCTGGGCCGGTTCGATATCGCTGCGGGCGCCGGCCAGAATGAGCACGATATCGCCCGGAATGAGCCGGATGAAGAGAAAGACCACGATCGAAATCCCGAGCAGGGTCGGGATCATCATGGCCAGGCGGCGCAGGATATAGGTCGTCACGTGCGTTCGTTTCTGAGCCGAGCCCGGGGAAATCCCCCGGGCTCGGGAAATGTGGAATGACCGCGGGTGTCTATTGGGCGATCCACATCCGCTTCATATACGGTGCGCTGGAGTTCGGCAGCGGGGTGATTCCCTGCACGGCCGGATTCCAGATCAGCCAGACATCGTAGACATAGAAGAGCAGCATCGGCACCAGCGTATCGAGCTTGAGCTGGATATCGGCGTAGAGCGCCTTGCGTTGTTCGAAATCGGTTTCGCCGCGCGCCGCTTCGAGCATCGCATCGAGATCCGGATCGCTGATCTTGGTGTAGTTGCCCGGCGAGCTGGAGTGGTACCGGCCGTAGGTATAGCCATCTGGGTCGGGTTGACCGAGCATCAGGATATTGATCATCTCGAAATCGCTTTCGACCCAGGCATCGAGCAGATTGCCCCATTCGAGCTGCTCGATCTTGATATTGACCCCGAGCGGTTTGAGCTGTTGCTGGAGGATCTGGGCATTGGCGATATCGAGGATATAGAGCGGCGACACGCGCAAGGTCACATCGAACCCGTTTTCGTATCCGGCTTCCTTCAGGAGCTCTTTTGCCTTGTCGATATCGGTGTGATATGAGGGCAGCTCATCGACCGGAATCGCCCAGGTCTTGTCCGAAGCCGGAATGTACCCGGTCACTTGGCCGAACCCGAGCGCCGCGCCCTCCAGGATCTCCTTGCGGTCGATCGCATAGCTGAGCGCCTGGCGAACCCGGGCGTCGGCAAGCGGGCCGGTGGATGTATTCATCTGGGTGGTGGCGTGGGTCAACACCGAAACGTCGTAGACCGTCCAGTTGGGATCGTCGAGGAACGGTTCGACGGGTTGATGGTCGAGGAAGTCCGCATTATCGACATCACCGCCGCGCAATGCCGCCACCCGGGCCTGGTCATCCGGCAGGATGATCCATTCCATGGCATCGAGATAGGGCAAACCGTCCTGCCAATAGTTCGGATTCTTCTTGAAGGAGAGCACCTGATCCGGAATGAACTCGTCGAGAATGAACGGGCCGGAACCCATCGTCTTCTGTTTGAGATCGCCGTCGTTCGCCTCGTAGAACGCTTTGGAAACGATCGGATTGTATTGCCAGGAGAGATAGCTGATCAGCGGCGCGAACGGTTCGGTCAGGCTGACCTTGACGGTATGCTCGTCCACCTCTTCGACCGTATCGATCCGGGCTGCCCAGGCGCGTCCACCGATATCTGGATCCTTATAGGTTTCCAGGGAAAACTTGACATCGGCCGAGGTCAGGGGCGAACCGTCGGAAAAGACCGCATTCTCCGCCAGATGGAAGATGAACGTCGTGTCGTCCGGGGATTCCATCTCGGTGCAGAGGTTCGGTTGTGAGGTGAGGTTTTCATCGAAGATGAAGAGCGTGTCGTAGACCTGCTCGATGACCGAGGCCGAAACGAGCGACGACATGGTGAACGGATTGAGGTCGTCCGGATTGGCCTCGAATGCGACTCTGATCGTGCCGCCTGGCGTGACAGCTTCCGGTGAAGCATCCTGGGCGCCGGCGATGCCCCGCACCATCGACGGCATCAGCATCGCCCCGCCGGCCAGCGCGACGCCGCTTTGCAACAGGCGCCGCCGGGTCGAGCGATCGGCCTGTACTGCCGCCATGAGTCTGGTAAGGTGGTCATCTTGCACGATCGATTCTCCTCGAATGCTGGTTCGCTGCGGTTCCATGATGCCGAAGTCTACTCAAAGTCCCGGCGGCAGCGTCAGGAATTCCCGATTTCTCCTTCTGTTCTCGCCTGACGACCGCTAGTCGACTGTGAATTCACGTTCCGAGTCGATCTTCGATTCGTCGATTGCGATCCCCATACCGGGCCGGGTCGGAACCTGAACCATGCCGTTCACCGGTACGACCGGCTCCGCGAAGAAGTGCTGCAGGATCTGGTTCCACTTGACCAGGAATTCCACATACGGCACCGCTACCGGCGAAAGCGCCGCGCTGAGCTGGACATTGGACGGCACCGAATGTCCGTGCGGGATGATCGGGATGTCATAGGCGCCGCAGAGATGGCTGATCTTGACCATCTCGCTGATGCCGCCCGCCCAGTAGGTGTCGGCTTGCATGATGTCGACGGCGCGGGCATCGAGCAGTTGCTTGATGCCCCAGCGGGTGTATTCGTGCTCTCCGCCCGAGATCGGCACCACCGACCGATCGCGAATTTCAGCATATTGGGCGATCTTGTCGGGCAGCACCGGTTCCTCGATCCAGCGCGGATCGTACGGTTTCAGCCGCTGGGCCATATCGAGCGTGTAGGGAACATCCCACGACATCCAGGCATCGATCATGATGTCGCTTTCCGGTCCGGCCGAGGCACGCAGATGCTCCATGAGTTCGACGTTCTTGCGAATTCCGTCGCGGCCGTCCAACGGTCCCCAGCGCGGGAACCATTTCTGGGCGGTATAGCCCATGGCCGCATATTCCTGCGCCCGGGTCGCGACCTTGTCGGGTTCGAGTGAGAATCCGAGCATGGAGGCATAGGCGGGCAGCTCGGTGCGGGTCGGGCCGCCCAGAAGCACATGCACCGGCTGGTCCATCGCCTTGCCGCGCAAATCCCAGAGAGCGCAGTCGATGGCGCTGATGGCAAACATCGGGGTGCCTTTCCGGTCGTGCACCCCATTGCGGTACATGATGTCCCAGATGCGCTCGGTTGCGAGCGGGTTCATCCCGATCAGCGCGTTCCGGTAATGAATATGGAGGAGCGTGGCCGTCGAGCGGTCGACCGGACCGCCCAGACCGGTGATGCCTTCGTCGGTTTCGATCTCGATGAAGATCAGCACGATGGTCGAGGTGTCCTCACCCGCGGCGATCGGCTGCCAGTTCGTTTCCCGGCCGGTTTGGGCTTGGAATTCGGGATAGATATCGACCGGCCGGATCAGACGCTCTTCCCAGAACGGTCCGCCCGGATGCTCGATCGTGCCGGTGAGTTCACGAAGTCGCATGTTGGTGATCTTCATTGGTGCCCT
>JBIQLF010000048.1:0-11076 GCA_044464585.1 Thermomicrobia bacterium
AGACCCGTTCCCCCGCTACCCGATCTCCGCCTCCAGATCGGCGATCATCTGATCCACCGCCTGTTCCGCGGTAGCTTGCCCGGTGAGCACCTGCTGGAAGTTCGGCAACACCGACGTGCCCGCCCAGCCGGGCGCGCCCACGAAGCTCAGCGGCGGCACCCCCACCGGAATCGAATTGCGGGCGGCATCGTAGATCGGGTTCTCGGTGATGCGCGGGTCTTCCGCGGCGGTCTTGGAGGCCGGAAAGTATCCCGTGTCCTGCAAAAACGCGACAGCCGCATCCGGCTTCGTCCATTCGGTCAGCCACGCCCACGACGCGTCGCCATTGTCTTCCTTGCACATACCGTTGTAGAGCGGAGAGACGCCCGCCACCCGCATGGCCGGACCGGCCGGGACCATCATTGTCATGAACTGGGTGCCCTGCTCCAGATCGGCGGAAATCTCCGCCAGGGAACCGGTGTGGTGCACGATCATGGCTGTTTGCCCGGTGCGGAACCCCTGCATGATCTGCGAGTAGCTATCGTTCGGGGCGCTCGGCGGCACAACCTTGTCGGTCGTATAGAGACCGGCCCAGAATGCGATAGCCTCGATGGCTTTGTCCCGGTCGATCACCGGCAACCCGGCATCATCGGCGGAGAGCCCGCCATAGGCGCGCATGATGCTCATCACCGTTCCCTGGCCGCCGTCGCCACCGCGCAGACCGAACCCATAGCGGCCCTGGTCAGCATCGGTAAGCGCGATTGCGGCCTCCCGGAACTGGTCCCAGGTGTCGGGAACCGAGAGTCCGGCTTCATCGAACCAGTCCGAACGATAGTAGACCCAGTCGATGAAGAGGAAGGCCGGAATCCCGACGATCTTGTCATCGACGGTAGCCGATTGCATCAACCCGGGATCGATACCCGACTTGCCATCCCAGCTCTCGAACCGCTCGGTCAGATCGACCAATCCGCCCAGCCCGAGCATATCCGGAATCCGGTCAGCCGCGGCCATCGTCGTATCCGGCAAGGAGCCACCCACCGCCGCGGTAGTGAATTGCGTCATGAAATCGGCATTCGGGATGTTCTCCGATGTGATGGTCACCCCGGGGTGCCCAGTGGTGAAGATCCCGGTCACATCTTCCAGTCCTTGCATCTCGGAATCGCTGGTGAAATGGTGCCAGTAGGTGACATCGCCGCTGATATCGGCGTCCTGCGCCAGGCCAAATGCCGGCCGAAGAGTTGCAGCGGCGGCCACGCCCAGACCCGCGCCAAGCAGTGTGCGGCGGTCGATCGTTCGATTGGCCAGGTTCACACTCGATCGGTTCATGCGATGCATTCTCCTTCTCCATCGTGCGTCCGACGTTGATACGAGCCCAACGCCCAGGGTCCCGAGCATTCCACTGAGCTCGAGACCCAAGCCCCAAGGCCCCAGGACCCAAGCCTCAAGGCCCAAGACCCAGGACTCAAGACCTCCGTTCTACCCCTTCACACCTCCTGCCATCAGGCCGCTCACCAGCGCTCGCTGGACAATGGCAAAACCGATGATGATCGGAATGATGCTGATGATGCCGCTGGCGCTGAGCACCCCCCACGGCATCTGGAACTCGCCAACCATCAGTTGCAATCCGACCGGCCAGGTGCGCGCGCCGTTGGCCGTGGTCAGCAATAACGCCCAGACGTATTCGTTCCAGGAGCCGATGGCGATGAAAACGGTGGTCGCGGCAATCCCCTGGCGCGCCAGCGGCAAGACGATGCGGACCAACGCCCCCAGCCGGGTCGACCCGTCCACCCGCGATGCTTCCTCGAGATCGGGTGGGATGCCATCGAAAAAGCCCTTCAGCATCCAGACGCAGAGCGGCAGCAGGAAGGTCGTATAGGTCAATGCCAAACCGAAATGGGTATCGAACAATCCCAGATTGCGCAGGATGATGAAGAGCGGAATCAGCAACAGGGTGAACGGAAACATGCGGATGACCAGGTAGAAGATCATCAACCCGTTTCGGCCCCGAAACCGGTAGCGGGAGATGCTATAGGCCGCGACCGTGCCGATGGTGAGCGACATCACCACGGTCATCCCGGTCACGATGGCGCTATTGAGCAACAGGTGCGGATATCCCGACCGGCGCCAGAGGGTCGTGTAGTTGTCGATCGTGATCGCATGTGGCAAGAAGGTGAAATTGGCCGAGACGATCTCTTTTTCGGTTTTGAAGGAGGTCAGCACTGTCCAGACGATCGGCGCAATCGCGAATACGACCACGATGGCGACCACGGTCGCCGCCAGCACATCGTAGAACCGGCGCGTGCGACTCAGCGATCCGAAGGGCGACCGTGTGCGCGGCGGTTCGGAAACTCGCGCGGCCGATGAGGGGAAGGGGGCGGTCACGGAAGCCATCGGTCTACTCCTTGGTCACACCCGAAACGCGGACGTAGACGACGGTGAACGCCATCAGGCAGAGCAACGCCAGCACCGAGAGCGCCGCGGCATATCCGAAATCGAAGCGCAGATAGGCCATCTGGAATCCATAGAGCGAAAGCGTTTCGGTGGCATGGCCCGGTCCACCGCCGGTGAGGATCAGCAGGATGTCGGGCGAATTGAAGAGACCGATGATGCGCAGAATGGTCGCGCCCACGATCACCGGCATCAACATCGGAATGGTGATATCGCGGAACCGCTGCAATGCGCCGCTGCCATCGACACTCGATGCCTCGTAATACTCCGACGGGATCGCATAGAGCCCGGCCAGGAAGAAGAGGGTGAAAAAGGCGAAGTTCTTCCAGAGCTCGACCGCCAGCACCTCGTAGAGCGCCGTGCTCGGATTGGTGAACCAGGCGTGCCCATTGCCGATCAGCCCCATGCGGCCGAGAATCTCGTTGACCACGCCGAGGCGGGAATCGAGCATCAGCCGCCACATATTGGCCGATACGACCGAGGGCAGGAGCCACGGAATCAGTATCAATACCGAGGCCAACCGAAATCCGCGAAGCGACCGGTGCAGGGCCAGCGCAGTCGCCAGGCCCAGCAGGAACTGGCTGATCGATCCGACCGTCACCCAGATGACCGTATTGCGCAGCGCCGTCCGCACGATCGGGTCGGAAACCATATCGCGATAGTGCCGCAACCCGATCCAGGGCGTGCCGAGCGCCGGCCGGTTCAACCGGTATTCCCGGAAGCTGAGCAGCACTCCATCGATAACCGGATAGACCACCACCGCCAATACCAGGATCAGGCTGGGGATCAACAACAGATAGGCCCAATAACGCCCCTCGGTCACCGCCGAAAGTAGATCGGAGGCGCTCGTTCGCCGGCCGGTCCGCAGGGCGGTTCCAACATCGCGGGTGGTTGCCTGATCGCTCATGGCGCTCCCCTGGACGGAGCGACAACCGCCTGCCTGCTCACGCCCACGATTTCGATGATAGAGCGAACACGCACCCGGGTCATGGCACTTCACGGGGGATTTCGGAGTCGTCAGGTTATCGGACCAATTGAGCCGATGGTAGGCAGGGTCGCCGGAAATGTCAACCATGGCAGCCGGTATGGGCGGTCCGAATCCGGCGATACGGAAGCATGTTCTCCTGGCGGCGCTGCGGCAGGGGCAATCCGCGATACCGCGAAAACAGTCGCGGCCAGGCAAGCGCAGGCGTCCGGACGGTCCAAAGATCCGCACGACCACTCTTTGAATCTGCGCATATCTAGGTATCTTATTTCGATATGGCCGTCCATACGGGTTCCAGGTCGGCCACAATGGCGCCGGGCCGCTGCCATGCAGCGGCCCGGCTGCACGGCAACGATGTTTGCTCGACGGGGTGGGCGCGGCTCTGCCCACCAGATCCCAGTTGCCGGACGTATCGGCAGCACACGCCGCAATGTTCGTTCTCGAGACCCTTACAGGAGGTCGGGCCCGTTCATGTCTTCACCGGCGATTGGCGTCATTCTCGGTCAGATCGGCACCCCGGAAGATCTCAGCACGCCCGCAATCCGGCGTTACCTCAAAGTCTTTCTATCGGACGAGCGGGTGATGGATCTCCCACGATGGTATTGGCTGCCCATCCTGCATGGCGCGGTCCTGACGCGACGGCCCCAGCGCATCAAACACCACTACCAGGAGATTTGGACCGAAAACGGTTCGCCCCTGCTGCTCTATTCCGAGGCCCAGCGAGCCGGGGTACAGGAACGTCTCGGAACCCGCTTTCGAGTCGAGCTGGGACTGGCCTATTCCGAACCGAGTATTGGTTTGGCAATCCGGCGTCTGCGCGAAGCTGGTATCCACCGGATCGTCGTGGTGCCGCTCTTCCCGCAATTCTCCACCAGCACCACGGCCGCGATCTACGACGAGACCATGTTTCAGGCGTTGGGCCGTGGGCGGCGCAAAGGCAAACCGCAAAAGCACTACATTCCCGCGCTGCGCTTCGTCGAACCCTATTACAACGACCCATCATATATTCGCGTACTCAGTCAGGATATCGAAACCAAGCTGGCCGCACTGCCACAGCCCCCGGACACGCTCCTGTTCAGCTATCACGGTCTGCCCATGCGCTATGTCGAAGAAGGCGATCCATACCAGGATCACACCAGAGAGACGACGCAACTCTTGGCCGCGGCGCTCGCTCTGCCAACAGCTCGGTACCAGGTGACCTATCAATCACGGTTCGGACGCGAGGCATGGCTGGGCCCGTACACCCAAACCGTATTGACCGAGCTGCCCCGTCGAGGGGTCGAGCGGGTCGCCATCGTATCCCCGGGATTCACCACCGATTGCCTGGAAACACTGCACGAGCTGGGGATCGAAGGCGCCGAGCTCTTTGCCGAAGGCGGCGGCGATCCGGCCAACGTCCATCAAATTCACTGTTTGAACGATAGCCCGCCCTGGCTCGACTATCTGGCGGATCTGGTGAGGACCCATGCACAAGGCTGGAACTAATCTCAGACGGATCGTGCTGGCGTCCGCTGGTTTGCTCAGTTTGGGAATCGGAATCGTAGGAGTCTGGGTGCCCGGTCTCCCAACCACCGTCTTCCTGCTGATTGCCCTGTGGTGCTTTGGGCAATCGAGCCCCCGACTGCAACGCCGTTTGTATGGGATCACGTGGCTCCAGCCCTTCTTGTCGGAAGCCGACACATTCCGAGCGCACCGGGCTGTCCGGCTGCGCTCGAAGATCACCGCTCAGTTCTTCGCCTGGCTCATGAGCGGGGTGACCCTCCTGTTGACCGGTCTGGGGCCGGTGTGGGTGCTCACGGCGATCGCCGCCCTGAGCTGCACCATCTTCATGGTCCGGGTCCCGACCTATAGTCCTCCCAACGACCAGCAGCAGATCGCCGGACGGTGACCGCACCTTCGATCCTGCCGATGTGCCCCAGATTCAGGCGCCCGCCCTCGGCCGCAGAACGGCGCTGCCTCCATTCGTGAAGGCGCCGGGCGCCCCCGCCCGCCGGCTAGCTCGAACGGCTTGATCCATCTCAGCGGCTCCGGCCTGTGATGACCGGATCCCAACCGGATCGTTGCGACCAGGGTGTTTCATAGCTCGGATCGTTCGCGAAGCGGCTCACCTCCAAACGCAAGCGGGCGATCGCCCGGGGCCCGAGTGCGACGTCCAGCCATTCGCTGCCGGCATCGACCGACGAGACCGGCGTGCCATCGTCGTCGACCATGATCGCCCGCTCGAACCGGTGTTCCCGGAAAGAGCCTGCCTGCACCACCACGGTGCGCGGTTCGTTCCCGGTATTCACGAGCGTCACCGACACGTGCTCCGGGGTAATGCCATCCACCAGCGCCGCTACATCGGGCGGCAACCCGGGTCGTTGGCCATGGGCATCGAAATAACGCAACGCCGCAAATTGCAATCCGCCGTGGGAGATATGCGCCGGAGCGCCCCACATCAGTTGCACCAGCGATTCGAAATAGACGGGGCAGAATTCCTGCCAGAGATGGATGTTATACCCGTCCACCTGCGCATCGACGGTATCGAGATAGCCATCGATATGGTGAATACGATCCCAGTTGCGCGGATCGCCTTCCCAGGAACGCAAGCGGCGCAATTGCTGGTCGATCAACGCATGGTTGGTGTCCAGCATCCGTTCGGGATAGCCCGGATTCCGCCCCATGATGAATTCGTACCAGGGCATCGTGTTGGCATTGAAATGCTTGGTGCTGAACGGCCGGTCGGGCAGCGTGATCTCCGCCCAGTCGAAGGTGCGCGGCACCCGTTCGATCCGTTCCTGGTCCTCGTCCGCCAGACTGCGGGTCCAGAGATGGATGGCATAGAACGGATGCATGGGGCGATACGCCGTCCAGCCCGCGTCGAAATGCTTGTACGGCACCTGCCAGATACCGTCGATCTCTTTACCCAGCGCGTAGTTCACATCGATCTGCTGGCGGGGCAGCGCCAGCTGGCTGGCATCACCGGTCAGTAATTGGGCATTGTGGGCGGCATTGAGACTCGGTTCGATGATCGTGTGGAAGCCATGCGGCCAGCGCCAGCCATAGTGCCCACCCCACCACTTGCCATCGAGATATTCCCCGACCGTGCCGGAGAGCCCGACATTGTCCGGCAGAATGCCGCCGTTGGCATCGGCGCGGGTTTTCCAGGTTGCCAAATAATCGATCACCCACCGTTTGAAGGCATCGTCCCCGGTATAGAGATAGGCATGGGTGAATTGGCTGGTGGCGTTCATATTGAGCGGCACATCGCCCCGATTCATCCGCTCGTTCATCTTGGCGATGACTTCCTCGTAGACGGCATCGTCACGCCAGTCGCATTTCAGCAGGGAGAAATCGACACTCGCCATATCCTCGAAGGGCGCCAGATAATCGGTGAGCACCCCCCGGTGAGTCGACCAATCCTCGGCGGTGGCCACATGCAGGGGACCATTGCTGCCGGTCATCGGGGCTTTGATCAGATGTAATTCGGGATCGTAATTGGGAGCCAGCGGATCGGAGCCATCATAGAAATGCGCGAAGCGCACCGCCCGTTGCCGGTCGATCGGTGAATCGGGTTTGGTGAGTCCGAAGAAATAATGGAAGAGATTGGCCTCACCGTGATGCATCCAATCGTAGAAGCGTGGGAATTCGCGGTCGAGCTGGCCATATTGGGTCCATTGCCAGGTGATCGCATCCCACATCTGCCGGGCGAGGCGATAGACCGTTTCGCTGCCGCCGAGGCTGTAGAACAGCGCCAGATATTGGAATGCCTCGTAGGGGTCGTCCGAACCGTCCATCCCCGGCCAGCGATCGCGCCAGATGAGCGAACCGTCATCGCGGGTAGAGCGCGCGACGAATTCGGGCGCGGCCGCTTCGATCCGTTCCATCAATTCCCGTTCACGCAACGCCCAGCGGGGCGGTTCGACCGTTTCGGTCGCCTGCATCTGTACCCGAGGACTCGAATCCACCGTCATCACCAGCTCCGGGAATCGTCGCGCATCAGTGGCCGCTGTTGGTCAGGTTGTCCGACCAATCGACGGCATCGTAGAGAGCGGGCGCATGCGTGTCAAGCGAGGAGAACATCGAGCGCGATTCCGGGCTCCGCTCGCGTCATTTCACCGGGCGCGGTCTATGCGATCATGGAAACCTGCTCGCCCCGGATGCGATCGGTTCGCGGGAGAGCAATGCTTCGCGCTCGAACGCGCATTCCCAGGGAGTCCCGCGCATGACCACGATGACCGGACGATTGCTGCTCGACGGGGAACTCGTTCCCGGCCGGATCGAGCTCAGTGGCGATCGTATCGTGACCATCGAAACCGGCACATCGAGCCCGAACGACCGGATCATCGCTCCCGGATTCATCGATCTGCAGGTCAATGGCGGTCATGGCATCGACTTCGGAGAGGAACCGCATCGCATGGGAGAGGTCGCGGGATGGCTTCCGGAAACCGGAGTCACCGCCTTTCTTCCCACGATCGTTTCGTCGTTCGCGGATCGATACCAGCGGGTTTTCGAAGCGCTCCCGGGAAGCGCAGGCTCCCATGGCGCGCGCATTCTGGGACTGCATTTGGAAGGACCGTTCCTGGCGCCGGCAAAAAAGGGAGCCCATCTGCTCGATGCCATCGAGGCAGCCGGCGACGCCCTCTTCGACGCGCTGCTGCAGGAACCCTCCGTCCGTCTCGTCACGCTGGCCCCGGAGCGGCCGGGAGCGCTGGCGCGCATCGCGCGGCTGGCCGAACGCGGCGTCTTGGTCGCGCTCGGGCATTCGGATGCCACCTACGAACAATTCGAGGCCGGTGTCGATGCTGGAGCGCGCATGGCCACCCATCTCTTCAATGCCATGCGCCAACTGGACAGCCGCGAGCCGGGCGTGGTCGGCGCGGCGCTGATCGACGAGCGGGTGGCTGTCGGTTTGATCGCCGATGGGATTCATACCCATCCGGCGGCGCTGGCGCTGACCGCCCGGATCAAGGGAACGAACGGAATCGCCCTCGTGTCCGACATGATGGCGGCAGCCGGTATGCCCCCCGGCGCCTATTCCCTCAACGATATCCCGGTATTCGTCGATGAAACCTCCGCACGCCTGGCCGGCGGGCGCCTGGCCGGTTCCATCCTGACCATGGATGCGGCCGTCCGGAATATGGTGCGCTGGGGCGGGGTTTCCATTGCCGCCGCGCTCACCATGGCCGCGGCAACTCCCGCCCGGCTGCTGGGTCTGCCGGCTCTGGGCATCCTGGCGCCGGGCAATACCGCCGATCTCGTGGTGCTGGATGCGGATCTGCAGGTGATCGAAACCTGGATCGGCGGGGAACAGGTTTACGGGGTAGGTAGTGGGAAATGGGAAATAGGAGATAGGAAATGGGAAATAGAAAGAAGGGAGTAGCGTTAGGATGGGTCGACTGGGCTTGTGCTACGCGCCGGTCCTGATCCGGCTATTCCCCATCTCCTACTATTCCCCATCTCCTATTTCCCATTTCCTATCTCCTATCTCCCATTCCCGACCCACCGCTGCATCCAGCCGGTCAGCCGTTCCAGATAATCCTTGCGATGCGCCGGATAACCGACCCGGGTGACCGAGGCGTGCGAGCCGTTCGGATAGCGCACGAATTCCACCTCGGCGCCATTCTGATACAAGGTCATGAAGAGCTGCTCGCCCTGGCCGATGGGCACGCGGTCGTCGGCTTCGCCGTGCAGGATCAATGTGGGCGGGGTCGCTCGCTCTTTGGTCAGATAGGTGATCGGGGAACGGGATCGGAATTCATCCGGATCTTCATCCGGCCGGCTCCCTATTTGCTCCGGACCGAAGAAATATCCGATATCGGATGTGCCATAGAAAGAAGCCAGATCGACCACCGGCGCGCCGATCACGGCCGCTCGGAACCGATCGGTGTGCCCGATGATCCAGCTGGTCATATATCCGCCGTAGGAATAGCCACAGACGCCCAGGCGATCGGGGGCGATCCATGATCGTTCGATGGCCGCATCGACCACGGCCATCAGATCGAGATAGTCCTCGCCAGCCCAATCCCGGGTGACTTGCTGGGTGAAGTCGCGACCATAGCTGCTCGAACCGCGCGGATTGGCAAAGACCACGGCAAAACCAGCACCGGCCAATGCCTGCTGGAAATTGTTGAATCCGGGTCCATAGCTGCTGTTCGGTCCGCCGTGGATATCGATCACCAGGGGATAACGCTCCGCGGGATCGAACTCCGCCGGTTTCAGCAACCAGGCATCGATATCGTACCGGCCACGCCGGATGGTGAATTTCTCCCACGCTGGCATCAGCGAGTCCGCGAACAACCGCTCGTTCGGGTCGATCACGGTCTTCGATGCGCCCGATGCCAGGACCGTCCGCACGATCCGGCCAGTTCCATCGAATGCGCTGGCGGTCTGGTAGACCGCGCCATGGATGGGATCGAAGTTCAGACCGCCGTGTATGGCGCCGAAATCCTGCACGATGTGCAGATCGGCGGTTTCGATATCGAAGCGGTAGAGCCCGCTCGCTCCCGCTCGGGTCGCATGAAACAAAACTGTATGGTCGTCCAGCCAAACCGGTTGCGATGGCGGCGAAACCGTCGCGGATCCCGAATCCGGTTGTACCGGCAGATCATCGGTCGATCGTTCGATGACGCCCGTGGCGACATCGTAGAGAAAAAGATCGTATTGCCAGGTTTGCCGGGTATCGCCAGTGAAGACGATGCTCGATCCGTCAGGTGACCATGCCCACGAGCCAACGGTTCCCTCTTCCGGACCGACCCGGGTGACCGCGCCACTTGCGATATCGACCAGCGCCAGCTGCCCGCCCATCTGATTCCGCAGCGGTATCTTCGCGGCCAGGGTTTTACCGTCTGGCGACCATTGTGGAAATTCGAAATCGACCAGCTCGCTGGTGAGCGTGCGATTGCCGGATGCGTCCGCGGCAACCAGCCAGATCTGCTGGCGCACATCGTTCAGAAATCCGCGGTTGTCCTGCTTGTAGTCATAACGGCGCACCACGCGCACGCGTGGAGCGGCGTTCTCGTCCGGCCCCTTGCCGTCCGGATCGTCCGGATCGAACGCGGCAGTGTAGACCAGGGTGGCGCCATCCGGACTCCACTCCAGCCCGCTGATACCTCCCCGGTGTCGCACCAGCTCGACCACCTCGCCGCCACCGGCCGGCATGACGAATACCGCGTTGCCACCGTCACCCCGATCGGAAACGAACGCGACCCGCGAACCATCCGGCGACCAGCGTGGCGACGAGCTGCGTTTGCCTTCACTGGTGAACACGCGCTGGTTCGAGCCATCGGCGCTGGCGATCCAGATGGCGCTCAGGCTGTTGGCTTCTGCCGGTTCCGCCCACGATGTGGTGAAGAGCAAGGTACCGCCATCGGGCGAGATTCGCGGATCGCCCGCGGTGACGATGTCGTAGATGATCTGGTGCGGGGTGAGTGCGTTCGGCATTGGAAGCTCCTCATGCTGGCTGGTCGCCACGGATACGTGCGGGCGTACCGTATCGCCCATGCCAATCTCGCGCAACGGTCTCCGGGAATGCCAAAGGGCCGCTAGCTAAATCACTTCCAGATCGTTCGATCCTGACAGCACCGGGAAGGGGGTGTGCGGCTCCGGCTGATACCAACAAGCGGCCGGGGCGATATCGTCCGGCAACGGCAGTGAGCGCCGTTTGCTTTCCAGGGTCGAACGCC
>JBIQLF010000048.1:11176-23561 GCA_044464585.1 Thermomicrobia bacterium
GCGCCGTTTGCTTTCCAGGGTCGAACGCCAGCCGCGGTCGCCATCAAGCGAGAACGCGACCTCGCCTTCGCCCCATTCCGTCGTCCCGACCGAAGTGGAGGGACCTCTCGTTGCCTACGATCTACCCTCCGGCGAGGCCGTTGCCGGCAAGAACCGAAGAGCTCCCTCGACAAGCTCGGGATGACGACGCGTCGTCCCGACCGAAGTGGAGGGATCTCTCGTTGTCTACACGCTCCTCTCAGGCGAACAAGCTTTGGACAACAAGAGGCTCTTTGACAAGTTCAGGACGGCGAAAGAGAGAACCGGAACGGGAGGCTGGCCCGTTCCGGTTCGAGAGGAAAGATGGCGAGCGGGTCGCGTTACCGCGATCGCGCTCCGCGCATCCGTTTGGTAGAGGGGCGCAATCCCAGCGCCATGAAGAGCAGCAGTATTCCGGCGATCGGCAGGAGCGGATGGACCCCAACCCCGGTCGCCTGCGTGCCGCTGCCGGTATTGGGGAACCCGGTGACCGCACTGCCGTTCGCGGATGAGGTATGCCCGGGATTCGGTCGGACATTGTCCGGCTTGGTGGGGACGGTTGGTTTGTCCGGATCGACCGGCCGGGTGCCGGCCCGCTCGACAATGGCGAAGGGCGAAAAGTGATCGGTTACCCCACAGACATTGCCGTCGCTCGAAGAGGACGATGTGGTGATATTCACCCAGGCGCCGTTGTCGTAATGCAGCAAGCGCACATTGTCCGCATTCGGTCGCATCGCGTCGCTCATCGGCAGGCAAATCTGGACCGAGCCCTCGAACACGGCGGTGCTCGCGATATCGAGCAGAATCGCGCTGTTCGGATCGAAATCGGCCGGAAGGGCAGGCGCCTGGCCCGGATCGATCACGGTCACGCGTGTCACGCCCGGCACAAGAACGTATTCGAACCCAACCGTGCCGCCGCCGGTTTCGACTTCGACCTCCGGACCGGCGGGAGTATTCGGCGGAGTGGTCTGATCGCGACACCCCGAAATCGTCGTTGTCGCCAGCTCGTGCCATTCGTCCGCATCGAGCGCCACGAGCGCCGTATGCCGATCGAACCGTCCAACCGGGATATCGAGCTGCACCTGCTGGGGTCCGGATGCGAGCGTGACGTAGGTTTCCGCGTGGAATCCGGGCGCCTGCGCCGGTGTGCCCACCCAGATTTGCAGCTCGACCGGTTCGGTGGTTTCCAGATCGAAGGTCACCAGTCCGGTGCAGGTCGTCGCGAGATTCTGCACCACGGGCAATATCAGCTCGGGTTCTGGCTCGCCCGCCAGCAGGGCGGTGGCGAACGGACTGAGCCGGGTGGCATTCGCGCAGGCGATACCCAGATTGGGGTACACCTCGGTGTCTGGCTGGATCACGCCGCCTTGCCAGAATTGCAGGATGCGCACCCGGTCCGGGTTGTCGATCATGTCCTGCGATAGATTGAGGCAGACCTGGATCGACCCTTCGAATGTGGCGGTGGTAGAAAGATCGAAGAATCGAGCCGAATCCGGTTCGAATCCGTCCGGAAGTTCCCATACGGTCGGACCGGTATACCGGTCGATGATCGTTTCGCCACCTTCGGTCACCCGGTCGAAGAGCACCGAACCATACGTCGTGACGACGAGGATCTCGTCACCGGTTATTTCGTTCGGATCGGACGTCAGGCAACCGGACACGCTCGCGGACGCCACGGGGTCACCATCGTACACGATGGACACCGACAGATCGTCGAACCAGGCGGCCGGAACCCCAAACCGCACCTCCTGCGATCCGGCATCGAACGTCCCATAACTGGTGCGTTGCCACCCCTCGATGGCATCGGTCCACAGAACAACCAGCAGATCCACTGGTTCGTCCGTCGCCAGATCGAACCGGGTCAGACCATTGCAGAACAAACGCAGATTGCTGATCTCGGGAGCGTTTGTGGGATCGGGCGGTTCATCACCGAGACAGCCACTGACCGTGTCGGTTCCGAGGAGTGTCCATCTCGATTTGACATCGACCCGAAGACTGTCCCAGGTATCGGCAGGGATGGCAAAAGTATGAGTTTGACTGCCCGCCTCGATCGGATGGGCCGCGTCGGAAATGGCCATCCCATCGATCAACTGCCATGATCCTCCGTTCGAACCGTAGAGTGCCAGCGCGTAGTAGTACCAGTCGGTGTCATCGACCGTGAAGGAGACCGTGCCATCGCAGGTCAGGCTCACCCCGGAAACACCCTCATTCCATATATCCTCGCTGTCAGTGCAACCGAACACCGTGGCGCTCGCTCCCTGGTCGTTCACAGTCGACAGCACGGTCACGTTGACCGAGTTATGCTGCAAAATATCGAATTGCAGGGTGAATGTGCCGGTGGCCGTGGCCACGAACTCATCGTCTGCCAGGGTCGCATTTCCGGGGGGTATGTGCAATGCGCTCAGGATTACTCGCAGCGTATCTCCCTGGGCCTCATCGATCGTGAACGTCACGGTGCCATCGCAGGTAATGGACACGTTGGAGATAGTCGATGCGGGTCCGGGTTCTTCGGGCTCCGGATCGGGATCCGGGTCCGGCTCGGTAATCTCGTGGCAGCTCACGAGGGGAGATTCGGCAATCGGACCATTCATGGTCGACGAGTTGATCGTGACGAACAGGTTGCCCGGATCGCCGCTGATATCGACGGAACTCGAACTGTGCCCCTCGGACGTGATGAAGAGAATGAAACCGCCGATCTCATCCATGGGACCCGTTGCCACATTGGGATCGGTCGTTCTGATCAGAACACCGAGTTCTTCGCCATGCGCTTCGACCACGTCATAGGTCACCAATCCCGCGCAATCGATCGTGAGATTCTCGATGACCGTGGGTCCCGCTTCCTCGCTGGGTTTCACGCTGGTATCCCCAGCGGCTTCGATAGCGGTTGGCTCATCGCCGGTCGAGGGGACCGCATCGCTGCTCGGATCGCTCGCGTCATCGGCGGACTGCTGTTCCGCGTCGTCCGCGGCAGCCGGTTCTGGCTGGATTTCATCGACCGGCGGTTCCGCTACCGGGGCTTCAGTTTGTGAATCGGACGCCAGCGGTTCGGTTTCGACCGCGGATGGCTCGGATTCCGGTTGTGTTTGTTCGGTCGTCATCGGCGCCGCGCTGGGATCGGTTTCCTCCTGCGCGCCCACCGGCGCCAACGGCAGCAACAACGTTGCCACCAGCACCAGCGCGATCCATACCCCCAAAGCTCTTCGTGCCACGTCGATCCTCCTCGAACCCCTTCACCCACGCATTCGCCCACACGGGAATGGCGAACCCTGTCTACGATCTTGCGAGAACGACAAGAAAAAAGCTGTGTCCTGCGACACAGCCTGGGTGTGTTGTTCGAGGCACGCAGCAGGCGGCACGCAGCGTATTCGCGCTTGGAGCCGCCTGCTGCATGCTGTGGGCCGCCTGCTATCCGCTACCGCTCGTACCCATAGCCCGGAGTCAGATCGAACGGGTCGAAGACGACGCCATCGACCTGATAGACACCGTTCAGGTTCACGAAGATGAAGAGATCGAGCACCGCGTTGCCATTGTTGACGAACGGATCGCTGTTCAGCACCAGCGCGCCCGTTCGGCCATCGCCCAGATAGGCGATCGTGAGCACCCCGTCGATGCTGGCCCGGTCTTCGTCCGCCCGGTCGCCGCTATTGGCCAGCCGGTTGGCGATTTCGTCATCCAGATCGGTTCCGGAAAGGGAAAGATCGATGTTGTAGAACTGCGCGATCGCGCCCAATGTCATCAACGACGCTACGGCCGGACGATTTCCGGCATTGGTGCACGCCCAGAAGAGCGACAGCGTATCGACCACTCCGGCGACGGTGGCGGCATCGGCCAGCCCGGTCACGGGCAGCTCGTAGAGACCATTGGCGGTCAGGTTCTCTCCCGGTACGGGAATCGGCGTCGCCATGGAGGTCGTGATCTGCGCCAGATCGACCGCATCAGCGGTGCATTCATCCGGGCGCGGCGTGAACGGTTCCCCAACGACCCACGGACGCAACTGTTCCGCTACGGCTAACGTCGTTTCCGCCGCCACCGGAGTCGCTTCCTGAGCAAGGGCCGGGCCGGTCATGATCGTCATCGCCAGCAGCACGGCGGTAATCGATGCGAGTGAGCGGAAGTGTCGCGTCATCCTCGAATCCTTTCCTGGGAAACGCCTCGCGGCGCGGGAGTCGCCCGGGGCCACGGATATGTTGGTCGTTGCTCCTCATGATAGGGGATTTGGGAACGGAATGGGCGGATTCGGGACGCAGGTGCCCCGGAGCCCGGCTATTTCAGCTTCGGATCGAGCAGATCGCGCAATCCGTCGCCGAGCAGATTGAGCGAGAAGATGATCAGCGCAATGACGACCCCGGGAAAGATCGCCAGCCAGGGCGCCATCTCCATGAATCCGAGCGAATCTTTCAGCAATCCGCCCAGGCTGGGGGTCGGCGGCTGGATTCCGAGTCCCAGAAAACTCAAGCTCGCTTCGACCAGGATCGCCAGCGCCAGACTCACGCTGGTCATCACGATGATCGGCGCGAGCCCGTTGGGAAGAATATGGCGGAGCACGATCCGCGCATTGCCCGCGCCGATCGTGCGGGCCGCCTCGACATATTCGTTTTCGCGCACGGAAAGCACCGACGCCCGCGTGATGCGCGCGAATCCGGGAATGCGCCCGATCGCGATGGCCACCACCAGACTCGACAACCCGGTCCCGAAGGTGGCCACCAACGCCAGCGCCAGCAACAGATCGGGGAAGGCATAGAGAATGTCCATCATCCGCATGATGACATCATCGAGCCGGCGGCCGTAGAAGCCGCTGATCAATCCCAGGGTCACGCCAATGAGCGCGGCCACGCTGATCGAGACGACCGCCACCAGCATCGACATGCGCACGCCATAGATCACCCGGCTGAACAGATCGCGCCCCAGGTTGTCGGTGCCCATCAGATGCCGCCAGCTGGGACGCTGCAGTGCGTCGATGACCGCGATCTTCTTCGGATCGTATGGGGCGATCCATGGCGCCGTGAGCGCCACGACGGTCGCGAGCACCAGCACGACCAACCCCACCAGCGCCATCCGATTGCGAGCAAGCCGGCGCGCGCTCCCGCGCAGCCGGTGGGTGCGGGAGTCACCCGCCGGCTGGGTCGTCCCGATCGTGCCAGGAGCGGCAATGCTCGTTTCGGTCATTGGTAGCTGATCCGGGGATCGAGATAGACATAGAGCAGATCGGTCAACAGGTTGACGACCACGAAGATCAATGCGATGACGATGATGCACCCTTGCAGGAGCGGAATATCGCGGTCGAGCACGGCCTGCACCGTCAATCGCCCGATACCGGGCAACGAAAAGATCTGTTCGATGATGAGCGCGCCGCTCAGCAGGAATCCCACCTGCACCCCCACGATGGTGACCGCCGGAATGAGCGCATTGCGCAATGCATGGTGCACCAGCACCCACTGTTCCCTCTGGCCTTTCGCCCGGGCAGTGCGAATATAGTCCGCGCCCAGCACCTCCAGCAGACTCGAACGGATCATGCGGGTGAGCACCGCCGCGAAGGTCGATCCGAGCGCGATCGCGGGCAGGATCAGATGGCGGAGTCCATCGATCGGGTGGTCCAGCACGCTGACATATCCCCCCGGCGGAAAGATCTGCCAATGCACCGAGAACCCGAGGATGAGCAGGGTGCCCAACCAGAATCCGGGTATGGACAATCCGGCGAACGCGATCATGGAAACCAGCCCATCGATCCAGGTATTACGCCGGATGGCGGAAAGTATGCCGGCCGGTATGGCGATCGCCAGCGCAATCGCCATCGAAAGCATCGCCAGGGGGATCGTGGTGGGGAGTCGCTGGACGATCAATGTGCTAACCGGTTGCCGGGTCATCACCGACATCCCCAGATCGCCGCGCAGCAGATTTCCCCACCAGGTCACATATTGCACCGGCACCGGCTGGTCGAGCCCGAGCTCGCGTTCCAGCGCCGCCCGCGCTTGCGGACTCGATTCTGTTCCGAGCATCGCATCGACCGGCGAACCCGGGATGAGCTGCAGCAACGCGAACGAGAGCGTCGCCACCCCGGCGATGACGACAAGGGAATAGACCAACCGTCGAACGAGATAGGCAATCATTCGAACGCCTCGATTCCCCTGTCGTCTCGCGTCCCGCCCGCGCTAGGCGAGCGTGGTTCCCTTCCAGCGCAGCTCCGACCAGGGCAGCATGGTGAAGTTCTGGACATTGTCCCGCAGCGCCCAGGCCTGGTGCTGCAGATTGAGCACGAAGTAGCCCGACCGCTCGACGAAGATCTGCTGCGCTTGCGCGTAGATCTCCTTACGCTCGTCCGCATTGGTCGAAACCCGGCCCCGATCGAGCAGATCGTCCATCTCCGGGTCCTCGAACTGGGTGTAGTTCTTGGTGCCCAGCTCACCGGAATGCAGAATATCGAGCATGGAGAGGTCCGGATCGACCTTGCTGCTGTGCGCGGTCATCGACATCTCGAAGTCGCTGTTGGTGAAGACCTCGCTGAACCAGGTGGTCGATTCGATCTGCTCGATCTCGATAGCGATCTTCAGCTCGGAGAGATACGCCTGGATGATCTGGGCCGCGGTCGGTTCCCAGGCCACTGCCGGGACGATGCGCATGGTTACGGAAAAACCATCGGCAAATCCGGCATCGGCCAGCAATTGCTTCGCCCGGTCCGGATCGTAGTCCCATCCCTCGACTTCCGCACGGTAGGGGTTGCCATCCGGCAGCATCGTATTGCTCAACATGCCGGTGCCATAGAACGCGGCCTGCATGATGTCATTCCGGTCGAATCCGCACCGGATCGCCTGGCGGACCTGCAGGTTGTCGAAAGGCGCGACCTTGGTATTGACCGACAGATGCGGCCAGAGCGATGAGGTCAGCACATCGACGTTGACGCCATCGGCCTTGGAAAGTGTTTCGATATCCTTGGCCGGCACCTCGGTCGCCTGGATATCGCCGGTCCGGATATTGGCGACCGCCGTCTCGGCCTGGGGAATGATCCGGTGCTCGACCTGGGCGAGCAGGGGCAGACCTTCTTCCCAGTAATGGTCATTGCGAACCAGCACGACACCCTGGTCCTTGACATTGCTCTGGACGATGAACGGTCCAGAACCGGTGGGAGTCACCTCCCAGGTGGCCGCGTCCTCGACGGCTTCTTTCGGCAGAATCGAGGTTTCCAGACGGCAGAGCGCCAACGGCAAAGGCGCGAACGGTTCGGTGTACGTGAGGATCACCGTCGAGGGGTCTGGCGTTTCGATCGAATCGAGCGCGGCGAAATACCCCTTGGCCACCGCCGGAACATCCGGATCGATGATTCGCTCGAAACTCCATTTGACATCGTCCGAGGTCAATTCGCGTCCGTTCGAGAAGGTCACACCCGAACGCAGCTTGAAGGTATAGGTGAGCCCGTCGTCGGACATCTCATACGACTCGGCCAGTGAGGGAGCGGGTTCGCTCGTTTCCGGATCGAGCCGCAGCAGCCGGTCGAAGACCTGATCCATGACATACCACGATGCGACCGCGCCGGTGATATGCGGATCGAGACCGGAGGGATTGGTTCCATTGTTGAAGATCAGCGTACCGCCGTCTTCGCTGCCCTGCGCAAAGACCGTGGCGCCGGTCATGAGATTCGTGGCGATAGGCAACGTTGCGCCCGCGGCCAGCGCGCCGCGCAACAGGGTTCGCCGGTCGAGCTCGACCGAGCGAAGTTTGGCGATTCCGGTAGACATGCTTCGAGCTCCTTTGATCATGTTCCTCACGTCAGATGCCAAAACCACGGTTCGTCGTTGCTCGACTGGTTCACCTCCCCTGTGTGGGTCCGGAGTCCGGGGCACAGTGCTTTTTCTCCGGGCTTCGGGATCAGAACCCCGGACCTTTTAGTGCGGTACCCCCAACAACTCCAGGCTATTCCGGTGCACGATCTTTTCCAGTTGGTCCAGAGGGACCCTGGGGAGATTGGTTCCCTCGATCGGATCGTTGACTCGCGCCAACGCGTCGATCGTTTCCCGCGGGGTCGCAATCGGGAAATCGGAACCGAAGAGCAGCTTGGGCAGCACATCCCATTCGGTCGCCAGCCGGAATGCATTCCAATACGACCATGGCCGGTAGAAATTGCCCGAGATATCGGCATAGACATGCGGATGCTTGCGAATGACGACGATGCAATCGACCTGCCACGGGTGCCCGATATGGGCCATGACGATCCGCAATTCGGGAAACGCGGTCGCCACCCGGTCCATATGCCGGGGATGGGCGAAATCGAGATCGGCATGCTCCACCGGCGATGTACCCTGGTGAAAGAGGATGGGCAGTCCCAATTCCTGCGCGCGTCCGAACACCCGAAATGCGTCCGGTCCAAGCGGATCGAAATTCTGGTAATTCGGACCGAGCTTGATCCCGACCAACCCCAGATCCTGAGTGGCCCGTTCGATCTCGTCCAGTGCCCGCGGATCGTGCGGATGCACCGTGAGGAATCCGAGCAGTTTGTCCGGATGCGCCCGCACGATGGCGGCGGTGTCATCGTTGACCTGGGGGACCGGGTATTGCAGTCCGCCGTCATCGTCGGCGGGATGGCGCGGATCGGCCGCGATATTGAAGACGATCGCCTTGTCGACCGGTTCCATCGCTTCGAGATAGGTATCCCAGCTCGGTTTGGTCGATTGCGCCTGATCGGGCCGCCAGAGCGCATTGACGACATCGCTTTCGGCGGACACCTGTTCGCGATACCGGGGCGTATGGGTGTGAACGTCGACGATCATAGATCCCTTCCTCGGTCAGATCTGGCGCGCCACGGACAGGCCTGGATGGCGCGTTCGGTTGCTGTTCCTCGACTGCTTTCGATCGTCTCGTCCAGCCGGACACCCCCCGTCGATGGCGCCGGACCCGTGGAAGATGTCGTGAGCAGCGTAGAGACTGGCGAATTTCCTGTCAACCGGGATGGTAGAGACTCACATCAGCGCCGACGCGATCGGTCGAACGACCGGGTTCGAACCGGCTATCGCACCGGTCGTGGAACGATATTCGAGAACGGTTCGCCAGCGCCCAGGCGGCGCAGATTGTCGTCGATCATCGCCCAGCGATAGCGAAAGGTATTCTCGGTGGCGCCGGCGATATGCGGAGTCATGATGACGTTCGGCAGCTCGTGGAAGGGAAGACTGGCGGGCAACACTGGCGAGGCTCCATCTGGATACCGATACCAGACATCGATGGCCGCGCCCCGGATCGTCCGGTTCGCCAGCGCGGTATAGAGCGCGGCTTCGTCGACCACCTCTCCGCGGGCGACATTGATGAGAAACGCCGACGGTCGCATCGCCGCCAGCTCGACCGGCCCGATCAGCCCCCGGGTCCGCGCGGTAAGCGGCACGGCCAACACCACGAAATCCGCCTCCGGGAGCACCTGCTGCAATGCTTCGACCGGCACGATGCGCTCCCCATCCGGCGCGGCGGCACTGTCCGGATGGCGCGTCGCGACCAGAACCCGCATGGAAAGAAACGACGCCCAGCGCGCGACCTCCCGTCCGATCCGGCCCAAACCGACGATCAGCACGGTTTTTCCCTGCAATTCGGGCAGCGGCATACCCAGATAGTCTCGCCAGTCGCCCTGCCGGAGTCGCGCGTCCATCCCCGGGAAATCGCGATTCAGCATGCTCATAACCGTGAAGACGTATTCGGCGATACCACGCTCGTGCCCATACACATTGCAGACGCTGGTCTGTTCCGGAACGGCCTCGAAGTCGATGCCATTGGTGCCGGCGCCAGGAGTGAGGATCAGGCGGAGCGAATCGGCGGATGCGGTGAGCGCCGGGGAAAACCGAGCCGAGATGAGCGCATCGGCTCCTGCCAACAAGGGCGCCACATCCTCATCCCGTGAGGTTGGAGCAAACCGGTATTCGGCCGGTGTGGTCAATGCGGCCCGAAATGCATCGAGCGTTTGCCATTGGGCGACGACGACCCGCAGCGACGATCGTGCCTGATTCATGGTCTTGTCTGAAACCTCCCCGAATGGATATGGCGCGCCCTGCGGACACCGCGATGTCATCCACATGTGTCATCCAAGAGCGGAACGTCGCGCCCCTCTGCGCATCATGCCCGAATCGCCCAGTGCGCGCGCGTCCGGGAAAAACCCTGCTTCCGTAGGGTACCCGCGAAGCGCTGGCACCGGATACCATAGGTTCGATCCGGTTTCGTATGAACGTGGGGACGTGAGGCATGGATGATCGCCGGTTCGACGCGCTGACCCGGTCGCTCGGAGAGGGTGGTTCTCGCCGGGCGTTGCTCCGCGGTCTGCTGGGGGCTGGGGTGCTGGCCACCATTGGCCGAGCCGAGATCGGCGATGCCGATGCTGCTCGTCGCCCAACGCCCGCGCCGAAACCGCGGAGTTGTCCCGGGCGCCAGACACCGTGCGGGGATGGTTGTTGCTGTCCGGGCGGTATGGCCGCCTGTGGCGGCGATTGTTGTCCGGAAGAAGAAGCGGAGTGTTGTGACGGCGCCTGCTGCTACGGCACATGCTCTGGAGAAGAGCTCTGCTGCGCCAGCCCCGATCAGTATTGTGCGGTCGATGGGTGCTGCAGCGGCGTCTGTGTGGGAAACGGCCAGTTCTGCTGTCAACCGGCGGCGGTGTGCGGCGATGCCTGCTGTCATGATACCGAACAGTGCTGCACAGCAGGTGCGGGTGCGCCCATATGCCGGCCGTCGGACGGGTGCTGCGCCGATGCCGATTGTGTGGACGGGACATGTGTAGACGGAGCGTGCATCCCCGACCCACCCCCCTTGGACCCCGTGTTCCAGATCAGCTTCTCCGGCGTTTTGGGGGATTATTGTTCGCCGGCTGTGACGATGAGTGGTCTCGCTCCGAACACCACCTACAGCTATCAGATGGATCTTCGCCAGGTGAGCACCGGGCAGACGAATCCCCTCTTTATTTTCGACCAAATGACCGATGCCTTCGGCAACGCGACGGTCGAACGTCGGGCGGATATCACTTCGCAGATGTTCGAGGTGAAGGCGAGCATGGATCAGTACAGTTCCGATTGGGTGCTGGTGGTCTGTCAGGCCACATGATACGGAATCCGCTTGGACACTCCGGGATATCCAGCATCGCTCCGGCACGATCCCACCGTTGAAATGCTGGGCTACTACCCCTTTGGAATCACCCGGATTCCGTATGAGTCATGGAGTTCCCGGGCAGCCAGCCATGGTTATAAAAACCCAACATGGCCAGCGCACCGCACGTTCGCTTCGTTGTGCCATTCGGGTTCTGGAATTGGCATCCCGGGGCTGCTCCATCCCCTACACCCCGGCCTCCGGACTCCGGCCTCCGGACCCCCGACCCCTCGTGAACCCGTCCCAACCCAGGCTGGCCGGCGGCCACGGGTGTGCGCACGGTTTGCAACAAACGCGAATCCACGCATAATTCATACTGCACAAGTCGGATATGAAATCCGGCGTGAACCCAGCATCGACGCTTTTTGGAAAGGCATCCTGTTCATGGTCTCTCGCGCACCCGTCATCGAGCGAGTCGGGTTTCCCCTCATGCCGCGCAAGGCAGAAGTCATCGAGATCATCGATCTCACCCCCAGAATGCGCCGGTTCGTCTTGCAGGGCGACGATCTGAAGACATTCGATTCGCGCGATGCGGACGACCATATGAAGCTGGTCTTTCCAGCCTCGGGGCAATCCGAACCCACCTTGCCGGTGCTCACCCCGGACGGTCTGAAAATGCCGGACGGCGCGATTCCCTCCGAACGGCGCGATTTCACTCCCCGCTCGTTCGATCGGAGCCAGGGCACGCTGACCGTCGATTTCTACCGGCACGGAAGCGGCCCGGCCGGCAACTGGGCGGAAAACGCCACGGTCGGCAGCAAGCTCGGCGTGCTCGGTCCGCGAGGCTCGAAGATCGTCCGGGGCACCGTCGATACCTATCTTCTCTTCGGTGACGAAACGGCGTTGCCGGGGATCGCCCGGCGCCTGGAAGAGCTGCCAGCGGGACAAAAGGCCATTGCCTTCATCGAGGTCGATGGTCCGGTCGAGGAGCTGCCAATCGAAACCGGCGCCGACCTGGCGCTCACCTGGTTGCATCGCAATGGCGCCGCCCCCGGTACGACGACATTGCTGGAGAACGCCATCCGCGCGCTGCCAAAACCCGCGGGCACGGTCTATACCCTGGCGGGGGGCGAGGCAACCAGTCTGCGACCGATTCGCGCCTCCATGAAACAGGCCGGATACGATCCGGCGCTCACCAGCTTTTCCGGACACTGGAAGCGCGGTGTGGCCGATCACGACCATCATGAAGAGGTGTAGGGGTCTGAGTTCTGAGTCCTGAGGCTTGAGGCTTGAGGCTTGAGGCTTGAGGCTTGAGGCTTGAGGC
>JBIQLF010000049.1:0-23146 GCA_044464585.1 Thermomicrobia bacterium
TCGGTATGAACCGTGCAAGACTCTTGCACGTGCGCTCAAATGCGGAAGTTCGTGCCGCGGAGGGCATCGAGATCGGCGATGCCATATCGGTCCATCACATGCAGCATCTCCTGCTGCACCAGCGCGGGCATCGTCGGTCCCCGGTAGATGAACCCGGTGTAGGTTTGGGCGAAGGCCGCGCCAGCGGAAATCGCCGCCAGCACGTCGCGGCCGGTGAAAATTCCGCCCGCCGCGATGATGTCGATTTCCCCGTCGACCAGCTCGACCAGACGCCGGACGGTCTCGGCCGATCGCTGGGCCAGGGGACGCCCGCTCAGACCGCCTGTTTCGGTCGCTTCTGGCGAGCGCAGCGTTGTGGGGCGATCGAGCGTCGTGTTGGTGGCCGCGATCGCATCGACCCGGTATTGCCGCGCGACCGCCGCCACATCGGCCAGCTCATCCGGGGTCATATCGGGGGAGATCTTGAGCACCAGCGGGCAATGACGCCGGTGGATGCGCTCGCGCTGGATGGCGTTCAGAATCGTCTGGAGTGCATCCGCGCGCTGATGCGTTCGCAGCCCGGGGGTGTTCGGTGAGGAGATATTGACGGCGACATAGGAACAATAGGGCGCAACGCGTTTCCAGGCGGTCGCAAAGTCGTCCGGCGCCGTCCCCGATTCGACCGATGTCTTGTTCGGGCCGATATTGCAGCCGACCAGCCGGTTCGGTTGCCGCCGCAGAACGAGCTGATTGACCGCGGCTTCGACCCCATGATTGGGAAATCCCATCCGATTGATGAGTCCCCGGTCGGCGGGGAGCCGAAAGATGCGGGGTTTCGGATTGCCCGCCTGCGGTTTGGGCGTCACTGTCCCGGTTTCGACCGAACCGAACCCGAGTGCGAGCAGCGCGGGGAAGGCCACCGCGTTCTTGTCGAATCCCGCGGCGATCCCGAGCGGCAAGGGCACTTCCTGTCCGAAGATGCGAACAGCCAGTCGCGGATCTGGAATGGGACCGAGCCGCCCGGTGCATTGGAGCAGGATGGGATCGTTCGATACGGTATCGAGCAGGCGTAACGCGATAGTGTGCATTTCTTCCGGATCGAGATGGAAGAAGAGGGGCAGACTCGCCCGGTGAATCGAGCCCGCGGTTCGTTGCAGCAGATTCATAGGCGGCTGGCCGGATCGCCGAATGCGCCGAGGATGCGCAATGCCGCATTACGACCCGGCGCGCCGAATACACCGCCGCCGGGCCACGCCCCGCTGCCACAGAGATAGAGCCCGTCGATCGGTGTGAGGTAATCCGAGTAACCGGGTACGGGCCGGTTGCCGAACATCTGATCCGGGAGGATTTCTCCGTGGAAGATGTTGCCTCCGGTGATACCGATGATGCGTTCGATATCGGGCGGACCGAGCACCTGCATATGCTCGATTGCGCCAGGCAGATTGGGCGCGTAGGCAGCAAGCGTGTCGATGATCGTCTTGCCGATCTCATCGCGCCGCTCGTCCCAGTCACCGCTGGCCAGATCGTAGGGCGCGTATTGCACGAAAGCGCTCAGGGTGTGTTTGCCCTCGGGCGCCAGACCGGTTCCCTGTTCGGTTGCCGTCTGGATATAGACATCCATGAACGGGTGCGCGGAAGGCTTGCCCTGCCGGCAATCGTCCCAGGCTGCTTGCAGATAGTCGATGGATGGATTGATGACGATCCCGCCCGTGTGTTGCCTTCCGACAGCCGTACCGGGCATGGCGGTGAAGTCCGGCAATTCCGCCAGACCCACCAGCAGTTTGACGACCGATCCTTTCACCTTCATCCGCTCGACCCCGGCGACCAGATCGCCCGGCAGATGTTGCGCGCCGACCATCCGCAGATACGTCCGGTGCGGATCGGCATTCGAGACGACGACCGGCGCTTGGAACCGACGCCCGTCGAGGAGCCGCACACCGGTGGCCGCACCGTTGGAGAGTTCGATTTCGGCTACCTCCGCCGAGGTTTCGATCACGACGCCATTGTCTCGGCAATATCCTGCCAGTGCCTGGGTGATCGAACCCATGCCACCGCGGACGAATCCCCACGCGCCCTGATGTCCATCGATCGATCCGATCAAATGATGGAACTTGACATAGGCGGTGCCGGGATCGTGCGGTCCGGCGTTGACGCCGATCACCCCTCCGGTCGCATAGGGCGCTTTGACCTTATCGGATTCGAAATAGCGATCGAGCAGGTCGGCGATGCTGGTAACCGTCAGGGTTTCCCAGTCGGCTCGACCGTCCGGACCGGAAAACGCGGCGTCCAATTCGGATTCGGTTGGCGCCGGCCGGCGGAGCAAGGGTTGCATGCGGGCCAGAATGCGATCCCACATGCCCCAGTATTCATCGTATGCCCTGGCGTCGTTCTTCGAATGCCGGGCGATCTGCTCGCGGGTGCGGTCGCTATCGAGAAACGCCATGAAGTAGTCCCCGTCAGGAAAGGGGACGAAATAGGTCGGATCGAATGGCCGAACATGATAGCCATGCCTGGCCAATTGCAAATCGGCAACGACTTCCGGGAGGAGCAGATTGCAGACATAGGAGCAAGTCGAGAGCCGGTAGCCCGGAAAGGTGTCTTCGGTTACGGCTGCGCCGCCGACGATGTCGCGCCGTTCCAGCACCAGCACGCGCTTGCCCGCCCGAGCCAGATATCCGGCAGCGATCAGACCGTTGTGTCCCGAACCGATCACGATGGCATCGTACCGGGCCGGCTCGGTCATGATTCTTCTCCTCGGGTGGAACGACAACGGACGCTGTCCGGAGCCAGCCGTCGAAGACCGGCATCCATGGGAGGGTGCGCCCGTCCGGAGGCTGCACACCCGTGGCGGCTTCGCGCGTGCGATGCGCTATTCATCTTCGGTCTCGGGGCGAATCCCGAATGCCTCGGTCAATTGGTCGAGCCAGGATTGTTCTTTTTCGTCGATGCGCAGACCGCCGAATCCGAGAAACCCGCCCGTCGACGATGCAGCGCAGACCGCGGCCGCGGTTTCCAGCAACCAGAGTTTGTACGAGGCCGCGTCATCCTCGGAGGATTTGGCCTCCAGAATCTCGCTGGCCTGCCGCGCGCGTTCGAGGGTGTCGGGCAGGAGCCGTTCGATCCATTGTTCGCTCAATTGAAGGGTTTGGGCTTCGCCCTCGCCCTGGCGTTTGTATTGGTCGAAGACCTGCTGCACCAGCGGACTGGAGGCATATTCGTTCGCGCGTGATGAGAGCTCGGTCAGACCGGCGGCCTGCTGCATGAGCAATCCCAGCTCCCCGGTCTCGCTCGCGCGCATCGATGCCGCGAGCACGCGAATCGGTAATTCCGTCAGGATGGTCCACTCGATTGGGCTATAGGGAGCAGTATCCGTCATCGGCGCCTGTCATGGAATGATCGAAACCGCCGTTCCTTCCGGCGCCCAACTGTAGAGATATTCCGCGATGTTCATCGGTAGATTAACGCAGCCGTGGCTCATCGGGATACCGAAGTTCTCGTGCCAGTAGGTGCCGTGGAGCGCATTGCCGAGATTATCGAAATACATGACCCACGGCACATCGGGCACTTTGTACGCTTCGTCCTCGATGACGCCCTGCATCGTCTGCTCGCGGAATTTGGACAGGATGGTGTAGTACCCGACCGGGGTGGTCGTTTCGATGCTGGACGCGGTCCCGGTGCTGACCAGCGTCGCCGTCACGAGCATGCCGTCCTGATATGCCCACATTGCCTGCCGCCCGACCGATACGACGATCTCCTTGTCGCTGTTCTGTTGCGGACCGGGGCCGGCGTCCATCGCGCCGACTCCCACGACGGGTTCACCTCCGGGAATGACCTCGGACGGGTCGAGCCGCGGTTCCACGAAGAGCGATTCGTCGTAGACGGGAATCGCATTCGGCTGCACGATGGATTCGGTCGGGAGTTTGTGGTTGCTGGCGGATTCACTACCGATCGGGCGCGGCGCGACGGCAACACCCTCCTTCCAGTGCAGCACCATCTTTTCGAAGTATTGGGTGGTATACCCGTCGCTGGCGACGAATTCCTCGGTCAACGGCGCGCCTATCAGGCGTTCACCCTCGTGACTGTTCCAGAAGTCGAGAAACCCGGCGCGGACCGTGTGATGGGTGGTGTCGAACGATTTGCATGCCCCCGCTGCCAGTGAACCACAACTGGCGGTCTTGGGAAGGGAGCGCTTTTCCAGCTCTTTGGCATCGCGATCGAAGGCTTCCTTGCCGAGCGGCAGTGTCTGGACTTGCCATTCGATGCGCTCCTCTTCGGGTACGTAGACGATCGCCATGTGCTCGAAATACTGCACTGGCCGGTCGGCGCGATCGTACCCGTCGATGAGGACCGGGGATTTCCATTCCTCGGTGATCGGCTTGCCGAGCAAATCCGGATAGGCGCGCCAGAGATCGAGGAAATAACCGTCGATGGTGTGCCCAGCATCGGCCACCCAGACGGTTCGAGGGGGAGACCAATCTTGCGCCACCAATGGGGACGCGGTGGAACCAAACAAGAGTCCTACGATCGCCAGAGCGACTGCAATCGCCTTGGCCCGATTCGATGCGGGTCGCACCGGTACCCCCTTTTTGCACAGCGTGCGCATGGCTGGGGCGAACGGCTCCCCGGGAATGCCGTTCGTGCGTTCCCAGTCCGTTTCCCCGCGGGCATTTGCCACGGACCCACTATAGTTGTCGGCTGGAATGCCGTCTACACGTACGTTCGCCTGAAAATCCCGATCGAGAAGATGTTCTGATGACTCCGAGCCCAGCCGCCCGGCCCGACCCGCGAATCCGGCCCAAACAATGGATCGATCCCGCGCCGGTTCCGCTCGATCTCGATCCGCTCCACGATCACAAGCTGGTGCATGCGCTTCTCTACCGGCGCGGAGTGCGGGATCGCGCCGAGGCGACGGCTTTTCTCGAGTCGGATCCGTCACGCGGTCTCGATGCGCGGCGGTTGCCGGATTTCGAGCGAGCGGTCGAGCGGATCGCGGCGGCGGTGCGGAATGGCGAGCGCATCGGCGTCTTCGGCGATTACGACGCCGATGGAACGACTTCGGTCGCCATCCTCGGATTGGCGCTGCGTGCCGCCGGCGCTGGTGAGCGCACGCATATCCGGTTGCCACATCGTTCGGAAGGGTATGGACTGAGCGGCGCCGCTATCGACGAGTTTGCCGAGGCCGGTGTCCAGGTGCTGATCGCGCTCGACTGCGGCAGCTCGAATCATGGCGAAGTCGCCTACGCCCGCGCGTTGGGCATGGACGTGGTGGTGGTCGATCATCACCAGATGCGCGATGCTGGCCCGGACGACGCGCTGGTGGTGTCCGCCTATCGACCCGATGGCGGTCCGCTGCGGGAGCTTTCGGCGGCGGGTCTCACCTGGCTGGTCGTCGAAGGATTGCACGAAGCGGGCTTGCCGGTCGATTCCGAGGGGATCGGTCCGGAGGCGTATCTCGATCTGGCGGCGCTTGGACTGATCGGCGATGTTTCGGCGATGACCGGGGCGAGCCGGTCGCTGACGCGTGCGGGATTGGCCAGCATGGCGCGGCGCGCGCGCCCGGGCGTTGCCGCGATCGCGAGATCGGCCGGGGTCGATCTGCGCCGCATCGGCGCGATCGACGTGTCGTTTCGCATCACGCCGCGACTCAATGCGGCTGGGCGGATGGCCGACCCTTCGCTGGCGCTCGATCTCTTGCTTGCGCCGGACCCGATCGTGGCGCACCAGCTGGTCCTGGAGCTGGAAGCGCTCAATTCGCAGCGCAAAATGGCAACCGACCAGATCACGCTGGCAGCCGAAGCGTTGATCCGTACCCAGCCCGCATGGGAAACGAAGCCGGTGGTGATGGTCCATTCGGAGGGGTGGCAAGCCGGGGTGGTCGGTATCGTGGCAGCCCGGCTGGCGGAGTCGTATGACCGCCCGGCGATCGTCCTGACCGAAGAAGGTGGCGTGCTGCGCGGGTCGATGCGCGCGCCAGATGGCTTCGATGTGGTGAAGGCGCTCGATTCCTGCGCTCCGCTGCTGCGCTCGCATGGGGGACACCGGTCGGCGGGCGGTCTCAGTCTCGATGTCGCCCAGGTCGACGAATTGGTGGAGCGACTTTGCGCGCTGGCGGCCGATCGGGAGCCGGTCCCGATGCCGGTATTGCAGCTCGATGCCGAATTGCAGGAAAAGCATCTGTCGCTCGAGATTGCCCGGCTCGTCCGGACATTGGAACCGTTCGGTCCCGGCAACGAGGAACCGGTTTTCGTATTACGCAATACGCGATTGCAAAAATACGATGCCATTGGCCAGGGCAAGCAGCATCTGAGCTTGACCGTCGGCAGTGGCCGGCCGGTCCGGGCGGTCTTCTTCAATGCCGCTGCGCGCTCGCGCGAGCTGGTCGGGGTCCGGACGATCGATCTCGCGTTCACATTGGGTGAAGGGGAGTGGAATGGCCCCAAGCTCGATATGTATGTGAAGGACTTTCGCGCCAGTCGGGGGTGAGCGAAGCGAGCGGCGCGTCAGCCCGTTTGCGGCTCGACGACATGAAGGCGCCCGTGGATCGATCGGACACTGCCCGCTTCGCGTCTTCGGCGAGCAGACGCTACAGATCCGATATGACCGGGCCGCTGGCCGGGATTTGCGTTGCGGAATAGCGGGGGCGTTCGGGTTCGTCAGGCGTGCGCTGCGAACGGCCGATCTCGCGATCGCCGTCGAAGATGATGGCCGCGGAAATGACCTGATCCATCGACTCGACGAAGACGAAATCCATTTCCCGGCGGACATTCTCCGGAATCCGAACGACCTCGCGGCGGTTTTCCTCGGGGAGAATCAGACGGCGAATGCCATTGCGATGCGCTGCCAGCGCCTTGTCCTTGACTCCCCCGATCGGCAATACCCGACCGAGGAGCGTGATCTCTCCGGTCATGGCGGTGTCGTTGCGCACGGGCCGCCGCATGAGTGCCGAGATGAGCGCGGTTGCCATCGTGATGCCAGCCGACGGGCCGTCCTTGGGCGTGGCGCCCTCGGGCAGGTGGATATGCAAATCGAGCACTTCGCGAAAATTCATCGGGATGCTGAGCTGATCGGACCGGGAACGCGCATACGAAAGCGCGGCCTGTGCCGATTCCTGCATCACATCACCGGCCCGGCCGGTGATGATCAGTGATCCCTTGCCGGGCATGGTGGCCACCTCGACCGGAATGAGCTCTCCACCGATCTCGGTGGTGCCTAGGCCGATCGCGACGCCGATCTGGCTATCGCCCAGATCGTGCTCGATCTGGAAATGGCGCGGTCCGAGATACCGCTCGATCTGTTCGATGCTCAGCGGTTCATCGGTGTGCCGCCCGCGCACGACTTCGCGGGCGATCTTGCGGCAGACCGCCGCGATCTCGCGTTCGAGCTCGCGCACCCCGGCTTCGCGGGTATAGCCGCGCACCAGGAAATGCCAGGATGCCGGCGGCAAGATGACATTCTCCGGTCTCAGACCGTGCGCCACGATCTGGCGCGGAAGCAGATAACGCCGTCCGATTTCGATCTTCTCGTCCTCGGTATAGCCCGAGATTTCGATCACCTCCATACGATCGCGCAACGGACGCGGAACCTGTTGCATGTAGTTGGCGGTGGTGATGAAGAGCACCCTGGACAGATCGTAGGGGGCGTCGATGAAGTGATCGGTGAACGACGCGTTTTGCTCGGGATCGAGCACTTCGAGCAACGCCGCCGACGGATCGCCCCGGAAATCGGCAGAGAGCTTGTCGATCTCGTCGAGCAAAATGACCGGGTTGGTCGTTCCCGCCTGCCGCATGGCGTTGACGATACGACCGGGCATCGCGCCGATATAGGTGCGCCGGTGGCCGCGGATTTCGGCTTCGTCCCGTACGCCGCCCAGACTGACCCGCACGAACGAGCGGCCCATCGACTCGGCGATCGACCGGCCGAGACTGGTCTTGCCAACCCCCGGAGGTCCGGCCAGACAGAGGATCTGTGACGACGAACGATCGACGATGCCATTGTCGGTGCGCAGTTTCCGCACCGCCAGGAAATCCAGAATACGGTCCTTGACCTGCTCCAGACCGTAATGTTCCGCGTCGAGCAGCGATTCGGCCTCGTCGATATCGAGCCGGTCGGTCGATTGTTCGGACCAGGGCAGCGCCACCATCACATCGAGATAGGTGCGCACCACGGTGGCTTCTGCCGAGACGGACGGCATCCGCTCCAGCCGGGCGATCTCGCGCAGCATCTTGTCCTCGATCTCCGGGGGCATACCGCAGGTTTTCAGCTTTTGCCGGAACCCGTCGAGCTCATTGCCGCCTTCGCCCGAGAGCTCGTCGTGGATCGCTTTCAATTGCTGGGTGAGGTAGTACTCCCGTTGCTGTTTTTCGACCTGTTCGCGCACGCGATCCTGGATTCGGCTTTCCAGCTCGGCGACATTGAGATCTTCTGCCAAATGGACGGCGATCTCTTCCAGCCGTTTGACCGGGTCGACCAATTCCAGGAAATGCTGGCGCCGGTGCGTTTCGGTGACGATTTGGGTGGCCAGCAGATCGGCGAGATGCCCGGGATCGTTGGCCCGCTGGACCATGTCGAGAATCTCGGGCGCGATCTTTTCACGAGCGTCGTTGAAGCGGCCGGTCAGTTCCTGGACGTGCTGGAGTAACGCCCGGGTATCGGGAGAGTCGTGCTTCGGTTCGGTCAGTTCTTCGGCGGCCACGGTGAAAAAGGAGCGCGCGGTATCGAACTGGCTGATGCGGACCCGGGCAATGCCTTCCAGCACGACCTGAATCGCATTGCTCGGTTGCCGTTCGACCGAAACGAGCTCGACCAGCGAGCCGATCGAATAGAGATCGTCCGAGCTCGGGTCCTCGGCATCGGCATCCCGGTGGGCGGTCACAACCAGGCGGCGATTGCCGGAAAGCGATTCTTCGACGGCCTGGATGGAGCGGGGGCGGCCCACCAGCAGGGTGACGATATTGCGGGGAAAGATGACGACATTCTTGAGCGGCAAGAGCGGATATCGATGTGCGTACAGCTCGTGACGGCTCATTTGATGCGGCTCCCCCAGCCAGTGTCGATTTCGAAATGTGGCACGCGGCGATCGTGGAACGAACCGTGTCTGGTCGGGATCTCCGGCGCGGCGCGGCTATCGGGACGAATGGTTCGAACAGACCGCCGGGCTAGCATACCACTCCGCGGCCGTGGATGTACGTACGGGTTGGGGGCGGTCCTCGATCAGGGCTTGGGGGTCGTCCGGCCATCGGGCGATCCATTCAGCCGGCCGTGCGCTTCGATCATGGTCGAGACGATTTCGTCGATATCGTCGGTCACTGTCAGCCGGTCGAGATCGACCGGCGCAATCAGCCGGTTGCCGACCAAATCCTGAGAAACCCAGTCGATCAGCGAATCCCAGAAATCGACGCCATAGAGGACGACCGGAAAATCGTCGAGCTTGCCGGTCTGGATCAGGGTGAGCGATTCGAAGAGCTCGTCCAGCGTTCCGAATCCCCCGGGGAAGATGACGAATCCCTCCGCGTATTTCACGAACATGATCTTGCGCACGAAGAAATAGCGGAAGTTGAGCGGCAGATTGACGAAGCTGTTCAAGCCCTGCTCGTGCGGAAGCTCGATATTGAGCCCAACGGAGCACCCGCCCGCTTCGTATGCACCCTGGTTGGCGGCTTCCATGATGCCCGGGCCGCCACCGGTGATGATCGTATAGCCGATCTCCGTGAGTTTCCGGGCGGTCTCCCGCGCCGCGGCGAAATAAGGCGAGCTGCGCCCGATCCGGGCCGAGCCGAAGATCGAGATCGCTGGCCCGAGCTCGGCCAGCGCATCGAATCCTTCGACGAGCTCGCCCTGCATGCGCATGATCCGCCAGGGATCGGTGTGCGTGAAGGCGGCCGCCCGTTCGCGGTCTTCTGGTCCCCAGTCGAGCAGAATCTCGTCATCGGTGGGGCGGCCTTGATAGACCGACCGGTTGATCGTCGGATTGGAAACCAGGTGATCGCTCTCTACCCAACCGAGCGCGCCGGTCACATGTGATTGTTTGCGTGCCATTGTTGCCCTCCCGGCATGCTGGCCGACGGATCGGTAGACTTTGGCGATTCATGCGAATGGTCCGATCTCCGGACCGACATGAACGACGACCACCGATTCTGCTGATTGCGCGAGGAGCCCGCGTGCCCCGATTCCTTTTTGCCGTAACCGTTCGTCGCCGGGCTCCGATTGCATGTTCGCTCATTTTGGCATGTGGATTGCTTGCCGCATGCGGTGCGGGCAAGGACGCGGACCGAACTCCAACCGGGACACCCGTTCCAACGGCAACGGCGATCCTCACACCGACTGCGCTTGCAGGACCACCGCGGATCGGATCCGTGGTCTGGAGTGTCGCGGTCGATCCGCGAACCAGCGCACCGGTCGATACGGCGACACCGGTGGTGACGGACAATGCGATCTATGCCGCTGTGCCGATCGAATCGCTGCCGGCCGGGTCCCAATTACTGGCGCGCTGGTATTTCAATGACACATCGCTGGATGCGCTCGATTCGTCGTTGCGGATCGATCAGGACCGAACGTCCGGCTGGGTGGAATTCCATATCGAACGCACCGGCGCCGATCCCTGGCCCGATGGTGATTACGAGATCGTCATCTCGGACGGAACGCACGAGCTTGGGCGATCGGTCATTTCGATTTCCTAGTGCGGAACTGGAAATATCGGGTTCTCGTCTGCCTTGAAAGCAGCGAACATGGGATGGTACGCTCACATTCGCGCACCGATTGGGCAGAGTGTTCGTTCTTTTCGATCTCATCGAACTCGTTCCGAAATCGTCCAATCGTTCGCCTCGGAAGGGCATTTCCGGACATCGCGCACATCCCTTCCATATCGTGGGGGAGCCAGCCTGTGGACGACCACAGCCAACCCGATTTGCGAACCAGGAGCGGTGGCGATTGCAGCGCCGCCGAATGTCCCGAACCTGAGCGCTCGGAATCGCGCGGTCCTGCCCCGGTGTCCCAGCATCGTCCCTTCGTCTGGCAGTGCGGCCGGCGTTTGCTGCTGCTCGAATGGGAACAGGGTTTCTGGGTGCTTGCCGAGCTGGAATTCGATCCCCGGCTCTGCCGGTATACCGAGCTGCGGCGGGCATTCTACGAATGGGAGCGAGAAGCGGCCGGTGCGCTTCTGAGTCGCACGATTGCCTATGGCGACGAGGCCGCGATCGAATCGGCCGAGCTCCTCGATGTCTGGATCCGGCGCCGCCGGTAGCCGATTGCCAGGCAGGCGGCAGCCGGTCATTTCCCCCCGGCGTCTTCGAGCCGAAACGCTTTTTCTCCCGCCCGAATCTCGACTGGAAGCCGGTTCGATTCAGGGGGCAATGGGCACGACCACCCCTCGCCATAGGCGCAATAGGGGTTATAGGCATAGTTGAAATCGACCGTAATCTCGCCATTCGGTTTTTCCTGCGGATCGATATAGCGTCCACCCATGTAGGTTTCCAGCCCGTTGGTCCGATCGCCAAAGGGCAGGAATAACCGTCCCCGGTCGACATCGCGCAACAACGTGAGCGTGTATTCGCCGTCTCCAACCAAAAACCGCACGATCCCGGCGATGTGGAAATCGACCGTCCGGTCATCGCTAGTATCGAGGGTGAGCGGAGCGCCCTGATCGTCCGACGGTTCGATCGGCAGCTCGAATTGCAGGGTGGGTTCGTAGTCGAAATACGCCAGTCCGTGGAATCGGTGCTGTTGTTCGTGAGCGAGTGGGGAATGCGCTCCGGATTCGAAGTATTCGTCCTTGTGTTTGCGGAAATCGTTCAGCCGGGCATTCGTTGCCATCGTGGCGGGTGCTCCTGCCTGGGCGCCAGCGCGCCTGCGAGAATCTGACGTACGCTCTCAAGTCTAGATTGCCGGTTCTTCGGTTCGCACACTCGACCGGGATCGTGACGCCCGTCCCGACCGCGTTCATGGTTCGTGGAGGTCGTGGCCGGCATGATGAACGGAGCGAACACCGCGCCCGAAGCGCACCGGGTTCGCGATTGCGATGGACCGGGCCGGGTGCTAGGCTGAGCGGGAACGAATGATGCGTTCGTTCGCTGGCACTGGCAGACATGGGTATGTTGCGATCTTCTCAGCCGATTGGCGTGTTCGATTCCGGATTCGGTGGGTTGAGCGTGCTGCGGGCGCTGCGCGCCCAGATGCCGGAAGAATCGTTCGTCTATCTAGCCGATTCCGCATTTTGCCCCTACGGCGAAAAAGACGACCTGACCATAGCGCAACGGGTGCACCGTCTGACTGGGACCTTGGTCGACCGTCCCTGCAAGGCGCTGGTCATCGCCTGTAATACGGCCTGCGCGGTTGCTATCGAATCCCTGCGCGAACAATTCGATCTGCCCATCGTCGGACTGGAACCAGCGGTCAAGCCCGCGATCGTCCGGTCGAAGCACCGGAGGGTGGCCGTGCTGGCGACGCCGCGCACGGCACGCGGCGACAAATTGCGCCAATTGATCGAAACGCACGCCGGGCCCGTGATCGTCGAAACGATCCCGGCTCCGGGCCTGGTCGAGCTGGTCGAGTCCGGGCGCATGCACGACCGGCTGGTGCGCATCCGGCTGAGCGAGCTGCTGGAGGGACCACTGGCGCGCGGATGCGATGCCGTCGTGCTCGGTTGCACCCATTACCCGTTTTTGGCCGGGATCATTGCCGAAATTGCCGGTCCGGGCGTGTCGATTCTCTCCAGCGGCAAACCGGTGGCGCGTCAGACCGAGCGGGTACTCGAACGCGCGGGTATTCGGGCAGCAGCGAACACCCCAGGGAGTTGTGTCTATCACACAACCGGCGACCCCGAGGATTTCGAACGCGTCGCTTCGCTATTGCTCGGTGTGCCGATACAGGCCGAATCGCTGGCGCATGCCGCATTGGACGGCGCCCGGTCCTGACGACCGGTGTTTGCCCGCTCAGGCGTTGTCCTTCGCTCCGGCGTGCACGACTTCCAATTCCGCTTGGTTGTAGTCGACTGGCTCGAAGGTCGAATAGGTCAGCGTTTCCGAAAGCGTCACCCGGAATGGCGGATCGGCGACCAGATCGTCGATGCCGGACCGCTCCACCAGCGCGCCATCGACCACTTCCAGCACGCGAATGTCGGCAACCCGATTCGGCCCCATGCCCCGCTCCCCGGCGACTCGCAGATACGTGATCTTCGCCGGATCGATTCCCATCAAGGCGGTACCGATGGTGTCGACCGCGGTCTGATTGGTTCCCGCGAGTGCGAGCCCCATCGGCCGGTCGTTGCCATTGCGGAATCCGGTGCCGTCGCGCGGGACCAGTGCATCGACGATATTCAGATCGGGTGTGCGTGCCAGCGAGATATCGCAAATCTTGTGGGCCCAGCGCTCATGCGAATCGAGAATCGACCCATCGAGCCCATCACCGCCCCGGTCGCCTTTGTAGCGCGGGAAGAGGGTGCACATGTGGCGTTCCTCGATGGGCACGACGATCCCTTGCAGGTTCTTGATGCTGATCGTGGTGATTGCCAGATTGTGGGTGCGCATCTTCGGGATGTTGATGAAATAGGCGTCTGGATCCCAAACGGTCCGCCCGATCGGCATCTGGTCGAAGACGACTCCGTTCGGAATGTCGACTCGGACATAGTCATCGGCATTCAGATCGACCAACTGGAATCCGAGCTCGTCGCGCAATACGTCGTACCCGACATTGGCATAGTGTTCGCCCATGTCGCGGCTTTCTTCTCCGCCACCGCCCTCGGCGACCGAGATGGCGCTGGCATCTATCCCACTCGCGATCAGGTATTCGACGATACCTCGCAGGAAGCCGGGATGGACGGTGATGCCGGAATCGGGCGAAACCCCGTGGACGACATTGGGTTTGAGGGTGACGCTCGGTTTGTCGATTTCCGGCCCGAGCAGATCGAGCAACGCGCGGGATGCCGTGGTGAATGCCTCGGCGGGATAGGGATATGCATCCGGCGTACGAGAGAGAACGACGGTATCGGCGCGGTTCCAGTCGGATCGATTCATCGGATACCTCGATTTCAGAGTTCGGGCGAAAAGATAGCGCGGCAGGGTGCGCCGCAGGAATCGACGAGCGGGATCGGCAGCACGGTCAGTCGCCCCCGGTCGGCGCCGGTGCTGGCCAGATTGATCAATGGCGCCAGGATCATCGCGCCACTGCCGAAGAGGACCATATTCACGCCCTGCCCTTCATCCCCGACCGGGTCATCGAAGCAAGGCATGTCACCCCCGAGAATCGAAACGCCATGGTCGACGATCCAACGCATCGCTTCCATGTCGAAATGGGGAGAGTGCGGAACGAAGCGTTCTGGGTTGCCGCGTTGCGCTTCCCAGCCGGTGTCGACCAGCAAGGCATCGCCGGGGTGGAGCTCGGTGACTGCTGCGTCCAGATCGGCCGCGGTGATGTGCTCGCGCGGTCCGCGCGGCAATCGCGCGATGGTCGCGTACACGAAGAATCGTTCCAGCGGCACCTGATCGATCGATGGAGCGCCCGGGATCAGGTGCTTGGCCGTTTCCAGGTAGGTACCCGCCAGGGTCGGCATGGCGAACCAGTCGGCTTCCCAGCCACGATCCTCGATGGTCGCCCAGCGCTTGTGTTCGAAAGGGGGAATGTCCTCGAACCCGTAACTCCACATGCCGGATTCGAGCGGTCCTGTCAGATCGATCAGCATCAGTCTCCGAACTCCGATTCTGTGTCGCCGTTACCGCGTTGCGTCCGGCCGGAGTCTACCAATAGCGCAGCGCATCGCGGAAGAGGCCGGTCAGATCGTCCGCCGATGCCGGGCGCGGTGAAAGTTTGGTGACCCGGTGTTGCGGGAGGGTGCCTTCGACCAGCTTCGGAATGTCCGCATCGGTGAACCCGACCGCGCCGAGCCCGTTCGGCATCTCGATGCGTTTCATGAGATCGATTAACCGTCCCGACAGGACTTCACCGGCGTCGTCCGGGCTTACGCCGGAAATATCGGCACCGAGCAACCGGGCTGCTTCGAGATGGCGTGCGGGATTGGCTTGGGCGGTGAACCGGAAGACCGCGGGCGCATTCAGGATGACCGACATACCGTGGGGGACGATCGGATGATCGTTGGGATAGCCATCCGGCACGAAGGAGCGCACCAACCCGGAGACGGGATAGGACATACCGTGGGGCAAATGCACGCCGGCATTGCCGAAGCCGATCCCGGCAAACGCGGCGGCCAGCATCATCTGGCCGCGCGCTTCGAAATCGTCCGGTTGATTCACGACCTGTTCCAGATTGGCAGCCACCATCTCCATGGCCCGAGACGACCAGAGATCGCTGATCGGGTTGGCGCCCTGATAGGCGGGCCGCAAGCCGGGCCGCTCGGGCGCGGGCCGGCTATCGAACGGGATGGCGGTATACGACTCGATCGCGTGGCTCAGCACATCGAGTGCCGAGCTGGCGGTGACCATTGGCGGCATCGTCAGGGTATTGAGCGGATCGAGAATCCCCATTACCGGCCGCAAGGCCCGGTGGGCGATCCCGGTTTTGACATGCATCGAGGTGAGATCGAAAATCGCCACACCGGTTGTTTCGCTGCCGGTGCCGGCCGTGGTCGGAATCGCAATCAGGGGCTTGAGCTTGCCGGGAACCGGTTTGCCTTCGCCGATGGGAGCATTGACATAGGTCAAAAACGGCGCGGGCCAGGTCGAATAGAGATTGGCGGCTTTGGCGGTGTCCATCACCGATCCACCGCCGACCGCCACGAACGCGTCGAAACCACCGTCATTGGCGAATTCGATTGCTTCCTGGTACGACACGTCGGTCGGTTCGACCCGCGTATTGCTGAAAACCGCATGGTCGATTCCCGCGTCGTGCAAGGCTTTGGTGGTGATCGCGACGGCGTCGTGCGATTCGAGCACCTTGTCGGTCACCACCATGACTCGCGTGGCCCCGAGCGCCGCGATGTCCTCTCCGACTTCGCGGGTGACGCCCGGTCCGTATTTGATCGAGGACGTGTCCATCGTGAACGCGGTTTCGAACGACATGGTGTCTCCTTGTAACCCATCTGCCCGGTGCTTCGAGCCAGAGTATCCCATTCGTGATGCGTAGCCGCCGGTCCACGGACGGCGATGGATCATTGCCGATCCGGGGAGAGGATCGAGAGGCGACCCTGGACTGGATCGACGAGCAACGGCAACGGATCGATCAGGTCACCCACGAAATGGCCACCGGCATCGTAGCGACGAAATGCCATGATGAAATTGCCCAGCCACGGATCGAGAATGGCCCGGGCCGCATATCGAGAACCGTGATCGTCGGCGAGCAGTAGTGGCTCCGGGGCAAGGGTGAAGGGGCCGTATGGCGAATCGGCCAGCAGATAGTGGGTGCCACTCCAGGTCGCCTGTACACCATCGATCGTGGCGTGCTTGGCGGTGCAAAAGAGCATCGCCCAGCGGTCGCCGAGCGGAAACACCTGCGGCACCTCGATCTCGCCAAAGATGCCCGGTGCGGCAACCGGCGGTTCCGGCGTCCAATGGATCAGGTCGGATGAGGTGGCGAGCCCAACCACGCCGCACCGTTCTCCGGGCATGCCGGCCGCGGAGGCGGTGTAGTACATCAGCCATCGATCGTTGTGGCGGATGATCCACGGATCGCGGCAATCGGAACGCACGCTCCCATCCGGCGCCGGAGCCGCATACCAGGGCGGCACGGCTTCGAGGACGGGGTTCTCCGGCGCTTTCTCCCACGTGCGGAGATCGCCGGAGACCGCCAGACCGATCCGCTGCACATTGACCGGTTCGGATTTCGAACGACCCGTATAGAAGAGATAGTTGGTTCCGTCGTGCCGTATGACCGAGCCGGTCCATTGCGTCCAGTCATCCCATTCGCCGGGATTGCCAAGCGGCAAGATCGTGCCGTGGTCGTGCCAATCGAGCAGATCGGACGAGGTCGCGTGTCCGATGCGCGCTCGGTCATGGCGCATTTCCGGATCGGGAAGCGAGCGCGGGGCCCGGAGGAAATAGCAATGAAATGGCTCGCTCGCGGTGAGCCGCGGAGCGAGCCAGAAATCCCAAACGTAAAATTCGTCGAGATGCAGCGTCATTCCAGCCGATCGGTCCTCATCCCTTGACCGCCCCCGCGGTCAACCCAGCGAGAATCTTACGCTGGAAGATGAGCACCAGGACGACGAGCGGAATCGTCACGACGACCGCGGCCGCCATGATGCTGCCCCAGGGCTCGTCGAACTGGGTATTGCCCCGAAAACTGGCGATGGCCGGTTGCACGGTGCGGGCGGCATAGGTGTTGGTGAATGTGAGCGAGAAGAGGAACTCGTTCCACGCCGCGATGAAGGCGAGCAGGCCCGTGGTGACGAGACCGGGCAGCGCCAGCGGCAGCATGATCTTGTAGAACGCCTGGAAGGGCGTCGAGCCATCGACCAGCGCAGCTTCTTCCAACTCGCCCGGCATTGCCTTGAAGAAATTGGCCAGCACCCAGACGGTGAACGGCAGGGTGAAGGTCATATAGGTCAACACCAGACCGGGAATGGTGTTGTAGAGATGGAACCGGCGCATCAACTGGAAGAGCGAACCGAGAATGGCGATGGCCGGGAACATCGTCATCGCCAGGATGATGTAGAGCGTTACATTGCGCCCGTGGAAACGGATGCGGCCCAGCGCATAGGCGGCCAGCGCCCCGAATGCGAGCGCAATGGCGACGGTCGCCACCGAGGCGATGACCGAGTTGCGGAGCGCGTAGAGAAAATCGCGCTGGTGGAAGACGTAGTCCAGATTGCCCCAATAGATCTTCGATGGCAGATAGCGGGTGGGCGTCATGGCGATGTCTTCGTTCGGTTTGATCGACGCGAGCAGCGCCCAGGCGAACGGAAACACCGTATAGATCACGATGAAGACCACCAGCACCCAAAACAGGATGCGCAGAACGATGGCGCCCGGTTTGCGCCGGCGGCGCCGGCTCGGCTGATGGGCCGGAAGGGAAGCGGACTGAATCGATGTGGTCGCCATCTCAGATCTCCTCGACCTTCACGAGCCGGGTGTAGATGAGCACGAAGATGCCGATGCAGAGAAAGATGAAGACGCTCGCTGCCGAGGCTCTTCCCAATCGATCGCCATCCACAAGCGTTTGCTGGGTGAAGATGGAAAGCGTCAGCGTTTTCACATTCGCGCCGAACATTACATAGATCACGTCGAAGACGCGGAAGGCATCGAGGGTTCGGAAGATCAGGGCGACCAGAATCGCTGGCCGCAGCAACGGCAGGGTGATTTGCCAGAACTGATGCCATTTGTTGGCGCCATCGACATAGGCGGCTTCGTAGACATCGCCGGGGATGACCTGGAGACCGGCCAGCAGGAGCAACGCCATGAACGGCGTCGTCTTCCAGACATCGACCGCGATGGCGCTCGGCAACATCAGGTTCGGACGCGCCAGAAACGCAATTTTGTGTTCGGGGAAGACACCGGCCAGATCGCCACCGACGAACGGAATCCAGGAAACGGTTCGGGGAAGCTGATTGACCAGGATGTCGTTGATGACGCCGTAATTGTCATTGAGCATGTAGGCCCAAAGACGCGAGGAGACGACCGTCGGAATCGCCCATGGAATCAGGATTGCGGTGCGCACGAGCCCGCGGGCGCTGAATTGCGAGTTGATGATGAGGGCGACCGCCATCCCCAGGAGCAATTCGAGTGTGACCGAGACGAGCGTGAATTTGACCGTATTCCAGAATGCGATGCGAAAGGTGTCGCTATTCCAGAGGAATTTGTAGTTTCCAAGCCCCACCCGTTCGACCGCGCGGTCGCTTGCCAGGCGGGCGTTGGTGAAGCTCAACCAGAAACTTTGCGCCAGGGGATAGAGCGCGACCAGCGCCACGATGATGACGCTCGGCAACACCATGAGCCAGGCCAGCCGCTCGCGCGATTTGGCCCAGGAGGTCTGGGGCCGATTCGATACCTTGATCGGTGGTGATTTGGTGGACGGAATAACGGCGCCGGCAGGAGCGTTCTGACTCATAGATACCCCGCTTCGATTCGATGCCGGGTGGGCATCGATGCCCACCCGGCTCGGGAGTCAGTGGTCCGTAGTGGCGCACCGGACCAATGCTATGGATTAGTCGTTTTCGAGCACCGACTTCATGTCCTTTTCCATTTGGGCGGCGCCATCGGCGGCGCTCTTGGAACCGGACAGAACCAGATTGAGCTGCTGATAGAAGACGGTCGAAAGCTCCGGATAGAGATCGCCGGTCTGGGCCGACGGGCGACCGACCGCGGCCTCGAAGACGGGTTTGAGCCGCGGGATGAACTCGCTGGCCTCGGCCACCGCGGGATCGTCGTAGACCGAAGGAATCGTCGGGAGGTGCGATCGCTCGATCGCATAGGATGTCTGCAGCTCGGGGCTGGTGATATAGACCACCCACTCGACCGCCGCGTCCTGCTGCTTCGAGTATTTCGAAACCATCACCTGCCAACCGCCCAGACACGCGGCGCTCTTGTCGTCCTCGGCATCGCCCTTCGGCAGCGGCGATACACCGACCTTGCCCTTGGTGGCATCGCTGTCCTGGCTGGCAGCGTACATGTACGGCCAATTGCGCGCGAATGCGGCGTTGCCAGCGACCCAGATATTGGCGGTTTCCGGTTCGGTGTAGGTGGTCACGCCCTCGGGGGAGATGCCATTGACCCACTTGGAAGCCCGGTCCATCGCCGCGATCGCCTTGTCATTGTTGACGGTGACATTGCGATCGGTGTCGATGATGGTGCCGCCGCCCTGGGAAACGAGCCATTCGAGACCGTTGCAAGTGAGACCCTCATATGCCTTGCCCTGCCAGACGAACCCGGTGAAGTCGGGATTGTCGGCGTTTTCGCCATCCTTGATGGTCTGGGCGGCGTTTTCGAGATCGGTCCAGGTAGCCGGTGGCTCGACGTTGTACTTCTCCAGCAGGTCGGTCCGATAGTAGAGGAGACCGGCGTCCGTGAACCACGGCATGCCAATCAGATTGCCATCGACGGTGTTGGCCTCGACGATGCCGGGGAACATGTTCTTGGCGGCATCGCCCAGCTTTTCCTTGTCCTGCAGCGGAACCGCATGTTCGGCGACGACACCGGGCCAGATGATGTCGATCTGGTAGACGTCGATATCGGACGCCTGGGCCGCGAACTGCTGGCGCATGGCCTGCAGGCGGGCATCGGTCTGATTCTCGCCATAGACGAGGTTGGTCTCGATACCGGTGGCGTCGCTGAACTTCTGCATGGCCGCCTGGAACCAGGGCAGATCGGGATCGGCCGAGTTGGGGCCCATGATGGAAATCTTCGAGCCGGAGAGGTCGGTGCGAATATCGCTCGGAACGGTGATAGTGCTGCCGGCTTCCTCAGCGGCCGCTGGCGAGGCGTCCTGCGCCGATGCCGGCGATGCGCCGCGCATGATCGAGAGAACCGGGAGCAGCACGCCTGCGGCGGCGGCGCTCTTCAGGAGCTGGCGGCGGTCGATGCGGCCGCCCATGTAATCACGGAGCAGGCCAATCGTGGCCTCACGTCGATCAGTGCTCTTCACGTAATCCTCCTCGTTGAAACGAATACGCCATTACGCCGGCCGCAGCCCAGATGCTGCCAAGACCGCATCGCCATGGAATTCGATCGCGCTCGATCGGAGTGCCCTATCAGTCAGGCGATGCAGGCTGGCCGTTACTTGGTTGTACTCCTATGTCTCGAATACTGTCAAATTTGGGTAGGGTCGGGCCCGGAGAGCCCTTTCAGCCGTTCACCGCTGGAAAGAGGCTCTGTAACCGCCGATACAAATCCCGGTAGATGGCGTAACTTCGATCGTAGCGACGAGTCGCTTCCGGGTCGGGCTCGTTGACGAATCGATCGCTGAGGAAGCGATCGATCTCAGTCCAATCCTGGAAAAGCCCCGCGCCTTTCCCGGCGACGAAGGCGACTCCGAGCACCGATCCGGGATGATTCCTGAACGACGTGATCGGTTGTCCGAGCACATCGGCCGCAATCTGCCGCCACAGCGAACTGCTCACTCCGCCATTGGTTGCCATGAAGCGAACCGGGTTCAGACCGGCTTCGACCAGCACATCGACATGATGGCGGAATCCGTACATGACGGCTTCCAGAGTGGCGCGAAAGATATGCGCCCGGGTATGCGAAAGATCGAGACCGAAGATGACGCCGCGAGCTCGCGGATCCATGATGGGCGTCTTCTCCCCAAGAAAATAGGGAAGAATGGTGATCCCATCGGAACCGGGTTGGATCGCCGCCGCTTGCCGGTCGAGTTCCATCAGGGTCGATTTCGCTGTGCTGAGCCCCAGAATCTCCGCCACATACCATTTCACCAGCGATCCGCTGGCGGCCATGCAGCCGTTGAGCAGATATTTGCCGGGGATGTCGTGCGCGTCGATGAAGAGCGATGGATGCGTGATGGGCGCGTCGGAACAATAGAGGATATCGCCCGCGCCCCCGAATTTGATCAGCGTATCGCCTTCCTCCCGAAGCGCGGCCGCCAACGCCGACGCGATGTGGTCGGCGCTGCCCGCAACGACCGGAACACCGGCAGGCAGTCCCGTTTCCCCGGCCGCCGAGGGGCCTAGGACTCCGACCGTCTCGGTCGGTTCATGCACGGGCGGGAAGTACGACGGATCGAGATCGACGGCCCCCAGCAGCGACGGCACCCAGGATCGTTCCCGAAAATCATAGAGACCCGATTCGATAGCCCAGTTGAGCTCGAGATTGCACGTTGCTGGTTCGGCATCGCACAGCCATGCGGTGACCAGATCGTACGAACCGAGTATGGTCCGAGTCCGCTGCCAGGCGTCCGTGTCGTTGCGTTGCACCCAGAGAAGGCGCGGGGCAATGTGCTGCTGGTTCGTGTACCCGCCGGTGCGGCGGTAGAGCTCGTCCTGATCGATCCGGTTCGTCAGCTCCTCGACCTCGGCAACGGCGCGGGCGTCGTTTTGCTGGATCGATGGCCGCACCGGGTCGCCAGCGGCATCGAGCAATACCATTGCCGGCACCATCCCACTGACGCCGATGGCCGCGATCCCATCCGCGTCGAATTCCGGATGGGCGGCCAGCGATCGCAATGCCCCGATCGTACCGGCAATCCAGTCGGCTGGATCTTCTTCGGCCCAACCGGCATGGGGGGAGTGGAGATCGTGTTCGACGGTCGCGCTGGCGAGCAGGCGACCGTCGATGTCGATGAGCGCCGCCTTGACGCCCGTGGTGCCGATATCGACACCGATGGCTTGATGCTTCACTGGTCTAGTTGCCGCTTGCCTTGCGGACTTCCGCCATCAATGCCTCGACCCGGGTCTTGTCCACGGGATTCCAGGTGATGCCGTCCACCTTCAGGCTCGAACCGACGATGGCCCCATCGGCATACTGCAGGAGCTCGGCACAGTTGGCCGTCTTGAATCCGGTATTGACCAGCACCGGCACCCCGCTGCCGCTCACGGCATTGACCACCTCGGCGAGCGCCGAGGCGTCGGCTGGCTGGCTGGTGATCGGTCCGGAAACGCAAATGGCATCCGGCGACGAGGAAAAGACGACCGACTTGGCCACATCCGCCACTGGCCGCGGCGCGATCGGCGCGGCGAATTCGGCATTGATATTGAAAATCATCTTCACATCCCGCGCGCCGATCTGCCGCCGGTATCGCCATGAATCACCGGCCGACCGCACCCACAATCCGAAGTCGCCCGCAAAGGCCCCGGTGAAGATTTCGCGGCAGAACGAGGCTCCGGTCGCGGCCGCCACCGAAAGGGTCGCTATCGGATCCCAAAGCACATTGACGCCGAACGGCACCGAAAGATCGGCGCGCATGGACGCCACCACATCGGCCATGGCGGCCACGGAGGCGAAATCGGCATCGAGCCGGTAGGGGCGGTCGTTCTCGTTGCAGAACATGACGGCGTCGATGCCACCGGCCTGGAGGGCGTCGAGATCGCGCTTCACCCATTCGCGGATACCGGCCATTCCGGCAGTCTCGTCATAGAGCGCCGTGCCGGGCAGCGCGGGCAGATGGACCATGCCGATGATCGACTTGGTCTGCCCCGTCATCTCCTGCAACCAGTTCTTGCCTGTCATTTGGTCTCCTGACTCCTCGAGCCATACGCCCACCTGGGCACCGTGCGTATCCAAATGGCCAGCATACCGGATATTGGTTTTTCGGGTTTTCGGGATGCCCAGGGTGCGGG
>JBIQLF010000050.1:0-13701 GCA_044464585.1 Thermomicrobia bacterium
CGGAATCGCGCCGTTTCCCCAGCACCGCCGGCCCAGGGGCCCGTTCGCGCTAATGGCGCGTCAGACGCTCGACCAGCGACCTGCCGGTGGGGGGCTGGCCGGTTCGTTCGGCTTTCATGTCGATCTTCCAGAAGCCGCGCTGCACATAGCGAACGCCGAGGAACCGAAACGGTTCCGGTTCCCAATTTCGGGAGTGATGATCGACTGGCGGCAGATGGGTGATCGGGGAATCGACACCGGTGATCAGATCCGCCAGAATGCGCCCGGCCAGATTCGTGGTCGCCACACCCTGCCCGGTATACCCGCGGGCGGTTGCCACATTTTCCTTGCGGTCGTAGGCAATGGTGGGCATGAAATCGCGCGGCCAGCCCAGCGGTCCCCCCCAGGTGTGCGTGAATCTCACATCCTTCAGAATTGGGAACCAGGTGCGCACATTGTTTTCCAGCATCGCGTGCGTTGGTCCATGCCGGTCGAACGAATCCCGGATCTTCGATCGCAGATGATAGGGCGCCCCACGGCCACCGAAGAGCATGCGACCATCGATCGTCTTCGAGAGATAATCGACGGTGTAGCGGCAGGAATCGACCAGCTCGCGCCCCTGCCAGCCGATGACCTCCCATTCGCGTTCGGAGAGCGGTTCGGTCAACGTGATCAGCGAATAAACCGGCATCAGCTGCCGCCCGACCCCCTTCAATCCACTCATATACGACTCGCCGCACAGAATGATCGTGTTCGCGCGCACGTGCCCTCGATCGGTATGAAGCGCCGGATATGCGCCTCCTGTGAATGAAGTGACATTCGTCTGCTCGTACACGGTCGCCCCGCGCCGTTCGACCGCGCGAGCCAGCCCGCGCACCAGCTTGCCGGGATGGAGAACCGCGTTTTCCTTCAACCAGACCGCTCCCATCGACCCGGCGATTCGCACGCGCTCGTCCAATTGCTTTTTTTCCAGCAATCGGAATTCGTCTCCGAAACCGAGCCGTTCCATCGTTCGAGCGACCGAATGCACGACCGGGAGCTGCGCCGCGCCCCGAGCGACCATGAGCGACCCGCCCATCTCCCAGTCGATGTCGATGCCCTCGTCCCGGGCGACCTGGCCGACTTCTTCGACGGCGCCGGTCATCGCCCGGTGCGTTTCGATGGCTTGCGACCGCCCGTATTTTTCTTCGATCCGGTCGAGCGATGTTGGAAAGCCGGAGGTGCACCACCCGCCATTTCGACCCGAGGCGCCGAACCCGGCGATTTCGCGTTCCAGAATGACGATGTTCAGATCGGGATTGCGCTCCAGCAGATACCACGCTGTCCAGAGCCCGGAATACCCCGCGCCGAGAATAGCGATATCGGCGTCGATCGTGCCATTCAGGGAGGACCGGGGCGTGAGATCGTCACCGCACGATTCGAGCCAATAGCTATACGATGCGTAGTTCTTCATTTCCCCTCCCCGGTCTCCACGGCGCGATGGGAGAAATTCTATAGGGAGAACGAAAATGCGGACGGCATAATCGCCGTCCGCGTTCGATTCGAGATTTGGAACGAGCGTTATCCGCGTTGTTCTCGTCGCCGGAGACCAGCGGCCCCCGCCACGGCGAAGAGCCCGAGTGCACCAAGCGCGAACAGGAGGAGACTCGTATTCCCGCCAAACGTCGTGCCAACACCGGAGGCGCCGATATCGGTCACAGATGACGTTCCGCCCACCGCGTCCGGAGTGGCCGCGGGCGTCACGCTCTCGCCACTGGCAGCGGCGACCGCTTCGCCGCTCGCCGCTTGCTGCGAGATATCGCCACAGGCAACGCTCGTGTCGGGGTCGTCGGCCGAGAGATGGATATCGATGGCATACGGACCGCTCGAGAGCAGGCTCTCGAGTGTTGCATCGACCACGGTCACACTCTCGCCGCTGGCATCGACATCGGTGAGCGGATAGACCGCATCGCCAAGCTCGGTACAACTACCAGCGTGGATCATCGCCGGATGACCGCCGGTTGCACCGTCGACCAGAATATCGACGGTCGTGGTGCCGTCGCCATTATCGGTCAGACTCGCATCACCGGAAATGCCAGACCCATTGAGCTCACCGATCGGGACGACCACATCGTCCTGCGCCAGGGTACGCGCCGCCGGCAAAATCGCCAGCGCCAGGAGTACGATCGCCAAAGCCGCCACGGCGGGAAATCGCACGAAACTCCGTCTTTCCATGAAGCTCTTCCTCCTACGGGTCGGATGCAGACCGCGGCGGGGACCGCGCATGCACAGACGTTACCCGGCAAGCTCGTGCCTCCGAGACATATCCAGCCTACCGGGTGTCACCGGTTCGCGCAAGATCGGCCCGCTACGTCAGATTGCGTAGGACGTGCGTGCCCTCCCGAATACGTCATCTTGCCGATGTGGCGCGCTCGTTCCGCTGGCATGATGGGGATGTGGCAAATATGAGGGGCCACGGTACGGACGAAAACGGAATGGACCCGCGACCGTCCGGCACGATATATGGAGAACATCTATCGATCGAATCCGCGAGCGCAAATGCTGAAACTGGCAAGCGTTTTGGAATCGTTTTGCCTGATCGTCAGTTTCGACCGCGCAACGCGGAGTAATGGACTGCCCAGGCCGGGGCGAACTGGCGGCCTCGGACGATAAGACCGGTCCGATCTCGCAGCGGAGTGAGCGCCACGAATCGATAGAAGGCGCCCTCCGCTCGGACCGGGAGCACGGTGTCGTCCGGACATGAAATAAGCTGAAGCGGGCGCATCACTTGCCGTATGGCCGGACCTCTGGCGCCGAAGATCCGGTCGATTCACACCATCCCCTATTGAATCCTCTCCACCCCAATTCAGGAGAGGATTCGGCGTTTCCCGAGCCATTTGCTGCTCGTTCCTTGGGTACACTCCTCGGGGAGGAACGAGCGATGAACGAACGCGACGAGATTCTGGAAGTCATCTGGCCGGAAACCGGGCTGCACACGAAGACTGTGGCGCCGCTTCGGGAAAAGGATCAGCTCGGGGACGATGACGAGATCGAGCTTTCGGTCGACTTCCTGACCCTTTCGCTCTCACCGCTGGAATTGATTCAGCTCGCATCGTTCTTGCGCATGACGATCGATGGTCTGCTCGACCGCCACCCGAGCTACCAGCGCGCCGTCGTCAATGCCTTCGACATCCGGGATTGACCGCGCACCCCACGCCAACGGCCGGTCCCACCGCAGCTTCCCGCGTCCGCACCTGCAACCAACCGTAGGGCACGACCAGCGCATACCGATCAGGACGCGGAGAGATGTGCATTTCGGTTGGTTGCAGCCCGCGGCCGGCAGATCGCGGAAATCTGGACCCAGCGCTTACAACGCGACGGTTCGGTTCGACTCCATCGATTCGCGAGCGGCAAGCGCGGTGTCGAGCGCGAGCCGTGCTTGGGCAGGCGTGGCGCGTTCCGCCTGCTTGCCCGAGCGGATGCATTCGATGAAATATTCGATCTCCGCCAGATACGGGTCTTTCTGCGCGACATCCAGCTTTTCCGGTTCGCCCTCGTTCGGGAAGTGGAGCAGCTCGTTGGTTCCTCCGGCTTCCTCGACGCTGCGGCCTCCGGCCTGAAAGTCGTACTGCAGAAACCCGTCCGAACCGAGCACCTGCAAGGTGGAGGTGAAGGGATAGGTCTCCGGCATCATCATGCCCCCATCGACGACCGCCGAGGCAGCGCCATAATCGATCAGGATTTGCACCTGATCCCATCCGTTCGAACGTGGATTGTGGATCCCCCGGGCGGTAACCGCGACTGGTGTGCCGAAAACCCAGTTCAGCGCGTCGATATCGTGGATCATCATGTCGATGACCGCGCCGCCGGTGAGATCGGAGCGCGCGAACAATTGCGACCATGCCGGAAACGGTTGCCGGCGATAGGCGAGCCCGCTGCGCAATTCGCCGATATCGCCAGCGGCGGTTCGCTGCTGGAGTTCGACATATTCGGGCCAGAACCGCAGCACGTGAGCCAGCATGAACACCTTGTCCGACGCCTCGCCAGCCGCCACCAGCGCGGCGGCATCCGCATCGGTCAGGGCAATCGGCTTTTCGAGCAACACATGCTTGCCCGCCGCCAGCGCCGCTTCGGTCAGCGGGCGATGTTCGGGCGTGGGCAGGCAATTGTCGATCGCCTCGATCGAATCATCCCGCAGAATCTGGTCGATACGATCGGTCCAAACCGTCCCGAGCTCCTCCGCCAGCGGGGCCGCCCGCCGGTCGCTATGGGCATAGATCGCCGCGATCTCGACCCCATCGACGTGCTGATACGCCTTCGCATGGGTACTGCCCATAAACCCGGCTCCAAGAATTGCGACGTTCATATGGTTCCTTTCTGAGCAGCAGGCAGCCCGCGGCAGACAGCAGGCAGCAACCTCAATCCGATGCGCCAACTCTGCGAATCAAACCTTGCAGGAGACGGCCCAGCTCACCTGCCTGCCGCAAAAGATTTGCTTCGGTGTCTTCAGTGCAGTATCCGAGCCGCCGTCCAATCGTGATTTGCGTCTCTGCCTCCCGCAGCGAGCCATGTGCGATGCGCAGAAAGCGTGCGAACTCTTTGTCGTTTCGTCTGCCTTGCCCCTCTGCGATATTCGATGGCACCGAAACGACCGCCCGGCGAAGTTGGTGCACCAATCCGAACTTCTCTGCGGTCGGCCATCGCTCGGTTTCCTGGTACGCAGCAACGACGAAGTCCATCGCTCGTTGCCAAGCAATGAGATCTCGATAGCTTTCCACCCTTCGGTACGGCCCATTCGGACCCGAGCCCGTCGGCTCACCGCTCATACCGCCTGCTCTCCGCTGCGTGCTGCCTGCTGCCTGCTACTCAGGCACAAACGGCCGCAGGAATGCGTAGGCGCTCTTCGCGGCGGCTTCGACCTCGTCCAGCGGGGGCCACGGTTCGCCGGTGAACTCGATCTCGACCGAGACCGGACCGTCGAAACCGACCGCGTTCAAGGCATCGAAGATGGCGGTAAAGTCGATCTCGCCGGTGCCAGCCGCCGGAAAATTCCACACGCCCGCGCCGCCGATCTTGTCCTTGGCATGCATATGCCGGACGTAGGGCGCAGCGACCTTGATGTCCTCGGTCGGATCGGTATCGCCATAGAAGATGACATTGGCGGGATCGTAGTTGATGCCGATATTGGGCTTGTCGATCAGTTGGACCAATTCGGCCGAAAGCGCGCCAGACGCGACCAGGCCACCGTGCGTTTCGAGACAGATGGTGATGCCTTTGTCAGCGGCTTCGTCGCAAAGCGGGCGAATCCTGCCCAGGAAGGCCGCGCGCTGATCGTCGAGCGAGCCGGACGATGAGGCATCGTGTCCCCCGGTGCTGGTGGTCACATAGGGAATGCCAAGTTTGTGCGCCACATCCAGCGCCTTGCGAAATTCGGCAACCCCCGAATCCGAAGCCAAATCGGAATGTCCCGCAAAGCTGACGGCGGTCTGCCCGTATTTCTTGAGCAGATCCTTGACATACGCAAGCTCTTCGGCGGTGGCATCGCGGCGGACATGCTCGGTCCAGCCCGGAACCGAGGTCAGCTCGATGCTGGTGAATCCAGCGGCCGCCGCGCCAGCGAGTGACTCCTCCAGCGTATAGGTATGGTAACTATTGGTGCAAAACGTGAGCCGGTCGGTCATCTTCTCGTCTTCCTTCCTTTCGAATCCGGATTATTCGCCGTCCGAGGCAGCGTTGGCTGTACCCTGATCGTTCGGGTCGAACCAGGCGACACCCGGTTTGAACGCCATATATTCAGCGACCCAGCCATCCTCCCAGACGAATGCGACCCGCACGAACGCCGGATCGCCCACCTCGAATGGCTCGATGGCGATCTCCTTTCCCGCGATCCAGGGTTCGATATCGTCGACCACATAGGCGACATGCGGCGAATTCTTGAATTCCTCGCTCAGCCAGCTATCGGGCTCATAGCGCAGCCATTCGATTTTCGTCGGATGCGTGTTCGGATCGGTCACCCACACGCGGGTGGCAACGACGAAGTTCTCATTCGGCTGCTGCTCCCATGTGCGCAGTCCAACATGGTGAAAGGTTCGCGTTCCCATGCTTCTCCTCTCATAACGGTCGATGTTGCCGCGATCATACAAGAACCGGGTGGCTCACCCTCCATGGGTAAGCCACCCGGTTCGATTCAACAGCAGACTGCGACTGCCAGCACAGCTCGTCGCCGCATCCGCATGCTCACGTCAGACCGCATCGATGCCCGACTCAGCCAGCCGGGGTCGCTTCCGCATCGCCTCCCTGGAGCAGTCCAGCCTGCGGCGGCATCGGAACAGCAGCAAACGCTTCACTGAGCTCGAAGTTCTTCGCGTCTTCGATGACCTGCGCGTGATCGAAGTCATTGGCGCCTTCGACGTAGTCGTTGAAGATTACATCCTCAGCATTGACGGTCTCGGCACCACTGGCCTTTGCGCTGGCGTCGAAGAACGTCTGCCAACCCTCCATGTCCGCCCAGCCCCACATCCCGTTGGCGCGGCCGTCCCAATCGCCACGATAGATGTTGATCTGCTGCAATAGAGATTCGACCGCCAATCCGAGATCCTGGAAGGTTTCCGTCAGAGCCGCCGAAATCTCAGGAACTTCCATGACAATCTGGACTGCGGCCACTGGGTTCTGATACCCGAATTCGAGCCCCATTGCCCAACCCTTCAAGTATCGGGTATAGAGATCTTTGAGACTTTCGTCCTCGAAATCCGACTGGCGAATTTGGAACGAGTTTGCCGGAAAGACCGACCATTCATAGCCGAGGATGTAGTCGAAATCGAGTCCAGAGGCCAACCACTCAGCACGCAATCCTTCCCAGGAGAGCGCAGCATCGGCCTGACCGGCCTGGAGTGTTTGCGCCCAGCCGGTGCCGGCCGCCACATAGTTGACCTTCGAAGGGTCGCCCCCAGCCTGGATGACCATTGGATCGACGATGGCTGCCCAGCCAATATCACCCAGCACAACCGTCTTGCCTTCCAGATCTTTTACTGACTCGATCCCAGCCGGGTTGCCCTTCTGCAAAGCAATATCGAAGACATCGTAGCGGCCCATCTGCCAGACCGAAACGATTCCGAGATTGTTGATCACGGTATCGGCCAGCACACCCGGTGACACGAACGACATATCGGCTTCGCCGCTGGCCACCTGCTTAGCGCCGGATGTTGCTTCCTGAATACCTGGCAGCAGCTGGGTTTCGATATCGCCGAAATATCCCATCCGCTGGCCCACCCAGTAGCCGAAGTCATCGAATGTTTCGAGCGTACCGCGCGGTGACACCCAAATGACAGAGTTACGTCCTTCCTGTGCCAGAGCGCTCAAACGGCCAAGACCGCCGAGCATCGGCACGGCGAGTCCGGTCGCGGCCGCTCCGGCCAGGAACCGGCGCCGGGATGTCCGGCGCATGGCACGATCGATCGCATGTGCATCGAAACGGTTCATTTGACCTCCTGTTCGTCCTTCCGGCCACTTGGCCGGCTACAACCTATACGGTTTCCGGTTCGTCGTCGAACCCTATCTCGGACGGCGGCTCGCGCCGTTTCGATTCGTGATTCTAACGTAGCGCCGCTCGAGATCCGCACTGGAAAAAACCAATTCTCGACCCGAAGGCATGGCCGCGGTCACACGGCGATCTTCGTTCCGCCCTCCGCGCACGAACGATCGATTGCAAAGAGCGCCTTGTGGGTGTTTACCCCATCGTGCACGCTGACATGGCTTTCCTTGTCCTCGATTATGCAATCGAGGAAATGGCTGATCTCCCCCTGGAATGGATGATGGCTCACCGCCCCGCTGTTCGGGAGCACCGTCGGGAATTCCGCCCATCCGCTCACGCCGGAGATTTTCCGGCTGTAGAATCGGTTATCCCGCAAACCACCGTCCGTGCCGAGCACATCGACATTGAACTGATACGGCATCCATTGTTCGACCGACGCCGAAATCTTGCCCGCTTTACCGTTCGCAAATCGCACAATTGCAGTTTGCCCAGTCGGGTGTGGATACCCCTCGACCCCAGCGAATTCAACCGCCGCGACTTCGACGATATCGCTCTGCATGAGATAGCGGGCGAGATCGACCGCATGGCAGCCGCCCAGCATCATCGCGCTGCAATCCTGGTCGGTGAGATGGTTTTCCGATCCCGGATACCCGCTCTGCTCAGGGTTGTGCCAATAGTCGGTCTGCACGTAATAGACGGTGCCGAGCAGCCCCTCGTCGATCATAGACCTGGCCATCAGGGAGGCCGGGTTGAACCGCAGCACAAACCCACACACGGTGCGAACACCGGTTTCGGTAACGGCCGCGTCCATCGCTTCGAGCTCGGCAACCGAGAGCGCGATCGGTTTTTCGACCACGCAATGCTTGCCTGCTTTGGCAGCGGCAATCACATTGTCCGCGTGATACCGCTGCGGGGTCGTGATCGACAGCGCATCGACATTCCTGTCATTCAACAGATCGTCGAGACTATCGTAGATGCCAATGGTGGCCGGGTCGATTCCTACTTCGCGTGCTTTGGCCTCCGCTCCGTCCTTCGTCCGGCTGCCAATTGCGACGACTTTGCACCGGGGATCATGCTGGTAGGCATCGAGATGGCCGCTCGACACATTTCCAGCTCCGAAAATCGCGATCCCGATTTGTTCGTTCTTTGAGGGCATTCTTGCTCCTTCTCCTCGTTACGTACCCGCCGTCACACCGCGCCCGCCCCATGGCCAAACACGATCACGATGCCGGCGTCAGTGCCAATCCGGCGTCGGGGGGCAGAGGTACGGCCGCGAATTCTTCGGAGAGCTCATAACCGGACGCATCCGCGATCACCTGATCGCGATCGAACGCATTCACCCCGTCGATATATTTGTTGGACACAACGGTCGAGGCATCGACCGAATCGGTTCCGGCTGCCTTCGCGCTATCATCGAAGAACGCTTGCCAGCCGTCGAGGTCCGCCCACCCCCATTGACCGCCATTGCGTTTTTCCCAGTTGCCGCGGAAGATGTTGGCGATTTCCCACAGCGCATGAACCGCCTCGGCTTTGTCCGGGAATGTCTCATTCAAGGATGCAGAAATCTCCGGTGCCGCCATCGTGATCTGGGTTGCGGCCACCGGATTCTGATAGGCAAATTCGAGTCCCATTGCCCATCCCTTGAAGTAATTGGTGTAAAGCTCGGTCAGACTCTCGTCCTCGAAGTCCGAACGGCGAATCTCGAACGGATTACCGGGGAAGATCGACCACTCGTAACCGAGGATATAGTCGAAATCGAGACCGGCCGCCGTCCATTCAGCACGCTGCCCTTCCCAACTGAGCGCGGCATCCGCTTGACCAGCTTGCAGCGTCTGGGCATAACCGGATCCGGCTGCCACATAGTTCACTTTCGACGGATCGCCACCCGCCTGGATAATAAGCGGGTCGACAATCGCCGCCCAACCGATATCGGCAAGCACGACCTTCTTGCCCTCGAGATCCTTGGCTGTCTCGATACCCTGCGGGTTCCCCTTTGGCAAAGCAAAGTCGAACGCGTCATACCCACTCATCTGGAATGCGGAAATCAAGTCGAGCCCACTGCTGACCGCATCGGCAAAAACGCCCGGAGAGACATAGCACACATCCGCGTCACCATCGGCCACATTCTTTGCCGATGATGTCGACTCCAGAATCGCCGGAAGCATCACGGTTTCCATGTCACCGAAATAGCCCTGGTCTTTGGCGACCCAATATGCATAGTCACCAATCGTTTCCAGGCTGCCCCGCGGCGACACCCACACGATCTTGTTACGCTCCTCCTGGGCGGAAGCGATCAACCGCCCGGGCCCTCGCGACAATGGTATTGCCATGCCGGCGGCTGCCGCGCCTCCCATCAACGTACGGCGTGTCACGCGACGCTGTGAGACTCCATCGTAGTGACTCATGTCTCCTCCTGTTCGTCCGGCCAGCACCGCAGCTGGTCGTGATCGATACGGCTTCCGGTTCTCCAATCGAACCGTTTCTTGAACGATGCGCCCTGTTGGCGGCGCACGAGTTCAATTCACAGAGCACTTACGCCTGCCAGCTGGCCCAGCGTTTTCCGACCCAATAGAAGAAGACGTAGATGAGAATGCCGAGGGTCGCCAGAATGATGATGATCGACCAGAAGTTCGCCATCTGGATACGCGATGAGTAGTACATCAGGCGGTTGCCCAGTCCCTCGCCCGAACCGACGATTTCCGCGCCGACCGCGGTCAGCAACCCGAAGATCGCCCCGACCATCAATCCGACGATGATCATCGGCAGCGCCAGCGGGAACCGCACCTTGGTGAAGATCTGGAAGGTCGTCGCGCCATACGAACGTGCCAGCGCGAGCTTGGCCAGGTCGGTACGCCGGAAACCAGTGGCCGCATTGATCATCACCATCGGTCCCGAGGCCAGCGCCACCGCGATCACGCGCGGCTGGATGCCGAATCCGAGCTTCTGCACCAGCAGGGGCACCAGCGCGATCATCGGCGTCGTGACCAGCAGCAGGATATAGGGCGTCACGATCTTTTCGGCGAACGGGAACTGCGTGATGACCGCCGCCAGCAAAATACCGATCGACGCGCCGATCAGATAACCGAGGAAGAGCACCTTCAACGTCACGATCAGATGCGGCAGATAGAGCGGCCGGAAATTGCGGAAGAGCGATTCACCGATAGCGCTCGGAGCCGGGAAGGTATACGCCGGCACATCGAGGACGCGCACGATCAGCTCGAGACCGCCGACCACGGCGCACGCGACGAGAATCAGAATCGCTGCTTCCTTGCCGCTGCTGGCGAGCCCGGTGTCGGTCAGCGCCGACATATTGGACAACCCGACTTCCTGGTTCTCGGCGTTGCTATCCCCGAACGTGGGGATGTTTTCTCGCAGATCGGTTGCCATCGTCTCAGCGCTCCACCTGTGTCCCGGCCACGCCGGCAACCTTGCGCGTCACCTCGGCCACATGCTCCGGCCGGTATGCGCCCTGAATGATCGTGTCCTTGATTTCGAAGATCTTTTCGATGAACGGCGGCGAATAGGTTTCTTCGATGGTGCGCGGCCGCGGAAGATCGATGTCGAAAATGTGCGCGATCCGGCCCGGACGCGGGGTCAGCACCACGACCCGATCGGCCAGCAAGATTGCCTCGCTCACGTTGTGGGTGACGAAGATGATCGTTTTGCCGGTTTCCATCCACAGCTTCTGGATGAGCAGATTCATTTCGTCGCGAGTGAACGCATCGAGCGCGCCGAACGGTTCGTCCATGAGGATGATCTCGGGATCGAATGCCAGGCACCGCACGATGCTCGCGCGCTGCTGCATCCCGCCCGAAAGCTCGCGCGGGTATTTCGATTCGAACCCGCTCAGACCGACCTCCGCCAGGAGCGCCTCGATTCGCGACTGGTATGGTTTCGGATCGACCTTTTTGATCTCGAAGGGGAATTCGATATTTCGCTGCAAATTGCGCCACGGCAGCAGATTCGCTTCCTGGAAGATCATGCCGATCTCAGGGCGCGGTCCGGTGACCTCGGACCCGTCGATGCGAATCGTGCCCGACGTCAGATCGTGCAGGCCCGACATGGCCCAAAGCAATGTGCTCTTGCCGCAGCCGGATGGTCCGACGATGGCAATGAATTCGCCCTTGCGGATATCGAGATTGATATCCTCGAGCGCGTGAACGCTCCCGGTTTCGGTCTTGTAATACTTGGTCGCATGCTCGACCGAAACGACGCCTTGCCGCCCGGTCGCCCTTGCTCCGTTCATTGTCGATTCCGTTCGAACCACATGGACTCCCCGAGATGATGGCTCTGGACCCGCGAAGTGTGGCTCGTTGCACGTTTCCGTGTTCGGAGTCAACTGCCTTCGAACGCGTTGTCGCTCTCGCCTGTATACAATCTATTCGCCCCGGATTCTATTGGGGCATGAGAGAATTTGTCAACAGAGCTTTTTGCAGATTGTTCCGGTTCGGATGCCAAACCGCGGAAATCCGGCTTCGAGCGAGGATGAATGGCATGTCCCGGCGAAATTCGAAACGACGACCGCTGAGCCCCGGACGAGCCACGTTCTGCGCGTTGCTCGACGCATTCGCGCTGCACATGGACATGGCGGCCGCAAGCGGGCGGTTCCCCTTGCTCCGGACCCCGCTCGCCATCGGAGCCCGGATGCTCTCGACCATCATCCGTCATTGGTCGACGAGCTGGGTCGGCGCCACATTGGGGTTGGGCTGGATCATTCGGACATTCCAGGATGGCCAGCGACCGCCGAGGTAGGCATGCGGGGCACGAGGCGTGCTGGGCAAAAGGCAAAAGTCGGGTTCAGCTGATTGCCGCTGCCCGCGAACGGCCCCAGTTCCTAAAAAACCGGACTATTGCCTTTCATTGTTGTACTGGTGCAATCCGGGTCACGTCATCCGAGAACGACCCCGGATCCTAAAGACCGGACTATTGCCTTTTGCCTCTTGCCTTTTGCCCAGTACCCCGCTCGCCCCCACCTCTCGCCGCTCGCTCACCCCAACGGCGTGTAGTAGTTCGCATATTCCCAGATCGAACGGGCAAGTAGATCGGATTCGCCGATTTCCGGATCGAGAAAGCGACTCGGAGCGAAGATCGAGAGGTCGGTTTCTGGTGCGCCGCCGGTGATCCATTGCGCGATAGCTTCGCCCAGACCGGTCGACATCGAAAATCCGCTGCCATTGCACCCGCCGATCACCCAGAACCCCTGCACGCTCGGCATCGGCCCGGCCAGGAACTTGCCGTCAGCGGTCATGGTGAAGAGCCCGGCGCGATCCTCTTGCGATGTCGCATCGGCCAGCGACGGAATCGTGCGCACCAGTCGCTCGCGTGCTTCGGTCAATACCGCTCTGCTGGCCGGCACCATATCCAGCGTCAACGTCTGTCCCGGCCGAGGACCGAATGGCAACGGATCCGGTTCGAACATGCCATACATCACCCCACCCCGCGCGGGACGCGCATAGCCCGCCGCGTCGGTGATCCGGATGATCGGCATATCGGCGGACATGCCATCCACCGGCGCGGTGATCCGCAATGTGTGGCGCATCGGCACGATCTTCACATCGGCGCCCGCCATCGCCCCGACGATTCGCGCCCAGGCGCCAGCCGCATCGACGACGATGGGGGTCTCGATCGGGCCGCGCGTCGTTTGCACTCCCCGCACCGCGCCGTTCTTCACCTCGATCCCGGTCACCGCGGTATGCCCGATGGTCTGCATCCCGATCCGCTCGCCCGCCTGCATCAACGCAAAGAGCAATGCCTTCGGGTCTTCCAGATAGAGATCGTCACGCACGAAATATGCGCTTACAAAATCGGCGGCATCGATATAGGGACAACGACGCATCGCTTCCGACCGATCGACCCGCTCGGCCACGGCCCCCCAACCCGTGGAATCCTCGACTTCCGCCTCGATCATGGCCGCATGCTGCGGGGTTCGCGCAACGAAGAGACTCCCCGGCTGCTGATAGGGAATCGGCACGCCGGTTTCGCGCGCGAACGTCTTCACGATCTCGATCGACCGCAACGTCAACCTCGTCGCCGTCTCGCTCGACTGGATATTCTTGAACAACCCTGCCGCCCGCGCCGACGTCTGCGTTCCCGGCTCGAATTGATCGAGCACGACCACCTCGCGCACCCCCTGCCGCACCAGCGCATATCCTACCCCCAGCCCAAACGCCCCCGCCCCAACGACCACCGCACCGGCCCGCCCCGGAAACGGG
>JBIQLF010000050.1:13801-21327 GCA_044464585.1 Thermomicrobia bacterium
CCCGGCTTCTCCCGCACCCCCTGCAGATCCTTGTTCAATCGATAGTTGCCGGCGGTGAGACCGCCGTCGACGGGGAGGACGACGCCGGTGATCCACGACGCATCGTCGGAGCAGAGGAAGAGGGCGGCTTTGGCGATATCGTCCGGTTCGCCGATGCGGCCGAGCGGATACCAGGGAACGAGCTGATCGAATGTCGTCGGATCGGCCGCGACGCGCTGATCCCAAATCGGCGTACGAATCGTACCGGGCGCGATCAGGTTGACCCGAATACCATCGTCGCCGTAATGAATGGCGAGATTCTGCGTGAGATTGACCATCCCGGCTTTGGCGGCCGAATACGCCGATTCGCCAATGGCCATGATGCCATTGACGGACCCGATATTCAGAATGACCCCGTTTTGTCGCTCGATCATACCGGGCAGCACCGCGCGGGAGCAGAGATAGACGCCCTTCAGCACGACATCGACATTGAGATCCCACATCGCCTCGTCGAAATCGGTGATGCGGTCACCGACCGAGAGCCCGGCGTTGTTCACGAGAATGTCGATACGGCCAAACCGCTCGATAGCCTGGTCCACCGCGGTTCGCACGCGTTCCGCATCGGCCACATCGATCTCCAGCCCGATCGCATCGCCGCCCTTCGCCTCGATGCGCGCCGCGGTTTCGGCAGCCCGTTCCGGAATCAGATCGGCAGCCGCGACCTGCGCGCCCTCCCCGGCGAAGCGCTCGCAGATCGCCCGGCCGATTCCCGATCCGCCTCCGGTGACGAAGACCACCCGATCCTGCAACGTCCTCGATGCTGTTCCACTCATCCCTTGAGCGCTCCTTCCTGTAATGCGCGTGCATACCACCGTTGCCCGATCGCGAGCACGACGATGCTCGGGATCAATTGCACGACGATCATCGCTGAAATACCCGGTCCCTGGCCCTTGCCCATGAAGACGGCAAGCGTGCGCGACGTCCAATTGTTCATGAGCACACTGGCAAGCATGAATTCGCTCCAGGCATAGATGAAATTGACGATCACCACCACGACGATGCCATTGCGCACGATCGGCAGCAGAATGCCGGTCAGGACACGAAGCGACGATGCGCCATCGAGCCGGGCGGAATCGGGAATCTCCCTCGATACCATTTGAAAGACAGCTCGCATGATGAGAATCGACACCGCGGTGCTGGCGGCAACATAAGGGAGGAGCAGCGCCCAGGTTTCGTCGATCAATCCGAGATCGCGATGCAATTGGAAGGTGCCGATCATGGCCGTGACCTGAATCGGCAAGAAGAGAGACATTACCAACACCAGCAGGATCAGCGTCTTGCCCGGGGTCGAAAGATGCGACAGGGCATACCCGGCGAGCACGGCAGACACGGTGGCAAACGCCACCGTCAGCCCGGTCACGAACAGGCTGTTCCAGTAGGAGCGGAAGAATGGGTTGTCGAGCGTGAAATTGGTCCAGACCCACTGGTAGCGCGCCCAGAGCGGATGGACGAATTCGTTCGGCCATATGTTGTTATGCGCGCTATCGACTCTCGATTCGACCGAACTGATCAAAACGATGACCAGTGGAAAGAGCACCCAGGCGCAGAGCAGCAGAAGCACCGCATGGCGGCCCACCGCGCCCCAGGCAATCGACCGGCGACGGGGTCGAATGACCTTCCGGTCACGCCCGGACGCGAGCGGCCGCGCCGTCGCGATGTCCGCTGTACTGGAATTCAAGAAGCACTTCCCTGGCGCGACACCGTCTCATCGACGGCAGCATAGCGCGAGGCGACCGCCTGTCGCCCCGCATGCCGCATCGATATCACGCTTTGAGTGCGCCCTCCTGGAGTCCTTTCATGAACCATTTTTGTGCGATGGAAAAGGTGATGAGCGCCGGTAGAATGGCGATGATGTAGAGCGCTGCCATCCTCGGCCAAATGAGCCCGCCCACGCCGCCACTGGCAGTGCCAAGGAATACGGGCAGAGTGCGCTTGCTCAAATCGTTCATCAGCGTCAGCGCCAGCAGGTACTCACCCCAGGCCGCGACAAAATTGACAATGATGACGACCACCACCCCATTACGGACCAGCGGCAATACGATCCCTCCCAGGGTACGGAGTGAGTTCGCCCCGTCGATCTTTGCGGAATCGATCAGGTCCTTGGGCACGGTCTGGAATACCCCGCTCATGATGAAGATCGAGATGGCCACACTGAGCGCGGTATAGGGGAGCATCAGACTCCAAGTCTGGTTGATCAACCCGAGCCGCTTCTGAATACTGAAGATACCGACGATCGCTGTCACCTGCGTCGGAAAGAACATCGAGGCAACCAGCAGCGCGGTCAGAATCCGCGCGCCCGGCGTGCGCAAATGAACCAGCGCATAGCCGGCCAGCACCGACATGACCGTGGCGGCAATGACCGTAAGCGTGGTGACCATGACGCTGTTTCGGAAGAGCGTCCAAACTGGACCGACTTTTCTCGGATTCTTGAGAACGTAATCGTAGTTCGTCATGATCGGGTCGACGAAACCGTTCTTCGGCCAGATCCAGTTATGGGAGCCGTCTTGCAGTGTCTTGAACGAGAGGAGCACGATCCAGATGAGCGGCAGCAACACCCAGAGACACAAAATGATCAGGACGGCATGTCGGCCGGCGGCTTTCCACTCGAAGCCCTTCTTGGGAGCGTGATAGACCCCGGCTGTCGAAACCGAAGCGGAATGGGGGGGCGCCGGAATTGCCGGTTGCGCTGTGCTCATCTCGCCTCTCCTAATCTCGCGGCCGGAAGATATAGAACATGATCGCCACCACAACGAGCATGATGGCCGCCCCGACCCAGCCGATGGCAGCGGCATATCCCCGGAACTGCACCCCGCCATTGAACGCGGTGTCGTACATATAGACCGTCCAGGTATAGGTGTTCTTGGTGCGGTCGTAGCCGCCCATGATGAGATATTCGGTGATGACCGCCATGGCGCTGCCGAAGCGAATGACCATCAGCACCAGAATGATGGGCAACAGACGCCAGACGGTGATCCCCCAGAACATGCGCCACTCCCCGGCTCCGTCGACGCGGGCGGCATCGGGTAAGTCTTTGGGTATCGTGGCCAAACCTGCCAGGAAGAACATGGTGTGGTACCCCAATCCCCACCACCATTCCATCCCCGCGATTGCAAGAAAGATGAGTTTCGGCTCCTGGAGCCACTGGGGCTGCGTGTTCAATGTGAAAAGATGCAGCTTATCGACAAGGATGTAATTGATCGGTCCGATGTAGTTGTTGTACATCCAGAGCCAGAGAACGAAGATCAGCGGAGAGGGAATCATGGCGGGAATGAGCAGCACAATCCGATAGAATGTAGCCAGCCGCTCATTTTGCACCCGGTCGATAAAGATCGCCGCGATCATCGGGATAAAGATCATCCCCGGCAGGAAGACCAGAGTAAAGATCAGCGCCCGCTGAATCCCCTGCCAAAACAGGTGATCGGAGAGTACTTCTCGATAATTCTGCAGTCCGATGTAATTCGGGGGAATTTGATCGAGAAAATTGTCGTCAGTAAAGCTGAGGCGCAGCGAACTATAGATCGGCAGAATTTGCCAACCAACAAAGAAGAAGATAGCGAGCACCAGATAGGGATAGCTGGTAAGAATATCTTTGACCGTGCGCCAACGACTGGAATGCGTCGCCGTTGCCGCGGTCACAGCGGCGCTTGTCGTTGCCTGCGCCACGCGGGAATCACCCATACCAAGGTACTCCTGGATCGTCGGTTCCTAAGACAGCATAGCCCGGTGGGGCGAGGCTCCTGGAGAGGAATCCGGTGGGGCGACTGCCCCACCGGATTCTTGTCTGCCGATTGACTAGACCTGCGGGTCCTTACCCGTTTGTTTCTTGTACTCTGCCAGGACCGCATCCATCGCTTCCTGACCGGCTGTCTTGGCATCGGCTGTGTCGCCCGACAGGTACTTGTGCCACAGCGGGCGAGCTACATCGAACTGCGAAATGGCCAACAGAGACGGAGCAATCGCGCGTGCGTCCGCCAGCGCATCGCGGATCTCGAAGACCCACGGGTTGTTGGTCACGAAATCGGGCGGAGAAGATTCCCAAGTCGCCCAGGTCGACTGCGTTACTGGCAGCTGGCCAACGGCCGACGTGCCTTCGGCCGGATCGCCCTCGACCGAGTTTTGCCAAATCGGTTCATACTGCTGAATCGCCTGGATGAACTCGACCATCTTCGCCTTGTTGGCGCCGTACTTGAAGAGCACCGCGCCGGTGTCCCAGAAGACCGTGCCGCCCGCGCCATCGGCCGTCTTGGGCAAACGAGCGAGGCGAAGCATGCTGGGATCGGGCCAATTGAAGGAATACGTCAAGGGAGCATTCTGGTACTTGAAGTAGTATCCCGCCTGCTCAGCCGCCCACGTGGACTGGTCCACTTGGGCAGTGCTGTCGACATTCGTGCTGGAAAGAATGTCCTTGCTGGTCCACTGCATCATGCTCTTCATGATCTCCAGCGCCTGCACGGCGGCATCGCTGTTGTAGCGGAAGAGCCCGTCCGGCGTATAGACATCGGTGCTGATCGAGTGGGTCACCGGAATGAGCGAACGCCAGTCGCGATTGTCGAAGGTGAGACCATACGGCGCCGCGCCGCTCTCCTGCACCTTCTGAGCGTTGGCGACGAACTCATCCCAGGTTGCCGGGGCCACTTCGGGATCGATGCCCGCCTTTTCGAGGATGCCCGCATGTGCGGCTTGCACACTGATGTCGAGCAACAATGGCCAAACATACAAGCTGCCATCGACCGATCCCTCTTCCAGCGTAGCCGGGAAGAGATCGTTCTTGATCTCATCGGTCACATACGGATCCCACGGCTCGATCGTGCCGGTGGCGACCAGTTGCAGCATTTCGAGGAACGGCGTCACACCCGCGTACATATCCCAGGTGCTGGACTGATCCTGCGCTTCCGCGATGAAGCGGTCGTTCCCGAAGTTCTCGGTGGGGGCGACCTCGACCGTCACGCCCTGGGCATCGCCGACATCGTAGATGGCCGGGTGCAAGTTCAGCTCCCAGTCATAGAACGTCGCGGTCGGCTTGCCTTCTTCGGCAGCCATTGCACCGCGAATCGTCTCTTGCGCGAGCGCGGCCAGAACTGGTGCGCTGATACCGAGCGCCGCGCCTCGAACGAGAACGTCGCGCCGGCTGATCTTTCCGGTCAGCGCCTCTTGCCAGAGTCGCTTCGTCGGGTTCATTTCCGCCATGCTTCAGATTCCTCCCGTGACATAGAAAGAACGAATTCGGCTTGTCGGCTGCGCACCATTTGCGCAACTCAGCTGTTTGGGCGCTCGGATTGTAAGAATGTGCGAAAGACAATGTCAAGAGCGATCTGTTCATTCGATGCGGACCGTTCGGACCTGGACGGCGAAATTCGAGGGCGAGCCGATCTTCAGAATTGAGTAGGATTGCATCGCATGCATCCTGGAATGCCTGCACCGGTCCGCCAGCGGCGTGTTTTCGCGCCAGGATGAGGAGTTTTCTCGATGACGACGAACAAGAGCATTCGCACGATCCTGGTGCCGCTCGATGGATCGGAAACCGGGGAACGGGCGGTCCCCTGGGCCAAGGCCGTGGCCGGGTCCGATGCCAAGATCATCCTGTTGGAGGTCACGCCGGTCGCCAGCACGGTCCGCACATTCAGCGGTCAGGTAATCGGGACCGCCGAAACGATCCAGGAAGGCTATCGACAGATGGCCGAACAGCAGTTGAGCGATGCGAAGGGCCGGTGGTTCGAGCGCGGTGACAAGGTCGAAACCATGATCGCCAGCGGCGATCCGGGCGAACAAATCATGGCGGCCGCCGCCGAACATGACGCGGGCCTGATCGTCATGTCCAGTCACGGACGCGGGGCAATCGGGCGGTTCGTCAGCGGATCCGTGGCCGACCGGGTCGTGCGGCATGCGCCGGTGCCGGTCATGATCATCGGGCCGGAAGGCGAAATCGCCACCGGCGCGCGGATCGAGCGGATCGTCGCGCCGATCGAAGATTCAGAGCTCTCCCGATCCGCATTGCCGGTGGCGGCGGAGCTCACCCGGCTGACCGGCGCGCCGGTCTCCGTCGTGCATGTGGTGATACCAGCAGCCCAGATGACCATGGTCTATCCGGGTGCGGTCGGCACGATTCCGCCCGCGGCGTTCGAGGGAATGTTCGAGCAGGCCGTCGCCGATGCCCGGCTGCTGGTCGACCGCGTGGTCGATTCGTTGAAAAACGAAGGCATCGACGCCAGCGGCGACGTCTTCATCGGGCAAGCGGCCAATTCGATCATGGAAACATTGCAACCAGGCGATGTGATCGTGCTGTCCAGTCACGCCCGGCAAGGTCTGGCGCGATGGGCGATCGGCAGCACATCGATGAAGCTTATCCGCAACGGTCAGGCGCCCGTGGTCGTGGTCACCCGCGAATCGATCGACCGTGCGAACGCACTGAACGAATCAGCTCGCTGACCAACTGGCGACCAGCATCCCGTAATAGGTAGGCGCCTCATAACTCAGCACGGTGACCGGCATGGGCGCGCATTCCAGTACGCCGTGCAATATGAGCGCTTGCCAGAGCCCGTCCATGGCCACGTCGCTGGCCACCTCGTCGCCGATCGTCGCGAGCTCCCCAAGAGCATTGCGTTCGACCAGATCGACGACCAGCGCATCGATATCCGCTGCCAGCGGATGGAACCCATACGGACCGCTGTCGAGGTGCGTGTGCGCCCAATCGCACGAGGCGATGAAGGCAATTCGGCGACCGCTGGCGGCCGCCGCGGAGGCAACTGCCCGGCCGAAATCGACCAGGACCGAACGGGGAAGCGACCGCGACGGCGACACCAGCACCACCGGAGGTCCATCGTCGAATGCAGGGGGCGCGGCCAAAATATCCCCTGAGCCGGGAATATCGCGGTCGTGACCGAGGAACCACAAGGGAACCAGCGCCCCCCAATCGAGCGGTAACACCGAGGTGTCACGCCGGTTGCCGGCAAATCCAGTGACCGCGATGGGTATCGCTTGCTGCCGGGCCCGCGCCGCGATCGCGTCGGTGAGCGCCTGGTCGATCGGGATGGTCGTTTCGACCGTGCGACCGCCCCAGGTGAGCGTTCCAGCCGCTCTGCCCGTTCCGGCCAACGCTACGAACCCATCCACTCGCACCCCATGCGGCCCGGCAATGACGACCGTATCGGGCGCGGTCCCGGTAAACCGGCGGCCGAGTTCGAAGAGCGCGGTCCTCGTTCGCATCGCGCCATCCGCGTCATCGCTCAAACGCGGAATCAATGGAAATCCGTGGGGGGCAATACCCGCGAATACGATGCCCATGACGTCGGCTCTGCTCACTGCTCCTGCAATGGGAGCGTTATGTCACATCAATTTCGACATTTCCGGTTGGAGTGTATACGGCCGCTGGCCGGGCGGTGTAGAGTGAAGCCACCGAAGCATGCGTCGTCCAGACGGGATCGAGATGATCAGTCTCATACGGAATCCGGGTGATTCCTAAGGAGTAGTAGCCCAGCCTTTCAAGGTTG
>JBIQLF010000051.1:0-20881 GCA_044464585.1 Thermomicrobia bacterium
CGTGCCACCCCAGGATAGAAAACGACGGTGGCCATCCGGCCACCGTCGTTCGATTGCATCCGACTTGGGATCCCGCTGGATCAGGAGGCCGGAGTGTCGACGCGATGGGCACGAACGATCGTGCGCTCCAGATAGACGCCATTGGCATAGTCGAAGGGACCGCCGCAGGTGATGATGGTCAGACTCTCGTTGTCGGTCGGACCGACGATCTTGTCCAGCGGCGCGTTTGCGGTGGCGAAATTCTCGCGCCAGTCGATTTCGTAGGTATAGACCTGGCCATCCTCCCCGGTGACCGAGATGGTGTCGCCCTGATTGAGATTGTTGATGTTGTAGAGAATGGCGGGTCCCACATCCCAATAGTCGAGGTGTCCGGCCATCAGGATATTGCCTACCTGCCCGAGCTTCGGCGATTCCTTATACCAGGAAATGACCCACGGACCGCTCGGGTCCTGCATCACGCCATCGATGATCTCGCGCGATTCCACCTGGGCATCGACGAACGCGCCCGGAATCTGGATTGCAACCGGGATGGTGCCTTTTTCCGTGGGGGCAACCGTCGAAGACGTAGCGCCCGCTGGTCCCGGACGCTGGCCGCCCGTGGTCGGCGTCTCACCGAGATTGGTCGGTTCGATACGTGAATCCTGTGCGAACGCCAGGGCTGAGCTGCCGAGCGAAAGCGTGCCGATGAGAAGAAATGCCCACAGCGCCTTGAACAAGCGTGCTCGGGACGTTGCCATCTGTCTACTCCGTTGGTGCGTACGTACGAATGGGTGAACCGGGACTGCAATCCACGGACCCGGCCGCGGATACCACTGTAACGCACGGCTGCCCGAAATCGTATCACCCGATCCCGGCCTCATGGTAGTCCCATCGTGGGATTATGTCAGAACCGCTTCGATCCACCGTTCCAGTTGCGCCTCGGCAATCGAATCCAGAGGAGCTGCCGGTTGTCGCAGCCGATCGCTCGCGAAAACGCCGCGCCGCATGAGTTCCCGTTTGGCGGTCGTGACCGAATGATCGAGCGACTGCATCGCCCAGACCGAAAACGGCAGGGTCGCTTCCAGCAAATCGGTCGCGCGTTGCCGGTCGCCATTCCGCCAGGCGGCGTGGATGCCCGCAAAGACGCCGGTGAAATTGGCGGCCGGCATGCTGCCGGTGGCTCCGCGCTCCAAGGCATCGAGAATACCGAGACCGCCCCAACCGCAAAAGACCTGCAGTCGTCCATCGCTCTGAGCGAGCGTTGCCGAAATCGTCTCGCCCTGTGGCGTGCCCTCCGCCTTGATAAAGACGGTATTCGCCGTCTGGCGGTCGATTTCGTTCCAGAGCGCCGGTCCCATCCAAACCCCGGTGAGCTGCGGCGCATCCTGGATCATGATCGGTATCTCGGCGGCATCCGCGATGCGCACGTAATAATCGAGCAGCGCGCGCTGACTTGGTGTGACCAAATAGGGCGGCAACACCATCAACGCATCCGCGCCGATAGCCGCGGCTCGCCTGGCACGATCGACCGCCACGGCGGTGCCCGCACCGTCGGCGGACACGACCACCGGCACGCGCCCGGCAACATGCTCGACGACGATTTCCGTAACCGCATCCCGCTCCCGGTCGGTGAGTTTGTAGCCTTCGCTCGCCAGCGCCAATGTGGCGACGCCAGAGGCGCCTTCGGCCAGCACCCAATCGATCTGGGCGCGCATACTCGCCGCATCGATACCGTCGTCGTTATCGAATGGGGTGCACAGGATCGGGATGCAATCGCGGAGTTCTGTCATGCGTCCGCCACCGCGCCCTCCCCTTCGACCAGGGTGGAGCCTTCGCGCCGTTCCCAGCCGACCTTGAAGAGCGGCAGGAAGTTCGCTTTCTGGTAAGGATGCTTTTCCACCTCGTTCCAATTGAGATCGTTGCCGAGCCCGGGGCCGGTCGGAATCTGGATGCGGCCATCGACCACCTTCACCGGATTGGTGACGATATCGTGTTCCCAATCCGCATTGAATTCGTCGAACAGCTCCTGAATCATCAGATTGGGTGTGCAGGCATCGATCTGGATACACGCCGAGGTCGAGAGGGGTCCCTGCGCCTGATGCGGAGCGACCACTCCGTAGAAAGCATCGACCATCGCGGCAACCATGCGGGTGCGCAGGATGCCGCCTAACGTCGAGGGGTCGGGTTGCAGAATATGGACCGCGTTGTGCTTCAGCAGGTCCGCGAACTGATACGGATACGAGAAGCTCTCACCGGTCGCGATCGGCACACTGGTATGGCGAGCGACCTCGACCACGGCATCGATCTTGGCGAAATCGGTCGGTTCCTCGAACCAGGCCGGTTGGTACTGCTCGATCTCGCTGGCGACGACGACCGCCTCATGGACGCTGAACCGCTTGTGCCCTTCGACCATGATCTGCACTTCGGGCCCGACGACCTCTCGCACCCCGGCAACGATATCGATCGAAAGTTGGCGCTCCTTCGGGGTCATGATGCGCCAGGCGGCCCCGAACGGGTCGAACTTGAGGGCCTTGTACCCACGGTCCATCACCACCTGGGCGAGTTTCTGGAAATTCTCGACGGTGCGATCGCCGGTGTACCAACCGTTTGCATAGGCCGGCAGATCTTCGTGATACCGCCCCCCGAGCAAGTCGTAGATCGGGCGACCGAGTTCCTTGCCGATGATGTCCCAGCAGGCGGTCTCGATCGCGGCAACCGCGTTCATATGGATCTGGCCACCCTCGTTGTAGGGATCGCGCGTCATACGCTGGCAGATCGTTTCGATCTGGAAGGGATCCATCCCCTCGTAGAAATGCGAGAGCTCGTGGATCGCGGTTTCGATCGTCTTGGCAAAGCCGTTGAGCGATCCCTCACCGACCCCGTACAACCCCGGCTGATCGGTATCGAGCCGGACGAACAACCAGTTCTTCCATGGATTGCCGACGATATAGGTCGTCGCCTTGGTGATCCTCAACACGTCCCTCCCTGTTCGATACGGCGTCCGGGGGCGATTGCCCAGCCGGATTGTTGATATGGGCAGATTGTCCGGCAGATCGCCCAAGTTTGCTGGTCGATATCGATATCAGGCGGGACCGCACCACGCGGCAGCCACCCGCGCCATGACCCGAGCGGCATCGCGCACCTGGTCGAGCTCCACATACTCATTGGGAGAATGCGCCTGGGCGATACTGCCCGGCCCGAAGATCACCCCGGGAATTTCCTGCTCCGCATACCAGGCGAGCTCCGAAGCCGCGCTGAATCCCACGATCTCGACCGGGCGGCCAACCTGTTCCAGCGCGGTTGCCACGGTCGAAACGATGGGATGGTCTGGTGGGGTATCGACCGGTGGAAAGAAGACATTTCGGGTTTTCCAGGTGAGATGCGGCGGATGTTCGCGCAACCAGGAATCGGTCTGGCAGATTGCCCGGACGAATGTCTCGATTTCTTCCCGAATACCCTCGAAGGTCTCGTGCGGCAGATACCAGATGTTGTATTCGATCGAGCAGTAATTCGGCGAGGTTCCCGGATTCGAAATCAAATTCAGCTTGCCGCCGGACCCGCCACCGGGTCCACCCACGATCATGCCCGGCATGATCGAATTGAAGCCGGGCGGCAGCAGCGGGTGCGACCGCTCGACCGCCCATTCACGCTCCAGCCGCTGGAGTGCCTGGGCGACCAGCAATCCCTTCTCGATCGCATTGATGCCACCTTCGTGACCGAGACCGCCCGCGTGAATCGACTTGTACCGGTTGCCAGCGTGGCTCTCGCGCCCGTCGATTTCGATCCGCAGATGCACCAATCCGCCTTCGACTGGTTGGATTTGCAGACCAGTCGGTTCGGCAACGATCACCGCATCCACCCTCGGCAACCGCTCGATGAGACGGCGAGTACTCCAACCCACCACCTCTTCATCGGCAACGACATGCAGCCACAGATCGCCAGTCCGCTCGATTCCGGATTCGACGATCGCCTGGATCGCAAAAACAGCGGCGGCCACCCCGCTCTTCATATCGCACGCGCCCCGGCCCCAGAGACGGCCACCGGCGATCGATCCGCCCCATGCGGGATGCGTCCACGCGGAATCGTCTCCGACCGGCACGACATCGATATGCCCATTGAACGCCAACGACCGTCCACCACCGCGCCCGGGCAGACGCGCTGCCAGAACGGGATACCGCGGGGATTCCGTCCAACGCTCGATTTCCAGACCCAGTCCATCCAACCTGGCGGCGATCAGATCGAGACAACGCGTCGCCTCGAGTTCGAAATCCGGGTTGTCCTCGCTCTGGCTGTCCGACCGGCAGCCGATCAGCGACCGGGTGAACTCGACCAGCTCATCCGCGGCTCGATCGACCGCATGCCGAACCTGCACCAAATCATTCGCGGACATCATGGAGACACCTTTCGATTGCGTTGCGCTACCGACCGAAGAGCTCAGGCGCTGATCGCCAGATTGCGCCCATCCGCACCGAACAGGTGCGCATGCTCCAATGCCAGACCAAGCGTCACAGTTTGCCCCGGCGCTACGGGAAAACGCGCCTCGGTCCGCGCAATCCAGTCGATCGATCCGGTCTGCGCGCGCACATACATATCGGAGCCGACCGGTTCGATGAGCGAAACGACGCCGTCGACCCAAACATGCGATGCGTCGCGCCCGGCCATGCCATCGCCATCCCGCCGGACGTCGATATCCTCCGGTCGCACGCCCAATGCGACGTCCGCGCCGCGACCGGCGCTCTCTGCCCGATCGGCGAGTTGCCCTCGCAATGGAATCGTGGTCGTTCCGCTGACAAACACCGGCATGCCATCGCCCGCATCGATCGTACCCGGATGCAGATTGATCCGCGGGCTACCCAGAAAGGAAGCGACGAACGTATTCGCCGGGTGGTCATAGACATCCTGCGGTTTGCCCACCTGCTGGACGACCCCGGATCGCATCACCACGATTCGGTGCCCCATCGTCATCGCCTCGATCTGGTCGTGCGTCACGTAGATCGTGGTCGTCTGCAATCGCTCATGCAGCTTCAGGATCTCTTCCCGCGTCTGCACCCGCAATTGCGCATCGAGATTCGAAAGCGGTTCGTCCATCAGAAACACCGCCGGTTCGCGCACGATCGATCGCGCCAGCGCCACGCGCTGGCGCTGGCCGCCGGACAACTGCTCAGGTCGACGATCGAGAAGCTCCCCGAGACCGAGGATACCGGCGGTGCGATCGACCCGCTCCCCGATCTGCGCTTTTGGCGTTTTTGCCATCTTCAGCGGAAACCCAATATTCTCGCGCACGGTCATATGCGGATAGAGCGCATAGTTCTGAAAGACCATGGCCACATTGCGATCACCGGGTTTCACATAATTCACGAGCCGGTCGTCGATATAAATCTCTCCACTCGAGATGTCCTCGAGCCCGGCGACCATCTTCAATAAGGTGCTCTTGCCGCAACCGGACGGCCCGAGCAACACGAGCAATTCGCTGTCCTGCACCATCAGGTTGACATTGTGCACCGCGCCGGTGTCGCCATACTGTTTGCTGACATCGATAAAATCGACTCGCGCCACGAATCTGTCCCTCACCCCATACGGTTGGCAATCGCCTATTCTTTCAATGCCCCGGCAATAGACCCGGCGATGAAATAACGCTGCAGGAAAATAAAGACGATGATCATCGGCAACATCGACAGAATGGCCGCGGCCGAGTTCAAACCCCAATCCTGCGTGAAGGTCGAGGTCAACGATCGCGCGCCAACCGTGAGCGTGGCCATCTCGGGTTTGGTCACCACCACCAGTGGCCACAGGTAACTGGTCCACTGAGTCATGAACGTGAAAACCCCTAGCACAACCAGTCCGGGTTTGACCAGCGGCAGGATTACCTTGCGATAGATCTGGAATTCGGAACAGCCGTCCAACCTGGCGGCATTCTCCAGATCACCCGGCAACGACTCGATGAACTGGCGCATCATAAAAACACCAATCGGGCTAGCCAGCCCCGGGAGAATCAGCCCCCAGTAGGTGTTCAGCAATCCCATCTCGCGAATGATGATGAACGTCGGGATCAGGAGCGAGGCGAACGGCACCATCAGCGAAATCAGCACGACCAGAAACAGACCCTCTTTGCCGGGGAAACGCATCTTGGCAAACGCGTATCCGGCCATCGAATCGATAACCAACTTGATCGCGGTCACCGATCCGGCCACGATGAACGAGTTGAGCAACCAGCGCCAGAATGGATAGCGGTGCAACAGATTTCGATAGTTGTCCAGCGTCGGATGGTCCGGCAACCAATCCGGCGGATAGGCAAAAAGCGACATCGTGCTCTTGAATGATGTCGACACCACATAACCGAACGGCAACAACGAAACAAAGGCTGCCAGAATGAGAATGGTGTAAATCGCGATTCGGTAGGCCGCACCGCCAGCGACCAGACCGGGCCGCCCATTTCGATCGTTCGACCGAGCCCGGCGTTGCGCCGGGGTTACCTCGATTTCTGGAAAATTCGTCTCGACCATCGGTCTATTTTTTCCTCAGAAGCCGGATTTCGATGAGCGCGAGCACCAATATGAGCAACAGCAACATAAAGCTCAGCGCCGCGCCGAACCCGACCTTGTCGGTATAGGCAAACGTTGTTTGCTGGATATACCAGACGACCGTGACCGTCGAATTCTGCGGTCCGCCATTGGTCAAAATGCTGACCGAATCGAAGAGCTGCAAATTCCAGATAGTTGCCATCACCACCGCGAAAAACATCGTCGGTCGCATCAGCGGCAAGGTCAAATAACGGAATCGCTGCAATGCATTGGCGCCATCGATCGTCGCGGCTTGATAGAGCTCTTTGGGCAAGCCGATCAGCGATGCCAAAAAGAGCAGCGTCCAGAACCCGACCCCGCGCCAAACCTCCAGCATGGTGATCGACTTGAGCGCCAGCTCCGGGCTGCCGATCCAGTTTTGTGGCTTCTGCCCAAGCTCGATGAGCACCATATTCAAAATACCGAAATCGCGGTGCACCACGAACTGCCAGATCAGCGCAGCCACCACATATGGCGTCAGGGTCGGTATATAAAAGATCGACCGAAACACGCTACCGCCCCGAGCCGCCTGCTGGAGCACCAGCGCCAGCACCATTGAAATCACGAATACCGCCGGAATCGCCATCAGGCAATAGACGATCGTGTTCTTGATCGCGGTTATGACCAACTCGTCCCGCAACACATTGCGCCAGTTGGAGAGACCGACCCATTCTCGCGGCGATATGATGCCGCCGTTATTGAACGTATAAAAAAAGAGCAAGACGATCGGAATAGCGAGAAAAGCGATAAAGAATATGGTGCCCGGCAACAGGAAGAGATACGCCGTAAGCGAACGCCGCCGTCGATAACGGCGCTGCAAACGACGATGCTCTTCTGCGGACAAGGAAAGCCGTTTCGCCTGGGCGTTGTCTGGTAGCCCCTGTTCCTGCATCACAATCGAAATATCATGCGACACGCATCGACCTTGCAGGCGAGCGCGCCACCATTCGATGGTGGCGCGCTCGCATTGCAGTGCCTCTCACCAGAGGCACCCATGTCATTCGACTAGATGAGACCGTTTATGATCTCAGCGGCCTTTTTCATGGCGTCCTCACCGGACTGCTGTCCACGATAGGCCCGTTCGACCTCCGGCCACATCGTGCGCACCATTTCTGCCCAGTTCACATGCAACTGCGGCGGCTGCACGGCGGGTACCAACTCCGCCTGAATCTTCTCCAGATGCGGATTGCCATAGTCCGGGACGCTGTCCACTCGCACGGTCTGCAAACCGACCCGAGCCGCATAGGCGTTGATCACATCGGCCGAGGCCATCCATTTGACCACTTCCCAGGCTGCTTCCTTGTTCTTACTGGCTTCGGAAATCGTCGCATAGCCGAAGTTCCCCATCGCGGTTCGCTTCGAACCATCCTCCCCGGCGGGAGCCATCGCCACATCGTATTCGAACGGGAGCCCCGCATCTGCGTCCCAAGTCGTCGCGCGCCACGACTCATCGTGCAAAATCGCAATACGCCCGGCAGCGAACAACGCAGCCGCCCCCTCCCAATCGTATGCCCCGACTTCAGGCGTCACCTTATGCACCGATTGCAGATCCGAAAGATATTGCGTTCCAGCAGCCCCAAGTGGATCGAGATTTTGCGCGGTAAGATCGGGAGTCAGAATGTCCGCGCCATCGTTGTGGATATAGGGGAACCAGTCCCAGAATGCGGAATCGGCGACGGTATCGCGCAGCTCGAATCCGTAGACGCCATCGCGGGTCAGTTCGATTGCCGCATCCTGCATCCCCTGGCGGGTGGATGGGAATTCGGTTATACCCGCTTCTTCGAACAGGTTCAGGTTGTACCAGATATTGAATACAGCACCCAGCACGCCAACACCGTATTCGGCACCACCGATATTCACGACATCCCAGGTAAACGGAGCAATGCCATCACGTTCGCTCGCCCAGGACGGATCGTTCGTCATGGACGTGATATCGGCAATCAACCCCTCGGAAACCCACCGGGCAAGCACTTGGTCCGTGTTGTATACGACATCCCATGGATCGTTGCTGGCGTATCCGGCCGTGAGCTGTTCCGGCATCGTAGCCCAGTCGTAGAACTCCGGCTGCAACACAATTCCTGGATGCGACGCCTCGAAATCCTTCTTCATTTCCTGCCAGATCTCGGCATCGTTCGGAGCGTGCACGCCCTTGACGAACCGGACCGTAGCTTCGGGCTGTTTGGCCCAGCGACTGACAATCGGAGCCGGAGCAGGCGCCGCCACAGCATTCCCGATGCGTGCGGCCATAGCCGCGCCAACACCGGCAGCCGTCATCTTGAACATGAATTCGCGACGGCTAATGCTGTGCCGCGAATAGTCGATGACCGCTTCCGCGCAAAGCTGCTGGCGATCCTTGAACGAAAGATGCGTTTCCGTCACGTCTTCATCCTTCCGAATACCACTTCGACGAACCTGTGTCCGTAGCCGCTGCCTGAAACAGATCGAGTTTGGCGCCGGCGCCTCCTGTTTGGATCACGCGCAGAAACGCGTACGCACGTTGCCAGAAATTTTCAACAACTTACAAGATTGATCTGAGGTAGTATAGGGACCGCTTCGTGAGCCTGTCAACGACCGGTCCAGTTCGCTGGCAGGGCCGGATGCCAGGTAACGACGAGCTGAGGCATTGCTGAATCGGCCGGGATCGAGGTTGTACCAATCTCATCAATTGGTCATTGGTGTGCTGCCCGTTTGCCAGCATGCCGGGCGACGTAGGCAGAAATTGGTTGTCTGGCTCGATCAATCGAGAGACGAAGGAGTCACCACCCCCTTATGGAGGGAACCGCATCACCAATTCGTGTTGGTATCGATACGGGCGGCACATTCACCGATCTGGTGGCGTACGATCCGTCGACCGGGCATATCGTCACATTCAAAACCCCGACTCTGCAGGCTGAACCCGGGCAAACGCTGAGCAACGCGATCACTGGCGCCGGAATCTCGCCGGGCGATATCGGTTCGCTCGTCTACGGCACCACCGCCGCTACCAACGCGCTGATCGAACGAACCGGTGCTCGCGTGGGTTTTCTCGTAACAGCCGGTCACGAAGATATCCCCTATATCCAGCGGATCAATCGCAAGACCCTCTACGATCTTCACTGGCAAAAACCGCGCCCGCTGCTCACCAACCGACTGGACAGTCTTGGCGTGCCCGAGCGCATTGGCAGCGATGGGGACATTCTCCGACCGATCGACGAGGAAACGGTCGTCGCCCACTGCAGGACCTTTCGCGAACGCGGTATCCAGGCCGTCGCCATCTGCTTGCTCTTTGCCTATGTCAACCCGATCCACGAACTCGCGGTCAAGCACATCATCGAGCGGGAATTACCCGGGATTCCCATATCGGTTTCGCACGAAGTCGCCCCGATCTGGCGCGAATACGAACGCGCGTCCACAACCATTGCCGACGCTTATCTGAAACCATTGATGCGCCGCTACGTGGCCAGCCTCGCCGATGCGCTGGCGGCAAATGGCATGCCCGCACCCTGGACAATCATGAAATCGAACGGCGGCGTGATGCGCGCTTCCGCCGCTGCCGAAAGCCCCATCCAAACGGCGCAATCCGGCCCCGCCGGGGGCATGCTGGCCGCCGCCGCGCTGGGACAGCAAGCCGGCGAACCCGACTTGCTCACGCTCGATATGGGCGGCACCAGCGCCGACGTCGGCATCGTCATCGGTGGCGCGCAAAAACACACCACCGAATACGAGATCGAATGGGGCGTGCCCGCGGCGATTCCGCTCATCGACATTCGGTCGATCGGCGCTGGCGGCGGATCGATCACCTGGGTCGACGCGGGCGGCTTTTTGCGGGTGGGCCCGCAAAGCGCCGGTTCGATCCCCGGTCCAGCCTGCTACGGAAACGGAGGCCGGGAGCCAACCGTCACCGATGCCAATTTGGTCCTCGGCCGGCTCGACCCAGACTATTTCCTCGGCGGTCGAATGCGTCTGGATCGGGCAGCCTCCGAACGTGCGCTGCAACCATTGGCCGATCGGCTGAGTATGTCGATCGTCGAACTCGCTTCCGCGATCGTGGAAATTGCCAACGAGAATATGGCCAGCGCGATCAAGATGGTCTCCATCGAGCGCGGACACGATCCTCGTCGCTTCACGCTCTTTGCGTTCGGCGGTGCCGGACCGCTTCATGCCGTCTCCGTGGCCCGGGCCTTGCGCATACCCAAGGTGCTCGTGCCGTTGCATCCGGGCAATGCCTCGGCGCTCGGCATGATCATCGCCGACAAACGGGTAGACAAGATTTGGACTCAGGCATTCAAATCGAACAATGTCGATGCGCGCCTGGTCGAGCAACAATTCGGTCGTATCCGCGACGCCGCCATCGCCGAACTGCGCTCGGAGGGCTATCTCAGCGAACCCGAAATCAGTTATTCGATCAACATGCGCTATCTCGGTCAGAACTACGAGCACGAGGTGCCGATTCCACCCGATGCCGTGACCTCCGGCCAACTTCAGGCGGCGTACGACGCATTCATTCGCACCCATGAAGAAAAATACGGCTACGCAATCGAGAACGAAATCATCGAGCTCGTTTCGTTTCGGGTCACCGCATCCGGGCGCGACGAATCACCCCGCCTGGAAGCAACTCCGGAAACGGAGATCGCGCCTCGAAAACCTGACCGTCCCGTCTATTTCCACGGGATCGGCTCGCTGCCCGCGAACATTCTGATCCGCTATGCCCTGGAACCCGGTACGACCTTCGACGGCCCGGCGATCGTCGAGGAATCCGGGGCCACCACGCTGATCGAACCGGGGATGAGCGTGGACGTGCTCGCCGATGGCCAGCTTCTTGTCACAACCAATGCCGGCTGAAATGATCCAGAAAGGCGCCGCCATGACGTCGCTCGATCCCGTCACGTTAACGGTCATCGACAACTATCTGACCTCGACCTGTCGCGACATGGGCGTGACCATGATGAAGACGAGTTATTCGCCCATCTTCAACGAATCGCTCGATTTCTCCTGCGTCATCTTCGATCCCGAAGGGCAGATGCTCGCGCAGGCGGAGTTTTGCCCGTCCCAGATCGGCACGATCAAATTCACGGTCGACTGGACCCTCGATGAACTGGGGCTTGACGGATTCGAACCGGGCGATGTCGTCATCCACGACGATCCGTATCGCGGATCGGGTCATGTACCCGAGCACATGATGCTCAAACCCGTGTTCTATAACGACCGCATTTTTGCGTTTGTGGCAAACGTGGCGCACATGTCCGAACCCGGCGCCAAAACACCCGGCGGTCTTTCCGGCGATGCAACCGAAGTCTTTCAGGAAGGCCTGCTGCTGCCGCCGGTAAAGATCAAGCGCCGGGGCAAGGACGTGCCTGACATCTGGAAGATCGTCCTCGCCAACCACCGCACCCCGAAAGTCACCTACGGTGACTTTCGCGCCATGATGGCATCGCTCGATCTGGCCGAAGCCCGCATGATCGAACTGCTCGATACCTACGGCGAGGAAACCGTCCGGCAAGCATCCCAAGAACTGCTTGCGATTGCCGAACGGCGCATGCGCGCTGAAATCCGGGCGATCCCGAATGGCGTCTATTTCTTCGAAGACGTCATCGAGGACGACGGCATCACCGACACGTCCTATCCGATGCGACTCCGATTGACCATTCGCGATGAGGACATCATTGCCGATTTCACTGGTTCGGCGCCGCAAGCCACCGGTCCAGTCAATGCGATCTACGCAGTCACCGCGTCGGCGGTCTACAACGCATTTCTGCATTTGACCGATCCGACCATCCCCCGCAACGAGGGATGCTACCGCCCCTTCATCATCATCGCGCCGCCGGGCACAATCGTAAATTGCGCATTCCCTGCCCCAGTCGCCGGCGGCAACACGGAAACAAGCCCGCGCATCACCGATATGGTCTTCGGCGCGCTGCAAAATGCCATTCCGGACAAGGTCGTCGCGGCCTGTGGCGGAACATCCTCGCCATTCCTTTTCGGCGGCACCGATCCGCGCAGCGGCGATCTCTACGCGCATTTCCATTTCGAAGGCGTCGGGTGGGGAGGACGCAAGGGCCTCGATGGTAACGATATGGTCGTGACCATCAACGGCAACTGCCGCAATACGCCGGTCGAGGTTTTCGAAACGCGATATCCCGCATTCCTCATCGAGGAATATCGCTTGCTCGCGGATTCGGGAGGAGCAGGACAATGGCGCGGTGGACTTGGCGGAGAGCGAATTCTCACAGTCCGCAACGAGGTCACGGTCAGCGCGCTCCTTAACCGGATGAAAACCGATCCCTGGGGAACGCTCGGCGGCGGCGCCGGTTCCAGGGGAGGACTCTGGTACAAAGCCCCGGGTCAAGAGCACTGGCAAACGTTTGTCGAGGCATTCGGCACACATTCGCCATCGAAATTTTCCGGTATTACCCTGCACCCTGGAGCGCAGGTCAAACTGGTCATGCCGGGCGGTGGCGGCTACGGGTTACCGGCCGAACGAGACCGCGCGCTGATCGAACGTGACATCGCAAACGGTTTCATCACGCTGGAGCGTGCGGCCAGCGACTATGGGTATATCCCCACCGCCGAGGCGAGTTAGGCAATGAACGATTCAGCCAACCAGAACCAGGACGCAAACGGCGAGTGGATCATGCCAGAGATAAGCTATATCGAACCGCTGCGCAATGCGTGCTCATTCTGCGGTCGACCAATCGCACGCCAGTACTGGCAGTCGCAGGAATTTGGACCGGGTATGAAATTCTGCAATCCGGCCCATGCGTACCTGTATGCGACCTACTGGCTCGAAGTGCATGGAGCCAGCAGCGCCTCCTGACAACAGTCACGAGCGAAGGAGCGTCCATGCGGCTCGGCCGCATGGACGCTTGCCATCTGCCGCGCTCGTCAGCCCTCCTTCGGGGCCGCAAATCCTTCCTTGAGATGATCGGGCAAGAGGCTGAGCAGCTCGATCGGCAGCGGGAAAACGACCGTCGTATTCTTCTCCGTGCCGATCTCCCCCAGCGTTTGCAGATAACGAAGCTGTAGCGCCACCGGTTCCCTGGCGATCACGGCAGCGGCTTCGGCCAATTGTTTGCTGGCCTGGAACTCACCTTCGGCATGGATGATCTTGGCCCGTTTCTCGCGTTCGGCCTCGGCCTGGCGAGCCATCGCGCGCTGCATCGACTGGGGCAGCTCGACATCTTTCACCTCGACGATGGAAACCTTCACCCCCCATGGTTCGGTCTGCTCATCGATGATCTGCTGCAATTCGGCGTTGATCTTCTCGCGCTCGGAGAGCAATTCGTCCAGCGACGACTGTCCGAGGATGCTGCGCAAGGTCGTTTGCGCGATCTGCGAGGTGGCGCGAATGAAATCGGTCACATTGTTCACCGCGGCCGACGGATCGATCACCCGGAAATAGGACACCGCATTGACCCGCACGGTCACGTTGTCGCGGGTGATGACTTCCTGCGCCGGCACGTCCATGGTGACCGTGCGCAGATCGACCTTGGTCATCCGTTCGATGAATGGCAGCAGCAGGATGAGACCAGGACCGCGCGGTCCCACCAACCGCCCAAGCCGGAAAACGACCCCCCGCTCGTATTCCTTGACGACCTTGACCGAGGCCATCAGCACGACCAGCAGAAAGAGAATGATGATGATAACGAGACCGAGACCTGCTACGGCCATACGAATGCGCTCCTTACGAAGAGAAACAGGATCGATGCAATCGCTTCAGGATCAGGCGGGCTCCGGGCTACCCCAAGGGGGCACGGCCACCGATGCGCCGCCCCGTTGTTCCGCATCGGTCGCCGGGCGAACGATCAGGCGGAGACCATCGAGACCGATGACGACCACCGATTTCCCCTCCTCCAGCTCGTGATCCCCGGTCGATTCGTCCAGAGTGGCACTCCACAGCTCGCCCTGCGCGAAGACCATGCCACTCGGAGCAAGGGTTTGCCGCACGACCCCGATAGCGCCGATCAAACCCTCCCGCCCGACGATTGGACGATTGAAGCGTGTTTTCAAAGCAAGAGCTCCCATCGCGATAAAGAACACAGCCAGACACGCGGCAACGGTCCAGACGGTGAGCCGCGACAATTGGTAACCGGGCACACCCTCGTCGATAAGCATGAATGATCCGAAGAGAAACGCGGCGATTCCTCCCGCGGTGAGCAGTCCAGCCGACGGCAGGAAGATGTCGGCAATGAAGAGGAGGAAGGCCAGCCCCATCAACCCCACGCCCGCCCAGTTCACCGGAAGGGAGCCCAGCGACACGAGCCCGATGATCAGACCGATCGCTCCGGCGATGCCCGGCAGCATCCCACCGGGGTTCGAGAGCTCGAAGAAGATGCCCAGCATACCGAGACTGAGGAAGAGATACCCGATATTCGGATTCGACAGGAACTGCAGGAACCGCTCGAAAATGCTCATATCGGAACCGCTGGTGCGGGCGTTCGCGGTCGCCAGGACCATGGGACCGCTATCGAGCTGAACCGTCCTGCCATCGATTTCGTTCAGCAGCGCCGTCAGGTCGGGCGCGATCGCATCGATGACATCGAGCTTCAGCGCCTCGTCGGCGGTGATGTTCGCGGCATCGCGCACCGCCGATTCCGCCCAATCCGCATTGCGGCCATGCAGTTGGGCCAGATTGCGGATTCGCGCCACGGCATCGTTGGTCACCTTGCGGTTCATCGTCTCGTCGGCATCGGACACATTGCCGTCCGATCCGATGAAGACCGGGGAGGCGGAGCCAATATTGGTGCCGGGCGCCATCGCCGCAATCTGCGCCGCATAGGCGATGAGGACGCCAGCCGAATCGGCGCGCGCTCCCCGCGGAGTGACATAGACAATGACCGGGATCGGACTCCGGAGCATGTCATCGACGATGTCATCCATCGCCGAACTGAGACCGCCGGGGGTATTCATCTCGAAAACGACGGCGCGGGCGCCGCGATCGGCGGCATTCCGAATCGTGCGGTCGACATAGCGCGCCATGACCGGCGTAATCGTTCCATCGATCTCGCCAACGACGACGAGCGGCTGATCTGATTGGGCAAACGTCGCAACGACGGGAAGCACCGCGCCGAGACCGGTGCAGAGCAGGATCAGCCACGCGATCGCGTGGCGTCCCAGAGCGGATCGATTGTCGGTTCGGAAGGACACGTTCGCGCGGCTCCACTGCCTGCTGACCCGGAACCGATCGGTTCCAGTCCGGTCAATGATACTGGGCCGCTCGTGTCGCTATCGCCCCGGGCATCGTCCGGGACACAGCATCCGTCTTGTCCCTCCGCTGGGGCACCTCTCCGAAACTGCTACAGCAACTCGTGGGCGATGATGATCCAGGCGCTGATGGCAGTGATGACGAGCGTCAATCCCAGCGCCGCCCAGAAGAGTTGCTTCTGCATCCGGACGCCCGTATTCGAGAAGTTCAGGAAGATGATGCGCAGGCCGTTGAGCGTGTGATAGAAAACCGCTCCCACCAGCGCGATTTCCAGGGGGATCAGGAAGACATTCGAATAGACCGCGACCGCCTCGTCATAGACTTCGCGTCCGAATCCGATGAGCATGATGTCGATGATGTGGATCAGCAGGAAGAAGACGATACCCGCGCCCGTTACCCGATGCAGCACCCAAGCGTACTGACCCAGATCTCCACGGTAGACCGGACGGGTGCCCGCGCTCATATTCTTGGCGATATAGACGACCAGCACGATCCCGCCGATATACGATACGACCGCAAAGAGCAACAGCGACCATTTGATGACGTCCGCCACCCAGAAGGCATCCGCCAGCGGACCCGTGTTGGCGCGCCCCTGGGCTTCGTCGAATGCGAAAATCGTGACCAGCCCGAGCACGAAGAAGACGATACCGACGACCCAGAGAATCCCGTTGACGGCAACCCGCCACCCCGGTACCCGCACCAGATCGATCATGATCGACCGCAGCCCCAGAATGCCATGCCACAATGCGAAGAAGAGCAGCAGGGTATCGAAGGTACGCCAGAAGGGACTGGCCCACCGGTTGGCCACGAAATCGAAAACCGTTTGCGAGGGCACATTGACGAAGTGCGTGATGATGAGATGCGCGCACGCGAGGATCACCAGCGCCAGACCGGAAATCCGCAGGAAATACCAGACGAGCCGCTCGGACCCTGGAATACCCGCGCTCACATCTGAATTCGGTCGCTCCGTAACCACCGCCGACATCGAGCCCAGTCCCTCCTGTCACCTCAGCCGCTCGCTTTGGAAGCAGCGACCATTTCTTGTCGCGTCATTGTACGATCTTGCGGCACTGGTTCTTCGGCGCCTGGATCGGAATACGCATGATCGAATCGAACGAGCCGGAATCGGGACGCGAAACGCTCGCCTGGTGGATGGTGCTGGCACCGCTGATCGTCATGGGAGTCATCTTCTGGTTTTCGAGCCGGTCGTCGCTTCCGGATCTGGACGGCGGCCGCGGTCTCCAGAACATCGCGGGGCATTTCACCGTCTACGCGGCGCTGGGGCTCACCCTGGCGCTGCTCTTTCGCTCCCTCGGCTGGAGTACCGCGCGCACGCTGCTTGCGGCTATCGCCATTGCCACACTCTATGGTCTCTCGGACGAATTCCATCAATCGTTCGTACCGAACCGCAGCGTCGAAACCAAGGATGTCGTCGTCGATTTCCTCGGCGCGACAGCCGGAGCGGTCGCGCTCCTCTGGTGGCTCGGTTCGCGCCAGGGGGCTAATGGGAGGTCGGATGCTGCCCCAGACCAGCCGGGGGCCGAGAGTTCCTGACGAATCCGGCCAGCGCCACCAATGTCAGCAGATAGGGCAACGCCAAGAGCAGATCGGTCGATATCCCGATCCCTTTGATCTGCGCCTGCACTTGCAGCGCCTGCGAACCCGCAAAGAGCAAACTGGCTCCCAGCGCGCCAACGGGCATCCAGTTGCCGAAGATCACCGCCGCTAGCGCGATGAATCCGCGCCCGGCCGTCATATCGCGGGTAAAGAGGGAGAGTGATCCGATCGACAGATACGCGCCGCCCGCGGCGGCAAACACGCCGCTCATCATGACGGCCACATAGCGCAGCCGATCGACCGCGATGCCAACGCTCTCCGCCGCCTTCGGATTCTCGCCGCTGGCCATCAATCGCAATCCGGGTTTGGTGGTGCGCAGAAAATACCAGACGACCGGTACCGTCAAGAACGCCACCGGCACCAGCACGTTGATGCCCGCCGTGACATTCGGCAAGGTTTCCACCTGCGGGCTGCGACCCGATTGATTCCAGAGACGCTGGCAGAGGAAAATCGTGATTCCGGCGACGAGCAGATTGATGGCGGTGCCGGTCACGATCTGATCCGAACGCAGGCCGATACTCCAAAAGGCGTGGACCAAGCCGACCGCCGCTCCCGAGATCAGCGCGCAGAGCAGTCCCAACCAGGGGTTGTGCAGATAATAGGTCCCCAGCACGGCCATGAAGGCGCCGGTCAGCATCATCCCTTCCAGACCGATATTCATCACCCCGGACCGCTCGCTCAGCAACCCGCCCATCGCCGCGAATACCAACGGCGTCGCCATGCGCAGGATCGCCTTGAGCAGGTTGATGTCGAAGAAATCGTGCATGGACCGGCCCTTCCCGCTCGGATTCCTACAATTCGGGCGCCACGCCCGGTTCGATGCCGATCGTGTCGGTCGCATCGTCGAACCGAACGCCGCGACGTTTGGCCCACCAGGCCTGAATCCGGCCCGACGCCGCCAGCGCCGCGAACGAAAGGATGACCAAGCCCTGCAGCACGAGCACCAGCTCCTTCGAGGTGCCCGCCTGGTTTTGCATGGCGGTCGAGCCACTGCGTAAAACTCCAAAGAGCAGTGCCGCCAGAACGACCCCGAACGGATTGTTCCGGCCTACCAGACCGACAGCGATGGACGCAAACCCGTATCCCTGGGGTGCGTTGTATTGCTGGCCGAGCAGTCCGAGGGTTTCGCTGGCTCCGCCCAGACCGCCGAGCGCGCCGCTGATGAACATCGCGACGGTAATGGTGAGCCCCCAACGCATCCCGGCATACGCCGCCGCGCCTTTGCTCAGACCGACGGTGCGCAATTGGTAGCCGAACGAGGTGCGGAAGAGCAGATACCAGATCACCAGCACCATCAGCAGACCGACCAGCAACCCGGCATGGAGCCGGCTGCCACTGAGGATATTCGGCAAGCGCGCGGCGGCGCTCGCCGGTTTGGTGGACTGCAATTGCGGATTGACCGGCAACCAGTGCTCGGCGCGCAGCAGCGAATAACTGAGCACCTGATAGGCCAGATAATTGAGCATGATCGTCGTGATGACTTCATGCGCGCCGGAAACAGCCTTGAGCGCTCCGGCGATGGCGCCCCAGATTCCACCGGCGATGGCGGCGACGACCAGCGCCGCGGGCAAATAGATCACCTTGGGCAGATCGAAATTCCAGGCGGCGAAGAGCCCGGCGGCAAGACCGCCCATCAACATCTGGCCTTCGATGCCGATATTGAACAGCCCCGCGCGGTAGGCAACCGCAAACGCCAGACCGCCGAAGATATAGGGCGTGCTGGCCGCCAGCGTTTCGCCAATGGCCCGGCGACTGCCGAACGCGCCATCGAGCAGCGCCCGGTAGGCGGTGATCGGATTCTGCTGCGAGAGCAGGATGAAGATCGCCCCCACCAGCAACGCAACCACGACCGCGGCAACCGAGGTCAGAACGGTCATGGTCAAACCGCGGGAGCGAGCGGATTCAAACACGGATCGGCTCTCCCTGCATCTGATCGGTCTTGCCGCCCATCAGCAGCCCGCATTGGGCCCGGGTCACGTTGCCGCTCGGGAAATCGCCCACGATCTTGCCCTGATAGATGATGAGGATACGATCCGAAAGATCGAAGATTTCATCGAGATCGAAGGAGACGAGCAATACGCCGCGCCCCTTGTCCCGTTCGGCCACCAGCTGCCCATGAACGAATTCGATCGCGCCGACATCGAGTCCCCGGGTCGGCTGCACCGCCAGGATCACGCGCGGTTCCCGATAGAGCTCCCGGGCGATGATGAACTTCTGCTGGTTGCCGCCGGAAAGCGCACCGGCGAGAGTTTCCGGACCGGGAGCGCGCACATCGAACTCCGCCATTTCAGCAGCGGTGATCTCCCGGGTGCGCCGGTAATCGATTCGCCCACCCTTGCTGAACGGCGAAACAGAGCTATTGCCAAGCAGCATGTTCTCGGTCAACGAAAACGGCAACACCAATCCGCGCTGATGCCGGTCCTCCGGGATATAGGAAAGTCCGGCTTCGCGCAGCGCAACCGGATTCCAGCCGGTCGTTTCGGTTCCTTCGAGCATGATCGTGCCGGAATCGGGTTTCTGCAATCCGGCGATGCATTCGACCAGTTCGGTTTGGCCGTTGCCTTCGACTCCGGCAATACCGACGATTTCGCCACGGCGCACCCCGAGACTCAACCCATCCAGCGCATCGCGATTCCCTCGTCCCTTGAGACGGAGATCGAACGTCTGCAACACCGCATCGCCCGGGGTCGCCGCCGGGCGATCGACATGGAGACGCACGTCCCGGCCGACCATCAGCTCGGCCAGCTCTTCGGAGGTCGTGTCTTTGGTTTCGCGGGTGCCGACTGTCTTGCCGCGCCGAATGACCGTGACCCGATCCGAGATAGCGGCAACTTCCCGCAATTTGTGGGTGATGAAGATGATCGTGTGCCCGGACTCCCGCAGATTCTGCAGGATGTCGTAGAGGTCCTCGACCTCCTGGGGGGTGAGCAGTGCGGTCGGTTCGTCGAGGATCAGGGTACGACTGCGCTGGTAGAGCACGCGCAGAATTTCGACTCGCTGTTGCATACCGACCGGTAGCGAATCGATCGGCGCTTTCGGATCGACCCGCAATCCGTATTGCTCGGCGGTTTCGCCAACCGTGCGCTCGGCGGTCCTGCGATCGAGATTGAGCGACGGTCCCTCGTTTCCGAGAATCACGTTTTCGGTCACAGTGAATCGATCGATCAGCATGAAATGCTGGTGGACCATACCCAAACCGGCTTCGACCGCATCCCGCGGGCTATCGAACCGTACCGGTTTGCCGTCGATCAGAATCTCGCCGGCGTCGGGAGCATAGAGCCCCATCAGGATGTTCATCAGGGTCGATTTGCCGGCCCCGTTTTCCCCGAGCAACGCATGAATCTCGCCACGCCGGACCGCGAGCTCGATTCCGTCGTTGGCAATCACGCCAGGGAAGCGCTTGACGATCCCGCGCATCTCGACCGCATACCGCGCCTGCGATTGAGGTTCCTGAACCACCCGGTACTCCATGCGTACTCGACCGGTGCGCACCGGCGCATTCTGGGCGAACGTACATCGAATGCGCGTAGTGTACTTGAGGAGT
>JBIQLF010000052.1:0-6105 GCA_044464585.1 Thermomicrobia bacterium
CCCAGCAGCTTCACCACCAATTCATGATGGGAGAGATCCGGACAGGCCGGATATCCCCATGAATAGCGCTTGCCTTCCTCCGGACCGATCCCCAATTCCGAACGCACCCGCTGATGGACATATTCCGCCAATCCTTCGGCGGTTTGTACGCTCAGACCATGCGAGAAATAGCTCTCCGCATAGTCGCCTCTGGCCTGGAAATCGTCGATCCGCTGGGTCGCCCTTTTCCCGACGGTCACGATCTGAAGGACCGCAGTATCGCGAGCTCCGGATTCGATCGGCGCGAAATAGTCGGCCAGACAGAGTCGTTCCCGGGCGGGCTGCCGGGGGAACATCATCCGTCCCAGCTCCTTCTCCTGATCCTCGGGATCGAAGAAGATGACCTCGTTGCCCTCGCGATTGACCGGGAAATAGCCATAGCGCACTCGGGGCGCCAGCCAACCGGTTTCTTCGGCGTCCGCCTGCATCGTCTTGAGGCGCGGCAGGAACTCCTCGTTCTGCAGCGCGTCCCAGGCATCGTCCTTGACGCCCTTGCCGCCCCAATGCAGCCGGAAGAGTGTCTTCAGATCGAGATGGGGCCACACATCGGCCAGGGTGAAATCGGTCGGTTCGATCACGCCCCAGAAGGGCGGCGGCACGATCCGCGCCAGCGGCACCGTCGATTCCGCCACCTGCAGCAGCTCTTCCTGCACGGTGAACGACTGCCGCATCGGCTTGTCCAGCGCTTTGGTCGCCTGCTCGATGGTGGTCCGAACCAGCGCCGGCCGCTGTTCGGGGTCGATCAAGCGGTCGATGATCGAAAGCCCCTCGAAGGCATCCTTGGCATAGAACACCCCCGGTTCGTAGGCGCCATCCCCGCCGGCAAAAAGCGTTCGCTGGGCATACGGCCGGTTGATGGCCGCGCCGCCGATCATGACCGGGAAACGCAAATCGCGGTGTCGCAGTTCTTCCACGCAAAGGGGCATCTGCTTGCTGGTCGAAACCAGGAGTGCCGACAGTCCAATTGCCGTGGCGTCGACTTCGACCGCTTTGTCGATGATCTTGCTGATCGGCACCTGCTTGCCAAGATCGTGGACGGTATAGCCATTGTTGCTGAGAATGGTGTTGACGAGATTTTTGCCGATGTCATGCACGTCGCCATAGACCGTCGCCAACACCACGACGCCCTTGGAGGCGCCCTCGGCTCGTTCCAGATACGTTTCCAGTTGGGCGACAGCCCGTTTCATCACCTCGGCCGATTGCAGCACGAACGGCAGAATCAACTCGCCGGCGCCGAACTTGTCACCCACTTCCTTCATCGCGGGTAGCAGGACATTGTTCAACACCTCGACCGCATCGCCCGATTCGGCGATCGCCTGATCGATATCGGCCTCGACACCCTCCTTCTTGCGATGGACGATGCGATAGTGCAACCGTTCGCGCACGCCCATCTCCGCCATCGGATCGGGGCCGCCCGCTTCGGCCACATCCTCCCGGCCCTCGAAATGAGCGATGTATTCCTGCAATGCTTCCGGTTTGCGGGCAAAAACCAGATCCTCGGCCAGATTCCGTTCCGTTTCCGGAATCTCGGCAAACGGAATCACATGCGACGGATGGATGATCGCCAGATCGAGCCCCGCCTGAATCGCGTGATAGAGGAAGACCGCGTTCAGCACCCGGCGCGCCGGTTGGCTCAAGCCAAAGGAGACATTCGACACACCCAGAATCGTATAGACCTCGGGCATCGCCTCCTTGATTGCGCGAATCCCCTCGATCGTTTCGATGGCGGAATTCGTGAATTCGGGATCGCCGGTTGCCAAAGTGAAGGTGAGCGCATCGAAGATGAGACTATCGGCTCGCAGACCGTATTCCCGCGTGACGATATCGTGGATGCGCTGGGCGATGTCCAGCTTGCGTTCGCGGGTTTTGGCCATGCCGATTTCGTCGATGGTCAATGCCACCACGGCCGCGCCATGCGTTTTGACCAGCGGCATGACCGCTTCGATGCGCGCGCGACCGTTTTCCATGTTGATGGAATTGACGATCGCCCGTCCCGGATATTGTTCCAGCGCTTCTCGGATGACATCCGCCTCGGTCGAGTCGATCACCAGCGGCGCTTCGACATTCAACGCCAGCTTTTTCACCAGCTTGCGCATGATGTCGTTTTCGTCGGCCCGCTCGGTCAATGCCATGCAGACATCGAGCGCATGCGCGCCCTCTTCGACCTGATCGACGCCGATGGTGAGCATGCCATCGAAATCGTCCGCCAGCGCGAGGCGTTTGACCTTGCGGGAACCTTGGGCGTTGAGCCGCTCCCCCACGATCAGCGGCGCGGGAAACTGCTCCAGATCGACCGCCTTGATCATCGAGGCGATCTGCCGCCGCGGCTTTTCCGGCCGCAACGTCACCGGCCGTGTCCCGATTTCCCGCAGCAGCTCCCGTAAATGGTCTGGTGTCGTGCCACAGCAACCGCCGACGATACCCACCCCGAAATGCTCGACCATCTCCCGCAACTGCCGGGCCATCGCATCGGGTTCCAGCGGGAAGACGGCCATACCGTTCTGGTTGATGGGAATCCCGGCATTCGGGATGATCGCCACCGGTCGGGTGCTGTATTCGCCCAGATAACGCGCTGGCTCACGCATATGCTCGGGACCGGTCGAGCAATTCAACCCGATGAAATCGACCGGCAGATGCTCGAGCACATTCAATCCGGCCGCGATATCGGTACCGAGCAGCATCCGTTCCGAGGTTTGCAGGGTGAGCGAGGCATGAATTGGAACCGCCTTGCCGCCCTGTTCCCGCAACTGCATGGCGGCATAGATCGCCGCGCGCAATTCGAGAATGTCCTGCACAGTTTCGATGATGAGAATGTCGCTGCCGCCATCGACCAAACCGCGAATCTGATCGGTGAACAGTCCGACCACCTCCTGGAAGGTCGCATTGCCCAGCATCGGATCTTCCGAGGCTGGCAACAATCCGGTCGGACCGATCGAACCGGCCACGAATCGTGGGTGACTGGGCGTCGAATACGCATCCGCCATCTTGCGCGCCAGCGCGGCGGCGGTGCGATTCAGCTCGTAGGTCAGATCGCCGAGACCGTATTCTTCGAGCTTGAGTTTGCTTCCACCGAAGGTGTCGGTTTCGATGACATCGACGCCCAGTTCGAGATACGACGCATGGATCCCCTCGATGATCCCTGGTTGGACCATCACCAGGTAGTCATTACATCCTTCTTTGCCACCGTAGTCGTCGGCGGTCAGTTGCATATTGAGAATGGTGGCGCCCATCGAACCGTCGTAGACGACCACACGTTCACGAGCCAGGTGCAGTAGATCATTCATGCCGGGAATTGTAGGGCAGCCGGCACGATGCACAGCGACGAACGCCGCCAACTTGGGATGAGCGCGCTTCATCGCCCGCACAGCACAACACTCCGGCTCCGGTACGAGCGACGCTGGATGGGGATCCTCTTGGTTGCGCCAAACGAAGGCCAGGCACGATCGGCGCCCACGGTCGCACGGTCGTCCAGCACTTGAACTCGCTGGTGCGCGCGCGTGCGCTGCCCGGATGCGCCTGGCTAGTCGGCCCGCCTGGCTTCACAGGATGCAGCAAAACCCGTGCTAGAATCGCCATTCTAGGTTCGATTCGAGTCAGGGTTCGGGCAATTCGTTCGCAGAACCGGAATGGTGCATGACCGGCAAAGAGACTATGAGCCAAGTGGAGTCGGATCTCGACCGCGCGCGTGAACGCCTGTCGTTCTACGAACAATTCGACGAGATCATCAGGCAGAACATCGCCTCGTCCAGTGCCTTGCTCAAGGAAGCGTCTGCCCGGCTCGACAGCGATGCCGCGGTCGAGCGCACGGCCTACCGCGCGCTTCTTTCCGATCTGCTCGACGACGTCACCGCCCTACAAGCGCAAAGCGAGCGCATCGCACGGCGCGTCAGCGACGCCCTCGATGACCTGGAAAACAAATTGCCGGCAGGCTCGGAACTGCCGGCGCCTTCGCTTCCGGTCAGCTTCATAGCCAAAGCGCCCTCGGAAACCACCGCGGTCATCGATGCCGCGTCCAATCGTCCGGAAGCTCATCCCGGTCGAACCCGCCACACCCCACCGGCCGAACCCGCGGGCGCCAAACCCGCACCATCCCCCTTGCCGGCCGTCGCTCCGGTTGCCGAGTTGCCGCCCACCGGCCCGGCCAGCACCACCCTGATCGTTCATGGCGTTCCCCGGGCATCGGCCGCGCTCGGACTCAAAACCCATATCGAACAGCTCGATTTCGTCACCAGCGTCGAACCACGCGAATTCGCCGCCGGTCTTCTGCGCCTGCAGGTCGATGGCGCTCGCCCCCTGACGACCGCCGATCTGGCCGGTTGGAATCTGGCCGGCCGCATCGAACTGAAATCAGCCAGTAGTGGACTCCTCGAATTGGGATTGGCGCCCGCCTGACCGTCGTCCAACCCACGCTCCTGATTCGCCGAATCGATCCGGTTCCGCGGAAGGAGCCGTGTCCCATCCGTCACTTTGCGGCATCATGACGCTCTGACCGCGCTCGACCGGCGCTGGCGGAAACCCGATACGCACCAATGGGAAGGAGCCGAGCCCCATGGCTGAGCACACGTCTGTCGCCGACTATCTCGACGCGCACGCCGAGCAGTTCGATACCGAGCTCTTCGATTTTCTCCGGATGCCGAGCGTGAGCACCGACCCATCGCTCGCCGCCGAAACCCGCCAGACAGCCGAATGGGTGGCCGAACGCGCACGCCGCGCTGGCGTTCCCGAGGTGTCGCTCATCGAGACGCCGCGCCATCCAGTGGTCTATGGCCGCTGGATCACATCCGCGGACAAACCCACCCTGCTCATCTACGGTCATTACGATGTGCAACCCGTCGACCCGATCGAGCTCTGGGAATCCGATCCATTCGAACCCACCCTGCGCGACGGCAAGATCTATGCGCGCGGCTCGTCCGATATGAAGATGAATCTGCTCGCGATCCTGCAAGGAATCGAAGCGATTGCCCGAACCCGCGGCTCGCTGCCAGTCGATCTCATCCTGCTCTTGGAAGGCGAAGAAGAAATCGGTAGCCCGAATCTGCCGAAAGTGGTTCAGGACTATGCCGCCGAGCTGAAGTCAGATGTGATCCTCTCTGGCGATGGCGGTATGCAAGGTATCGGCCAACCCGGACTGACGATCGGCCTGAAGGGGCTGGCCGGATGCCAGATCGACCTGACCACGAGCACGACCGATCTCCATTCCGGCGGCTATGGCGCCGCGGTTCCGAATGCGGTGCGCGCCATCGCGCATCTGGCCGCATCCTTCCATAACCCCGATGGCTCGATTGCGGTCGAAGGGTTCTACGACGATGTCCGGCCGCTCACCGACGAAGAACGAGCTGATATCGCGGCCGTCCAGGCGAAGAGCGACGAAGCGTTCATGGAGGAAGCCGGAGTCTCCGCAATCGTCGGGGAGGAGGGCTACACCGTTCAAGAGCTGCGCTGGACTCGCCCAACCATCGACTTCAATGGCATTTGGGGTGGGTTCACCGGTGAGGGAAGTAAGACGGTCACCCCCGCCCAGGCGCATCTGAAGATCACCAGCCGGCTCGTGCCCGACCAGCGCCCCCAAAAGATCCTCGATCTGATCGAGGCGCACGTCCAAAAACACCTGCCCAAGGGCGCCTCGGTCACCATTCAACGGAAGACGGGTCAAGCCAATCCCTTCCTGCTGCCCAAGGACGCGCCCGGCATGGCCGAGGCCATCGCGGTCCTCGGTCAGATCTTCGGCGTCCCGCCCGCGCTGGTCCGCTCCGGCGGCACAGTTCCGATCACCGATGTGTTCACCGACATCCTCGGAGTCGGTCCAGTTACCATCGGTTTTGGACTTCCCGGCAGTCGCGCGCATGCGCCGAACGAATGGATCCGTCCCGAAGAAGTGTCCAGCTCGCGCCGCGCCTACGCGGAATACTTCCTTGCACTCGGCGGTTGATCCGGATTCATCGCGGACGGTCATCCCTCAGAAACCACCAGCCGGTCCGGGCGCTACTCAAGGCGCATGAGCAGGGCGGTTCCGGTCGCCAGCACCGCTGGACCGGCGAACCGGTCCAATCGAGGATGAAACGAACG
>JBIQLF010000052.1:6205-20584 GCA_044464585.1 Thermomicrobia bacterium
TCACGTCGCCGGCTCGGCTGCTGGCGTCGAAGCAGCCTGAGCAGACATATCGGCAATCGACCCGACCGGGGTGCCTGGGGCTTCCGCTCGCTGCCGGATTCCGGTCGCCGTTCCCGGACCATACTGCCCCTGACCCTCACCAGTGTCCGCGTCGACCAGTTCGAAGGTGAACGAACCGTCGAATGTCTCGCCATCGCCAGCAACGTCGAGAGCCACGCGAATCTGGTAGCGACCGAGATCGGCATTGTAGGAAGTGATCGTCAAATCGGCGGTTCGCTCGCCGGTCGCCTGCCACACACCGACGGCTACGACCCCCTCGCAATCCACGTCGACAACGCCGCCCCCCGGAGCAAATGTCACTTGGGCGGGGCAATTGGTGTCCCCTTGCCCAAGATCGACCCGCATCTCCCAAACACCGATGAGCGGATGATCGGCGGTGCCGGCGCCCTGAGCGGAGATCGGTCTGGCGCCCAGTGCCATGGCGCCGCTCAGCGCCAGCATCGCAATCGACGCAGCGATTTTTCGTTTCATAGTGAACCCCCTTGTCGAACGACACCACCCGCGGGCAGGGAGATGCCTCTTCGTCCAAGGGTAGCCGCGGGGCGAAATCCCGTTTCATTTCGAATGAGGTCATCCAGGACGACCGTGCGCTCCAGCATCACCCATCCCCGGAATCGTCGGGGACACTTCCGGATGCTCGGTCGAAACGCGCACTGAGAATCAATGATGCCGTCGTGAGATCGGGCGCGAGGGGGCGTCTGTATCGCCTTCGGCGGTCAGTCGGTCCTCGGGGCGCCATTTGGCGAGGCCAATCCCCTCCAGCTCATCGGCGTTGGATTCGAGATCGGCCAGCAGGGGCGAGCGATATCGCCCATCGCCCTCCACCGCGGAACTATCGATATCGGCCAGCAACGAGGACTCGAACGCCGCCGGACCGGACCGGGTCTCCGATTCCGCGCGAACCGGGATATCGATCGGCTCGACCGTTTCATCACCTGCCGGTCCAGCCACCTGGGTGCGATCGGTTTCCGGCTCGTCCGCGGAATCATCTTCGATATCCGGTCGGTCTGGCGGCAGCTCGGAGGGTATCGATTCCAGCGGCTCCTTCGGTCGAAAAGCAAGCACGTTTTCCGGCAACCCGCGCTCCGCATTGGAAGGAATCTCGTCGACCAAGGGCGACTCGGGCTCGGACGGCCCATAAGGCTCATCGGAATCGGACCGCTCAGCGGCACCCCCGGCGGCATCATCGACCGGGGACGCTGGATGCTCGTCCGCTGCGTGCTCGACGGCCGCTTCGAAAACGATGGGCGTATCGAGCGGTTCGGCTGCGACCTCGGGTTCGAAACTGGGAGCGATGAACGCGGCAGCCACCTCTGCTTCGCCAGCGGGAATAGCGCGGTCCGGCCAGGTATCCCATTCGCTCGGTTCGATCGCGGCTGGTGGGACCGGGCTGGCCACCGGCGCCGGAATGCTGGTGACCGGCGGTCGCGAATCGGTCGCGCGCGGACTCGATACCAACAACGCCCGTTCGGCCCGCCGGTACCAGAGACTTGCCGCCCCGATCACCAGCAACGTCACCAGGGTGGTCAGCAACACCAGACGCGAGCTGGTCGAATCGTCCAGATCGGAAAAGAGGGTGACTCCGGTCACTGCCCAGATCACCAGCGAGCCGAGCATCGATCCGATCGAGGTTCGCCCAAGCCAGGTCCGTCCGGGTTGCTCGGTCGAACCAAAGAGTTCCCAGAGCGCAAACCCGACCAGCGCGAGTATCGCGCCAATTCCGAACCCGGCAACCACGTAATCCAAGACGCGAGACCCCTCACCCGCCCCAACCCATTCAGAGCGCGTAAAGTATCGAACATTTGCCGGAATTTGCGGCCGTTTATCCCGGGTCCGATCGGAACGTCTCGTGGATACGGTGGAGCATCGACGAGATCGGAAGGAGCGAAAATGACCCCTGTGGACCCGCGGCATGTGAAGGTGGGACTCTATCTCCCCAATGGGGATGGCAAGATGAGCCCCGGCATCCATCGCTGGAATGATGTCCTCCGGCTCGCCCGCAAAACCGAAGACGCCGGACTCGATTCCGTCTGGGTGGCCGACCACATGACCTTTCGGCTCGGCGACGAAGCGCCGGAAGGCCGCTGGGAATGCTGGCAAATGCTGGCGGCGCTCGCCGCCTCCACATCACGGGTGGAGATCGGTTCGCTCGTTGCCTGTATGGGATTCCGCAATCCCGCTTTGCTGGCCAAGATCGCCGAAACCACCGATGAAATCAGCAACGGCCGTCTGATTCTCGGACTCGGCGCTGGATGGCACGAGCCGGAGTTCACCGCCTATGGATTTCCCTTCGATCGCCGCGCCTCACGGTTCGAGGAAGGGTTCCATATCGTTCACGATCTGATCCGCACCGGCGAATCGGATTTCCACGGGCAGTTCTATACGACCGACCAGGCCTCCATGCACCCGCGCGGACCGCGCGACGGCCGCATGCCGATCATGATCGGAACCGATGGCCCCCGGCTGCTGCAGCTCACCGCTCGGTATGCCGACATCTGGAATACCACCTGGACCAGCTCGGTCGATGCGGTATTGCCCCGCCTGGCCGCACTCGATGCGGCCTGCGAACAGACCGGGCGCGATCCGGCATCCATCGGCCGCTCCGCCTGCATCTTCGTGGATGTCGAAGGCGCCAAAGGCGTCTACACCCAATACGGTATCTCCACCCCCAACCCGCGAACCCCCGAAGGAGTGGCGGAGCTGATCGGCAGCTATGCCGGGGCGGGGATCGATCACCTGATGGTTTGGCTCGATCCCTACACGGAAGAGGCAATCGATCTCCTGGCCAGTGGCGTGCGGGTGCTTCGCGGATAATGTTGTCGTATACGAATGTACTGTACGGACACCCCTTGACATCCCGGCGAACGTACGTATATAGTGTCCGTGCAGTCCCGAGGAGCCGAGTACGTTAACGGCTCCCCACCGAATCGGTCAACGGGCGAACGGCAAATGCGGGGTAGCCGTTCGAAACCAGTCCGAAACGGGACCGGCAAGGGAACTACGACCGTTGCGGGGCGTGTCGTAGGAAACGAACCGGTCTGGGGAGTCTCAGTGCAAGGCTTGTCGGGACTTCTCTTTTGCCGCTCTGGAAGAACGGTCCGGTCGCATCGAGCGACCGGACCGTTTCGACTTTGGACACATCGCCGTCGTTCCTCGCCCTGCTCGGGACCGACCAGCTCGAGCTGACGAACGGAAGCGCGCCGCACGGGAAACCGGGCTCGACCATCCTCCATTCTGTGCGATAGTCGCGCAGTGGAAAGCACACGAGCACAACAGGGAAAGGACGCGCTCGGGAATGACGGATTCTTCGTTTCGATTGGTCTACACCTCCGACCGATATGATCTCGGCTATGAGGTGGAGGCGCTGTCGAAGCTCACCGATATCGATGTCGAGTTGATCACCGGGGTCGTGACGAATGCCGATGAGCTGGTCGCGCTGGCGAAGGACGCCGATGCCCTCGTCGTCTCCTCGCGTGAAGCGGTTCCCCGGGTCGCCATCGAGCAGCTCGGTCGCTGCCGGGCGGTCGTTCGCATGTCGGTCGGCATCGACAATGTCGATCTGGAAGCCGCCACCGATCACAACATCGTGGTTTCCCATTGCCCCGACTATTGCACCAATGAAGTGGCCGATCATGCGCTGGCACTCATCCTGGCGCTCAACCGGCGCATCGTCGAAGTCAACGAGGACATCCACAAGGGCGCCTGGGTCGATCGTTCCTATCACACGCAGAAGATTCTGCGTGGCCCCATGCCGCCATTGCGCGAATTGACCCTCGGTATCGTCGGTCTCGGTCGCATCGGCCAGGCGGTCGCCCGTCGAGCCGCGCCGTTCGGATTGCGCCTCATTGCCAGCGATCCCTATCTCGATCCGGCGGTGGCCGAATCGGCCGGGGTGCAGCTCGTATCGCTCGATGAGCTGGCCGCCCAAGCCGATATCATCACCCTCCATTGCCCGCTCACCGCAGAGACCAGCGGTATGATCGATTCCGCGTTCTTCGACAAGGTGCAACCGTCGGCCGTGTTGGTGAACACCGCCCGCGGTCCGATCGTGAATATGGACGACATCGCGGCCGCGCTTGCCGATGGCCGGCTCGCCGCCGCGGCGCTCGATGTCACCAATCCAGAACCGCTCCCAGCCGATTCACCGCTCTATGCGCTGCCGAATCTGATCCTCACCCCGCACGATGCGTACTATTCGGAACGGTCGCGCACGCAGGTGCGCGTCGATACGCTGAATGCCGCATTGAGCGTGCTGCGCGGTATGCTCCCCCGCACGGTCGCGAATCCCGCCGTCATCGATACGATCGAACTGCGCCCGTGGGCGCCCAGCTGATCGAACGCCGATGGTGTTTCGCCGCGCCGGCAAAGCCCAGCCGCCCCCCGATCCCAGTGCGGAGCGGGACGAGCGGTTGATCTTCGCTGCCGCGCGCGGCGATCTGGATGCGTTCAACGAGCTCGTTCGCATGCACGAACGCGCGGTATTGAATCTTTGCTGGCGCATGCTCGGAACCCTGCCCGAAGCGGAGGACGCCAGCCAGGATGCGTTCATCAAAGCCTGGACCAATGCCAAATCGTTCCAGGGTGGCGCATTCCGTCCCTGGTTGCTGCGCATTGCGACCAACACCTGCTACGACGCGCTGCGTTCCCGGGGTCGCAAACCAGCGAGCTCGCTCGATGCGCTCGAATTCGAACCAGAACCCGACTGGAGTACCCAGAGCGCGCCCGTCGATCCGGTGCGTTTTGCCGAAACCGGCGATCTCGGTCGAATGCTGGAAGCAGCCCTGACCCAAATCCCCGATGAGCAACGCCTGGCCATCACCCTCTGCGATATCCAGGGCCTGCCCCTCGCCGAAGCCGCGGAGATCATGGAGGTTTCGCTGGGCACGGTCAAATCGCGGCTCTTCCGGGGCCGTGCCAAATTGCGCGATCTGCTGGTCGCATCCCCCGCGGGCCGGGAACTTCTCCTCTCCGGGGATCGTTCCTCTTCCAGAGAAAACCACCGATGATGTCATCCAGCAACCGCCACCGCCGAAACGAAGACCACCTCACCGATGCCGAGCTGAACGAGCTGATCGACGGCACCCTCGCGGCAGCGGCAACCGAACGCGCCCAGACGCATCTGGCGGCATGCGCTGAATGCGATGAGCGGTATCGGACATTGCAGGCAACGGTTTCGGCGCTGCGATCCGCGCCCAGTCTCATGCCCCGGCGCACCTTCCAGCTTTCTCCCGGACAGGCGCGGCGACCCGAGCCAACCCCAGGCCGGTTCGATCGCATCTCGGCATGGGTTCTCCCAGGTATTCCGGTCATTCGCGCGGTCACCCTCGCCGTGGCCCTGTTGCTGATCTCGGTCACCGCGATCGATGTGTTGACCCATCGGGGCAATACGGGCGAGCAGGCCGGTCCGACGCTCATGCAACAACCCGGCGAACTGCAGCAATCGGAATCGGCAACCGATTTCGTCGCCCCCACATCGATGCCCATGCTCGGCGCCATGGAAAGCGAAGACTCCAGCGCCCCGCCGGAGAGCGCCCCCGCCCAGCGTGCGGCCGATATGACGGCGGAAACGGACGCCTCGAACGAGGCACCGCAAAGCGCCAACGGAGCGGCAGTCGCTCCAGCCGAATCGAGTCCGGTTGCATTCGAAGCGCCTCCGGCTCCCGCGACCGCGGCATCCCCGCCGCCAACCGCCTCTCCGATCGAGTCGATTCCCGTGCCGGGCGTCGATACTGGGTCTGGCGGTGCTCATATCTCACGCTGGCGAATCGTCGAACTCGCGCTGCTGATGCTGCTCATCTGGCTGGGGGTTACCTGGATCGGTCGCGTTGTCGCTGGCGATCGAACCGAATCCGGCGATCCCGAATAGCCGCGGAACCAATTTGCGGATTCGCACGTTCTCTCAGCAGGATCACCGCCGGTCCGGAATCGCCCGGATCGACAGCCATACAGTGCGGCCGGGTAGCGGCCATAGGAGGATCAGTTCGATATGCAAACGTTCTCGCTTCGCAGGCTCGCCTCGCTCGGCGCTGTGGCCCTGGTGGCCACGACGCTCTTCGCAGGCGGGCACCCCGTCTCCGCGCAGGAGGCCGCCACCCCGGTTGCCAGCGCAACCCTTGCCACCGTTTCGGTTTCCGGGGTTGGCTCGGTCGCCATTGCCCCGGACACCGCCTCGGTCCAACTCGGTGTCACCATCACCGAAGCTACCCTCGCCGAAGCGCAAGCCACCGCGGCAGCGCAAATGGAAACCATCATCGGCGCAATCCAGAACGCCGGTGTCGCGGACAAGGACATTCAGACATCGACGTACTATGTGTCGGTCGTGCAGAACTATGACAGCAATGGTAACCCCTCGGATGTCACCAGCTTCCAGGTTCAGAATCAGGTGAATGTCGTCATCCGAGACATTTCCAAGGTCGGGGATGTGCTCGATAGCGCAGTCGCGGCGGGCGCGAACACGATCTACGGTGTCAACTTCTATGTCGATGATTCCACCACGGCCTCCAGCCAGGCCCGCAAACTGGCCGTCGAAGACGCCCACCAGCGCGCGCAGGAACTGGCCGAAGCAGCCGGCATGACGCTCGGTCCCGTGCTCTCGATCAGCGAAGGCTATAGCTCTGGCCCGATCTATGGCCGTGGCGGTGGCGCCGGAATGGCCCAGGCCGCGTCCTCGACTCCGATCCAGGCGGGAACCACCATCATCGAGGTCGATGTCACGGTCGTCTATCAGCTCATCTAGGAGCTCATCACCGGACCGGCGATGATGGGACATTCCATCGCCGGCACTCGCATGGAACGACGGAGCGGCGCGGAGCCACTCCGTCGTTCGCGTTGCTTCAGTCCACTCCCGAGAACTTCTGCAACCGGTTGTGCATGATCACCTCGGAAACGTAGACCGCTCCGTCCGGCGAAATCCAGATCGAATGCGGGCAATCGGCGAATTCGCCCGGACCGGTTCCACTTCTGCCAGTCGCGCCGATTCGCTGGCCATCCGCGGTCAGCTCGACCAGCGGCTGGCGCGGCATCTGCTCGTAATATGGCCGCGAATCGTCGTCTCGCGTCGCGCAATCGGTCACGATGAATGTGCCAGTCGCTGTCTGGAAGATATCGTGTGGAAAACAGAATCCGTCCCAGATCGCCAGCACGGTGCCGGTATTGTCGAACACCTGCACCCGCGCATTGGCCCGGTCGACCACATAGATCCGCTCATCGCGATCGACCCAGATGCTGTGCGGGGTTTGGAACTGCCCCGGTTCCGATCCGTCTCCACCCCAGGAGCCGATCAGCTCCCCATCGGCGCTGAAGCGATGGACCCAATTTTGCCCATATCCGTCAGAAACATAGATATCGCCCGACGGTCCCTGCACCGCCCGGGTTGGCATATCGAATGGCCTTCCCGGTTCGCCTTTCTTGCCTGGTGTGCCGATCGTCTGTACGAGATTGCCATCCCGATCGAAGATGTAAACCGCATCGTCATCGGTATCGGTAATGAACACGCGGTCGTCTGGCGAAATCCACAGGCCATGCGGAGCCGAAAACCTGAACGCCCAATCGCCCAACCACCGTCCATCCGGATCGAACCGGTGGAGCACGCCGTTCGGCACCCGGCTCAATATATAGACGCCTCCGGTCGAATCGGTCGCCACGGTCGAAATGAGTCCGAAATCGTCGATTCCGGTTCCGAATCCCCATCCGGCGACAACTTCGTCCGGATCGACCACGATTCCCATGCCTGTGATCCCTTCTCTGTTCGTACACTTGCGGACAAATCGAACCGGTCCGGAGTACTCCAGACTACACTTCGGCCGATATGCGCAGTATGCGTTCACCCACCACATCTCGCCGGTCGTTACTGATCGGTTCGATCGCACTCGGCTGGACCGCCCAAAACAGCCGCCCGGCGCGGGCCCAGCAGCCGGCGTTTCCATTCATGGTCGATCTGGATTGGCTTGCGGAGGCGGCAACCACCCCCGGTTTGCGCGTGTTGGATGTCTCGCCGTTGCACATCTGGCGAGCGGGCCATATCGATGCGGCCCGCCATGCCTGGTGGCGAGACACGGTCGATCCCAACTATCCCGTCTTCGGTGCGGTGCTTCCGCCCGGTGACGATCAGGCCGATCGCCAGCGCTTGCTCGATTCGCTCGACTTGACCGCGAATGGCACTGTTGTCGTCTACGACAACGAACGGGGCGTTCGCGCCGCGCGGCTCGTCTGGTTCTTGCGCTTCATCGGTTTCGACCGGGCCGCGCTCTTGAATGCACGTTTCGCGGACTGGCGGAGCGCTCCCTTTTCTATCGAATCCATCCCTGGCAATGGCCCGGCTCCCCTGGTCGCGCCTCGAGAAGGCTTCTATCTCGTCACCGAGCAACTGCTCGACCTTCTGCGCTCGCCCGAATTGCAGCTCGTCGATATACGAACCGGTGCGGAACAGACGGACGATTTCGACGGCCAGATGCCCACCGGTCGAATACCCGGTTCCCTCCATCTTCCGTGGACCGCCCTGTTCGATGAGTCCGGTCATGTGCTTCCCGCTGACCGCATCCGGCAACTATCGAGAGCGGCGGGGATCGGCAGCGATCGCCCCACGGTGCTCTATGGCCGCTTCGGAGTCGATACCGCTCTCCCCTGGCTGGCACTGCGCGACACCGGTCTGACCGACGTGCAGATCTACGACCGTGGCTGGGCGGAATGGTCGGTCACTCCCGATCTGCCCCGGGAGCCGCTGGTATGAGTAGAACGGTGCGGCTGCTCATCGCGCTGCTCTTGTTACTGGGTACCGGCGCGCCTATCTTCGCCCAGCAACAGAGCGAAACCAGCGGTCTGCTCCTTCAGCCGGTCGATGCGGAGATGTCGACTGCCTATGTCATGCATCACCGGCCATTCGTGCTTCCCGATCATCTGACCCCCGCGTTCGATTTCGACAGCGTTTCCACCGATCCCATCACAGTCGACGATGCGCGCGCCGCACTCGAGCGATTCCTCGGTCTGCGCAATCTGCAGCCCGATCGCATCGCGGCCGCGGTGGCACGCTTCGACGATGCGGCCGTGCGGCAGGTCATTCCCGCTCCGAATCTGCGCGCGGCTCTGCTGATGCTTGCTGACTGGGATCCGTATCAGACGACGATCGAGGCCATCCTGAACGGCGCGAACGAATCTGGCCACCCATACGATACGGTCGATTTTCGACCGCTCGATTTCGGTTCGGCGGTCGCCACCCTGCAAATCGCCTATTCGACCGGCAGTCCGCGCCTGCTCATCAGCGATCGCTATCGCAACGAGATTCCCGAACAGTTGATCTCGGTTCTCGTGCACGAGTCGATGCACGACGGCCTCGACAATTCATTCGAGGAAGAATTGATCGCCAGCCTGCTCGATTGTCTGACCTACGCCGAAGTGCTTTCGGTCGAACCAGACGCCGCCAATACCGGCACCGAGCTCGCCGCCTATAACAATGTGCAGCTCTTTGCGTTGATGAACTCGATCGGCCGCCGGGGAGCCGGATACGTCGGAATCGAGACCTCGTTCGATGGCGATGTCTATCTCGGCGCCGGGCTCGAATCGTTCGATGCTGACAGCATCCGCGCTGGTATCGCCAGCGATCCCTGGTATTCGCGTCTTCCGCGGGGGGGCAGTCAGGGCGGCGAGGTGCTCAGCGCGCTGCTGGGCCGGTTTCCCGAAAGCGCCGGGCTCGTTTCCCTCGACCGCTTTTCTCCCGAAGCGATCGAGGTGATCGATCGCGGCATCGGGCTGGTACTGACCCCACGTAAGGTGCGCGCGCTCGCCATCGATCTGCAATTGTCACTGCTCGCGGAGGGAACGGTCGCGCCCGGCACCGGACGCCCTCTGACAGCGCTCGACGACCTCACGAGCCGGCCATTCCTCCCGTCCGCCCCCGGTCTCTTCGACCTCCGTTCCATGCTGCCCGCACCCCAGCCCTTCGACGCGGAGTTCTCCCGCGCCTCGTTGCGGGGGGCGCTTTCCCGCGCCGGTCTCGCCTCTCCGGAGATGACCGCGGCGCTCGCCGAATTTGGCGATCCCGCCATCACCGAGCTGATTCCCGATCCCACCCTGCGCGCCGGGTTGCTCATCTTGCGCCAGGATGCGCGCTGGCGCGCGGTGCTCGATGCGGTCATCGAGGGAGCGAACGCCTCCGGGCGTCCCGTCCACATCGCATTTCGCGATTTACCGCATGCCGTCCCGGCCGAATGGGACAGCCAGGGCTGGAATGGCGCTCCGGTCATCTGGATTCATTCGATGCTGCTCGGTGAACAACCGGAATTGCTGGCAACCGCCATTCTCGAAGGTGCGCTGCTCGAATCGCCCGATCCAAGCACCGCGCAGATGATCGTGGCAGCGGCCCTCTCATCGGTTCTCTGGGCCGATCTGATCCGCGCCGATCCGACCCTGGTCCAGGCGGGCACCTGGGGCACGATCGTGCGCAATCGCGATCTGCTCGCACTGCTCGGCAGCCAGCCATTCGATCCCGGTTCGCCGGCCTCCACCAGCATCGGTCTGCGCCTCGGCGCCGGCGATGGCGACGCGCTCCCCGGCATCCCCATGAATGTGGCGTCATTCGTCGGTTATATCGACGCCTCCCCGCGTTCGGCAGCCGATCGGCCAGCCTCCGGACCGGCGCCCGCCGCGTTGACCGAGATCCTGCAATATGTCGAGCTTGTGCCGCCCGCGAATCAGCCAGCCCGCATCGACGATGCCTTGCTCGGCCAAATCGATCTCGCATTCGACCGGTTGTTGCCGCCAACCCGCGCGCTCGATTCCGCTCGCGCGCTCCAGCTCGTGACCGGAATCGACGATCGCTGATCAGCTTTCCCATGACTACTATCCCCCGGCATATCGAATCTGGCGCCGGGGGATTTCCATGGCAGAATGAAAACCGCGCTTCGCATCGTGCTCATTTCGAACACGATTCCCCTGGACGGTGCCGTCACTCATGCGACCGCACATCAACAGCCGCATCGCCCAGCTTTCGCTGCGCAACCTCTCCCTGCCGAGCGGTTTCAGCGCGCTCGCTCATCGCAACTACCGTCTCTATTTCTTCGGGCAAGCCGTCTCGGTCACGGGCACCTGGATGCAAAGCCTGGCGATGTCGTGGCTGGTGTTGTCGCTGACCTCGTCGCCGATCGCGCTGGCGCTGGTCAATGTCCTGCAATTCGCGCCAACCTTGATACTCGGTCTGGTCGCCGGGGTGGTGGCCGACCGGGTACCCAAACGCGCGCTGCTGGTCGTCACCCAATCGACCAATGCCATCGGTTCGGCGCTCATCGCCATCCTGATCTGGACCGACCACATCGACCTCTGGCATATCTATGCGATCGCGCTGCTCGTCGGGGTAAGCACCTCCTTCGATATGCCGACCCGGCAGGCGTTCGTTTCGGACATGGTCGGCCGGGAAGATCTGGCAAACGCCATCGCGCTGAATTCGACCCTCTTCAATATGGGCCGGCTCGTGGGTCCGGCGCTGGCCGGAATCGTGCTCGGCGCGTTCGGAGTCGCAATCTGTTTCGCGATCGATGCGTTCAGTTATGCCGCCGTGATTGCGAGTCTGCTGATGATGCGCAATCTGCCCAAGCTCTCCCAGGTGAAGAACCGCAATCCCATCGAATCCCTGCGCGAGGGTTTGTCCTATGTGCGCGCCACGCCAGTGGTCGGTTATCTGGTCGTCTTCGCCGGAATGCTCGGCACCTTCGGGGTCAATTTCAACGTCTGGATGCCCCTGCTCGCCAAGCAGGACCTCGGCACCGGTCCGGGGGGCTTCGGCCTGCTGATGTCCTCGCTCGGGATCGGTTCGCTCACCGGCGCGCTGACGCTGGCATTCCGATCGCGCAATGTGAACACGAACCGGCTGATCGTCACAGGACTCATATTGGGAGCCGGCGAACTGACGCTCGGAATTGCCACGGGGCTCACGACCTCCCTGGTGATCGCCATGATCGTCAGTGCCGTCGTCGGGTTTGGTCTCACCTCCACCATGTCGATGGCCAACACGGTCGTGCAGTCGACCGCGCCCGATGCGTTGCGCGGCCGGGTGATGAGCGTCTATGTGATGGTTTCCGCCGGCGCGTCCCCATTGGGAGCGCTCCTGGCCGGAGCGGTGGCCGGTTGGTTCGGCACGCCGGTCTCCATCCTCATGGGGGGTATCATCAGCACGCTCAGCGGTATCTGGCTGGCGCGGAAACTGCATTTTCGCCCGCGCCTCTCCCTGCCGCGCCGGGCGCACGACCCCGCTCGATGAGCATGGGCTGATACGCAAAGGATCGACCATCGATGCCGCTCGGCGGATTCGGACTTCTGTCGCTGTTCTATCTCTTTCTCGGCGTGCGTTTTCTCTTCCAGTTCGTTCCGCGCCGGAAGCAGATCTTCGACAACACGTTCACCCCCTGGGACCGGGCCATGCTCGGACAAGCCGCCTTCTTCATCCTGCTGCCGGTTTCGGTCGCGTTGCACGAGCTGGGCCATGCGATCGCCATCTGGAGTATGGGCGGCAAGGTGCTCGATTTCGGTTTCTACTTCTTCTCCGGCTATGTTTCCTACGACCCCCGTGGCTTTTCCGAGGTCCAGCAGACGTTGGTCGCCTTTGCCGGCACCTTCGTCAATCTGGTCCTGATCGTCATCGCGCTGGCCGTCGTCTTTCTCAAACGCCCGCCGTTGCGCGCGCCCTGGAATGAGCTGCTGCTGCAATTCGTCTTCATATCGGGGATCAATGCGCTCATCTTCTATCCGGCCATGGATCTGCTCCTCGGGATCTCCGGTGACTGGTCCCAGATGTACCAGAGTGGTGTGCCCTGGTTGACCGCGATCATCGTCGTCACCCAGGTCGCCTTCGTTGCCGCCGGATGGTGGGGGATGCGCAATGAGGGGATGCGCAACCGAATCGCCAAACTCACCGGCCTGCCCGCCGGTTCCAGCATGCGCATGGCATTCGGAACCGCCGGCGGCCAATCCGGCAGCCAATCCACTCGCGTCGATCCGGCCCGGCTGAGCGGCAATGAAAAAGCCGTCGCCGATGCAATCACCCGGGTCGCCGCGGGATGGCCCATGAAAACCACCACGCGCATCGATCGCGGTCCGGGTGGGACGGTCGGCTCGCTCATCTGGCAATCGAACGATGCCGACCGCACCATTGCCGTGATCCTCCGACCAAATGACGAAACCGCGGTCGTCGGCAATGTCCATTCCCGTCTCGATCCGGCTGCTCCCGCCAATCAGGGCCTGCTTCGCAGTTGGTCCGCGGTTCCCTCGGCGGACGATCTCACCATGGCGGTTCGCATCGCCGCCGAACAGGTCGACACCTGGACGCCAACCAGATCAGGCAAGGAGTCCTCCCGATGAGATATTCCCGGCGTACCCTGCTCGGCGCCATTGCCGCTACCGGAATACTGCCCTCTGGTTGGGAATCGACGCGCGCGCAGACTGGTCCGGCGTTTTCCCTGCCGGTGGGATGGGACGATCGTATTCCCGGCGACGGCGTCGTTTTGCGCCATGCATTCCAGGTGGAAAACACCTCGCTCTATCCCGGCTGGTGGCACACCGGCGAGAATTGGTATCTCGATTTCGACGGCAATTCCGCCGGAGCCCCGGTGGTTGCCGTTGCCGATGGACTGGTCGTCTTCGCCGGTTCGGACTATCCCGGACGGGTCGTCATCATCCAGCACGAGGGCGGCATCTTTTCCATGTATGGCCATCTCGATTACGATCTGCTGGTCGGGGAAGGCGACACGGTCGAACGTGGCCAGCAGATCGCGCGCGTGCTGAACAAAACCGACGGGCGCTCCCCCAGTCATCTCCATTTCGAGATCCGCTCCTTTTTGATGGAATCGTTCATCAACGGCGACGCGCCGATGTATGGCGTTGCATGCGGATACGAATGCCCACCCGGCCCAGGCTACTGGCCCTTTAGCGACGGGCGCGTGCCAACCCAGGTCGGATGGCTGAATCCGCTGCATGTGATCTATGGGCGAGCCTACGGCGCCGATATACCCGAGAGCGCCGAGGTCGTCGTGGCCGAATCCGGCGGTGTCTTTCCGGTTCGGGAAACACGATTGGCCGAGCCGGCCGCGGAGATCGTGCTGCAGCCCGGCGCGCGCTTGCCCCTGCTCGAGATTGCTGCGGGCGAAGAAGCGACCCTCGAAACCAGCGCGACGGCCTATTCGGTCTGGTGCAAGGTCTTGTTCGGTATGAACGGCCGGACGGGATGGATTCCTGCCGTGCGCGCCACCGATGAGTTCGTCCAGAGCGATGGGCGTCCCGCCACCGTGCGCATCGACCTGCTGATCGCCTGATCTGTGATTTTATTTCGATTCCTGT
>JBIQLF010000053.1:0-4542 GCA_044464585.1 Thermomicrobia bacterium
CTCCAAGGCTGCAGGCAGGTCATTTCGCAGCCGCTCGAATACGGAATCCGGGTGATTCCCAAGGGGTAGTAGCCCAGCGTTTCAACGGTGGACCGTGCCGGAGCGATGGTGGATACCTCGCCGTGTCCAAGCGAATTCCATATCCGCCCCTGATCTCGATCTGGGGAGTCTGACCGAACGACACGTCGAACACCGGACACGCATGCGAATTCCGACTATTCAGCGATCGACATCCAACCAGCGCTTCCGTGGTGGAATCGAAATTTCGGGAATCTGAATCGCACCGTTGACATCCCGAGAACACCTGTTCTTTACTGAACGCAAGCGGCACGTTCGACAAGCGCGCGGGCCTGGGCAGCGGTGGAGCTCGTCCGGGCTAGGTTACCCGTCATCCTCACTCGGTGCTGGTTCCCGGCGACCAGAACGGCGAGCAATCGCTGCCGGCTCCGTCGCGCCCTGGTCGATCCCACCGCTGACACTCGTTCTCTGATTGCTGCCTGGTCTACGACAGCGACGAGTCGCCTATCGCTCCACTGGGCGGCTCGGGTCCTTCACCCACTCGTCGTAGGACCCACTGAACAACGCCACATCGTCGTACCCGATCAACCGCAATGTGAAATAGAGTGCCGCCGAGCGCACGCCAGATGAGCAATAGGCAATAACATGCTTGTCCGGGGTGACGCCGAGCGCCGCGAATTCCTTCTGCAGCTCATCCGCGGATTTCCAGACATGTGGCGAATCCGCCGTGGCCACCTGATCGAAGGGAAAGAGCACCGCTCCGGGAATATGCCCCTGATCGTATTCGTCCTTCGTGCGGGCATCGACCAGCACGGTATTCGGGTCCTTCAGCGCGGCCAGCACCTGATCGACGGTCGCGATGGCGGCATCGTTGGGCTGGGCCGTGTATGGATTCGCGGCCGGTTTCGGCGCCGATGCGCCTGTTTCGACGGGTAGGTTTGCCGCGGTCCAGGCAGGCAGGCCACCATTCAGGATGCGAATATCCTGTTGGCCCAGTTGATAGAGAATCCACCAAAGTCTCGGCGCATAGACGGTGCCGCCATCATAGATCACAACCGTATCGGAGGAGCTCACGCCGAGCTTGGTCAGCAGCGTTTCCATCTGTCCGCGCCAGGCGTCGATCTGCGCCGATTCGCTCAGGGCCAGATCGGGCCAATCGACCTGCACCGCGCCCGCGATATGTCCCTTTTCGAAATCCGCCGCCGGTGTGAGCGCGATCACGATCAACCCGGAATCGTGCAGATGCTGATCGAGCCAGGCGGGATCGACCAACCAGTCGGGATGCGCATATCCCGCCGGTGTCGCGACCGGGCTTTGGGCCAGCGCGGAACCGAACGCCACCGACAGCAGCACACAAACGATTCCGAAGACGCGCATAAAGCGAAGCATAACTATCCTCCCGCTCCCCGCGCGTCCAGGCTGGCCCGAGCCGGTCAGCTCTGCGCGGAAAGGAGCTCGATCGCGGTGCGGATCCGGGCGCGAACGCGATCGTCCCCGATAACCCGCAGGGTTTCGAATAATCCGGGCGATTCGGTGCGGCCGGTAACGGCCACGCGAATCGGCATGAAGAGCTGTCCCGGTTTCAGTCCTAGTCGATCGGCCAGCGCGCGCAATGCCGCTTCGATTTCCGGTTCATCAGCAACCGTCCCCTGTTCGAAGACCGCAAGCGCGCCCTGCAGACCCTGTAACGACTGTTCTGGAGTGGTCTTTTTCGCGACCAGTTTGCTGGTGTCATAGGACTCCAGCTCGTCCCGCAGGAAAAAGTCCATCAATCCGGGCGCATCGCTGAGCAATTCCAATCGGTCTTTGAGCACCGCGGTGACCGCTGCGATTCGCGCGAATTCACCCGATGCCGGATCGAGAGCCGCATCGGTCGCCAAACCGGCATCGATCAAAAACGGCACGACCCGAGTCGTCAGATCGTCGACCGAGAGAATGTGGTTGATATAGTACTGATTGAACCAGAGCAGCTTTTTGTAATCGAACGTGGCTGGGGAGGGACTGACCCGTTCCAGCGACCATTTCGCCAGCAATTCCGCCTTGGAGAAGATCTCGGTGCTGCTATCGAAACTCCAGCCGAGCATGGCCAGATAGTTCATCAGTGCCTCGGGCAGATACCCCTGGGCGCGGAATTCTTCCATCGCGGTCGAACCATGCCGTTTGGAGAGCTTGCCCCCACCGGGCGCAAGGATCAGGGGCATATGCGCGATGGCGGGCGGCTCCCAACCGAAAGCCGCATAGAGGCGGATATGCACCGGTGCGGTCGGAATCCATTCCTCTCCGCGCATGATGTGGGTGATCTGCATATCGTGATCGTCGATCACATTGGCGAGGTGATAGGTCGGATAGCCATCCGACTTGAGCAAGACCAGATCTTCCAGATTGACATTCTGAAAGATCGATTCGCCGCGGATCAGATCGTAAACCGCGGTCGTTCCCTCGCGTGGCATGGCGAATCGGACGACATAGCCCTGCCCTTCGGCCAGTTTCGCGTCGATCTCTTCCTTGGAAAGACGCCGGCAATGCCGGTCGTATCCGGGCGGCAGATTCTTTTGCCGTTGCTCGTCGCGCAATTGCTGCAACCGCTCCGGAGAGCAAAAGCAACGATAGGCGAGTCCTTTGTCGATCAATTCCTGCGCGCCCTGCTGGTAGAGCGCGAGCCGTTCGCTCTGGATATAGGGTCCGTACGGGCCCCCGACATCCGGTCCCTCATCCCAATCGATCCCGAACCAGCGCAGGATATCCAGAATGCCCTCGGTTGCGCCTTCGACCAGCCGGTTGCGATCGGTATCCTCGATGCGAAGGATCATCGTTCCGCCGAAACCGAGCCGTTCCGCCTCGCCCTTGGCAAAGAGCCAATTGAAAAGAGTCGTGCGTGCGCCGCCGACATGGAGCAACCCCGTCGGGCTGGGCGCATAGCGAACGCGGACGGGCCGGTCGATCTCGATGGTCGGATTGGTCATGTGGTCCCTGAATCGTTTCCGCCGGGCATGCTCGGGCGGCGGTCGAACCCGATCGGCAATTGTACGCAACCCTTCGTCTCGAACTGGTGGAATCATTCGCTTCCCCGTATCGTTTCCTGAAACACCCAACAGACGGGCGAAGATTTCGTGCGTCCAATGCTCGTTGGGAAAGCAGGGGGATCGAAATATGAAACGACTCGTAGCAACGCTCGGACTTGCAATCGCCGCGGTCATCGGCACCTTGGGCGGAGCCATGGCGCAGGATGCGTCGCCCGCCGCCTCTCCATCCGGCAGCGCTGCCATTCCGCCGTTCGTCTGGGTTTCCAATGACTTTCGTCCGACTGCCGGGATGGGTACGCCAACCGAAGGCGCGGTGGCGCTCGGGAGCGAATACTGGATCCAGTTCCTGGACGATGGCCAGTTGAGCCTGCGCGCCGATTGCAATGGCGGTTTCGGAAGCTACACGATCGACGGTGCGCATCTCACCTTCGGCCCACTCGGCACCACCCTGATGCTCTGCCCGGAAGGTGGTTCGGGTGATGCCTTCCTGCAGGCGTTGAACGATGTCACGTCCTGGTCGATCGATCAGAGCGGCGCGAGCGACACGCTCGTGCTCGGTCTGTCCGATGGCTCGTCGCTCTCCTTCTCCCCCGCCCTGACCGGCGTGGTCTGGCAATGGGCTGGGACGCAAATGAGCAACGACACCGAAACCGTGCCGGTCGATCCTGAGAACTTCTATCTGAGCTTCTCGCCCGATGGTTCGGTCGTCGGCCAGATCGACTGCAATCGCGCCTTCGGCAGTTACACCACCGAGGGGTCTCAGATCACCATCATGCTGGCCATGACCAAAATGGCCTGCGGCGACGGTTCGCAGGATGCCGCCTATGCGCAGGATTTGGCTCAGGTCACCAGCTTCGTGATCCGCGATGGCCAGCTGGCGCTGGCCATGCAGATGGACTCCGGAATCATGCACTTCGACCCAGTCGTGCCGGAATAGCAGCTTGGGTCTTGGGTCCTGAGTCTGAGGATTTGGGTCCTGGGGTTCGAGATGGCAACAGAAGACGCGGATCGGGGATTCCCGGTCCGCGTCTTCTGTTGCGTGCTGTCGTGCCGGCGATCTGGTCGCGCGCTTCCGAATCTACCTGGACCGTGGCCGTGGCGTCATCGTCGGCCTGGGCGTCGAGCTTGGTCGCGATGTGGCCGACGGCCGGGGCGTAAGGCTTGGCAGGGGCGTGATGCTTGGCCGTGGTGTGAGGCTTGGCAGGGGCGTCACCGAGGGCAGCGGGGTCCGGCTCGGTATCGTCACCGGAGGCGCGGGGGTTCTCGATGGGGTCGGTGTCATGGTGGCTGTCCTCGTCGGCGTGGCCGTTGCCGTCATCGTCGCCGTGGGGGTTGGCGAAGGCGTTGGCGTGCTGCTCGGCGTTTGGGTCTCGGTGCTGGTCGGCGTGGCGCTCGGCGTCGCAGTTGCCGTGTCGGTCGGCGTGTCCGTTGGCGTTGCCGTCGGTGTGTCCGTTGGTGTGTCAGTCGGTGTTGCCGTTGGTGTGTTCGTCGCTGTTGCCGT
>JBIQLF010000053.1:4642-20541 GCA_044464585.1 Thermomicrobia bacterium
CGTCGCTGTTGCCGTTGGTGTGTTCGTCGCTGTTGCCGTCGGCGTGTCGGTGTTCGTCGGTGTTGCCGTGGGCGTATCGGTGGGCGTGCTGGTCGGCGTATCCGTCGGAGTGCTGGTGGCCGTGGCGGTCTCTTGTCCAGCGACCACCAGGCCGGCATCCCAATGTGGCATGTCGGTCAGGCCAGGACCGCTCTGGTTCGCGCCGGTACTGTCCGTCATGAATGCCACGCGCCCCATCGCCTCGACCGACGAATCGTCGCCGTTCCCATTTGCAACGAGTCGTTGGGTCCACTCGTATCCGGCCGGTTTGACGAATTCGAGCATGTAGTATGTGCTTGGCTCCAGACCCGTGAACCAGTAGTAGCCGTCGGCATCGGTCACGGTTTCGGCGACATACTCGAATCCAATGCCAAACACGGACAAGCCCACGACGACGCCGGCCGCCCCGGGCTCGCCAGCGTCCTGCAGCCCATTGGCATCGAGGTCGAACCAGACCCGGTCACCGACCGAGACGGACGGCGAGGAGCGCACGGTCGCCGTTGGCGTTTCGCTGGGAATGGCCGTCGGTGTCACGGTGGGTGCGGAAAGATCGATCAGCCCGGCATCCAGGATCGGCAAATCGACAACGTCCGGGCCGCCCTGGTTGCGGCCGCTCGGCAAGGTGGTGAAGTACACCTCGCCGTCTTCATCGACGACCGAATCGGTGCCGTCCGCTCCGGACTGCAGGGTGAGGGTCCAGGCGAACCCAGCCGGCTTGCTGAACTGCAGACGATACGTTGTCGCCGGTTCCAGCCCGGTGAACCAGTACTACCCATCGGCATTCGTGGTCGTGGACGGCATCACGGGATTTGCATCGCCGCTCAGATCGAACACGGCGACGGTGACGCCCGCCACTCCCGGCTCGCCACCATCCTGCAAGCCATTGCCGTTCGTGTCGGACCAGACGCGGTCGCCCACCGAGACCAACTCGACATCCGCGGACACCACCGGCAGGTCCCCGGTTTGGGCCGGGGGCAGAAGCTCCTCCTCACCGTCACCGATCCCCACTTCATTCGGCGGGGCGCAAGCGCTCTCCTCCTCGAGGCAGGGATCGGCGATCTCACCGTCGGTATCTGGATTCGGAAGCTGCCCCTCGCCGCCCGCATCGTCCCCGGTCGCGCACGATGCGGGGTCGTCAGCGCAGGGATCGACCGGTGGGGCAGCTTCGGCATCCGGATCGGTCTCGTCCTGGGCCGCAACGAGCGCACCATAGCCTTCGGGGTCCCTCACCATCGGACCGGCGAGCGGCAGGATCAAGGCAAGGAGCACGAAAAGAATCGGAATCTTCCGGGTGAGCATCGACCTGGGGCTCTTCATCTGTCCGCTCCTCGTGTTCGTTCTGCTGGCCTGGAACACTTCTCCGGTCGACGCGCCGATAAACAAACAGACGTGGCCGAGGGAGCGGCCACGTCTGGCACGGCATCGGTGGTCGAGTTTTCAAGCGAATACTCGACCGACCGCATAGATTCCGGAATTTTCTTACGATAGCAAGCCGGTGTCAGAAAAGCAATAGATGCGCTTCAGGTTTCGTTCAGCTTTTCTCGAAACGGAGCACCTATTTTCCGAATCGTCGATGGACGGGCAAGGGGGAGCTCGGCATTCGCGCACCCGCTGGCCCCGGACTCTTCGCGAGGGACCGGAATACCCGGTCCCTCGCCTGACGTCGACTCCGTGTCTGTGCTGGGGCGCCGCAACGCAGCCACCGAGGTCTGCGTCTGCGGGGTGGGGGTGGTGTGGTACCGCTCTATGTCCGTTCCAGGGTCAGCCGGTTCATTTGGCCGGAAGAGGTATGACTTCGTCGATGAGGAAACGCCCGGGGCGCACCTCGGCCATCAGGAAGAGTCGCCGGCTGGGTGGTTCGTTCTTGGACGGATCGTTGCCGGTGACGACGATGGCCACCCGGCCGTCCGCCAGCCGGACCGCGTCGCCGAAGCCGATCAGTTGCACGTACTCCTGCGGTTGCAGATCGCGATCGACTTGTAATCCGGCGATCAGCTCGTCATCGAGACCGCCCTGTTCGGTCAGGAAGTTGGCGATCCACCGGTCGGTATAGGCTGCCAGCGCCTTGAGCGGCTCACCCGTGTTGACACAGGCGATCGCCCGGCGCAGATCCTTTTCGACCTCGTTCCGGTCGTGGGTGAAGAGCTCATCACCTGGCGGCATGACGAATGGATCGGACACCGGCGTTGGGGGGGCGATTGGGAGGAAATCAGCGGCCTGGATTCGCTGCAAATCATCCGGGGTCAGCGGGCGCAATGTACAAAGTGCGGGATCGGGCGCATCGGCGGTTGGCGTCGCCTCTTGCGCCGCTGCCGGCGTGATGGACACCGCCACCAGCAACGCGAGAATCGAAAGCAGGATACGCACGCGCATGATCTTCCTCCCTCATCCGGAAACGAAACCGCCACCGGTGGGTCCCATTCGATCACACCACCGCTCGGACGGCAAGCGCGCACGCCACCGATACGTGAATTACGTAGCAGCGTTGCCTGGGTTCGCGCGGTCGCGACGCACTGGATCGGCCCGGAAATGCGTAATTCGACCGATGCCGAACCTCCGGCTATGGCGGACCATACGAGCAGGGAGAACGGATCGGCGCATCGCTCCGGCGGCTAGGTGAGGCCAGAGCGAATCGGTCGACGGCAACCAGCGCCATTCGAAACCGTTCGAACCGAGAACGCGAGGCGCCGGTAATCGAAGCGGCGCCCGGCAAATAAGGAGGACGCTAATGGGTGGTCACGATGTGCTGATGGCAGCGATGGTCGAGCGCGCGCTGGCTCCCGAGCGTGATCGGGTATTGCAACGGCGGAACCAGCTCCGCGCGGCGAGAGCCGCGACGCGGGCAGCGCATGGCGACCTCACATGGGCCGGTGGCATCGCGGCAACTGCTCGCTTCCTGTGGAATGCATTGCGAGAGGCGATGCATTCGCGGCGGATGACCGAAGCGCACGGTTAGGACGCCGGTGCGCTGATAGTGGATGGCGCGGTCGAATAAGAGGAACGGGATACGATGGAAGTGGTAATGGTTTTGCTCATCGTCGCGATCGTGCTCGGAATCACGCCCCCGGTCGACCGGGGAACGGCGATCGAGGATGCCGGAGGCGAGCCATCGGCCGATCGAGGATGATGTTCATTCCCTGGCATGCCCACGAGCGGTTGCGTCGTGCAACCGCTCGTGGGCTGGGTGGACTCGACGCCCTCCGCCGATCGCTTGCGCCCGGAATCCGAAACTCGGAATTCACGACACATTCGGCATGACGTCATTGGCCAGCAGGCGCATGGTTTCCGCATCGTCCAAATTGACCTGGACGACGAAATACTGCGCGCCCGCCGTGCGCAGTCCCCGGTAATACGCAACTGCCCGGTCGACCGAAGCCGATGCGAGAAAATTGCGACCGCGGCTGCGCGCGCCCGCCGAGGTCGATTTCGACGTGTCGATCCCGTCGGCCCGGCGGTCGGCCTCTTCCTGGGTGGGCGCCAGCACCAGCATCGTGGTGAAGTGCGATTTCAGCACGTCATCGCGCGGGCGACCGAGATCGTCCAGATGACCGTCGAGCGCGGCGAAAATCTCCCCGACCTGTTCGAACCGCTGTGCATCGGTCGCACCGGTGTTGTTGAGCTTGAGCTCTTCCTCGACATTGCAGGCATCGGCCCAGGTTGCAACCTGCCGCAACGTACCTTTCTTGCCGCTGCCTCCGACCAGCACCGGCGGCCGTCGCGCGGGCGCCGGATCGATCTGCATTGCCTCGATCGTAAAGGTCTCGCCATGGTGCGTGAACGGTTCGCCCGCCCAGAGCCCATCGACACAGGCGATCAGCTCGTCCAGATCCTTTTGCCGCCGGCCGATACCGGGAAATGGAATGTTCATCATCTCGTACTCGGTCTCGAACCAGCCCGAACCGACACCGAAAATCGACCGACCGCCCGAGAGATTGTCGAGATCGGCCTGCATCCGGGCGACGAATGCCGGATGGCGGTAGGTGGCGGCCATCACGAGCTGTCCCAGATAGAGTCGCTGGGTGACCGCTGCCACGCCAGACAGCGCGATATACGGATCGGCATGCAGGGCGGGATGATCCATGATGAAAAGCGAATCGAATCCCAGCGACTCCATCTCCCGCGCGACATTCATCAGTTTCGGCAATGCGTCGCGCCGGGCAGGGGTCACCACCTGCATTCCCCATCGCACTCCATCATCGGCTTGTGCGACCCACGGATGTCGAGCCATCGTTTCCTTCTCCTCACCGGTAGACCATCGTTTGCATTCGCCAGCATGACCCACCCTTCTTCCCAGCGCAACAGCAAGACCCCCGGCCTCGTTCTGCCGGGGGTCTTGCCGATTGCCGGCAGCCGTCTGCTGCCGGCTCCGTGGGCTACGGATTGAATGTCGTACCGCCCCAGGTATTGAATTCCAGGTTGCCCGGCGGAAATTCGCGGCCGGAGATCGCGAACTCGCCGACATAGGGCGCCGCATAGCGGGGCGTGCCACCGCCATTGGGCAGCTCCCAAAGGGTCATATCGACATGCGGCGTCACCTGATATCCGGGACCGCCGGGACCGGAGATGGACCCGATCTGCTGCCCCTGCGTCACAGTCGTCCCAGCGGTGATCCCCGAATTCAACGTGATATGGAAGAGCGCGACGCCATAGCCGTTCCCCATGCCGATCAGGAGACCGCCACTGGTCCAGAGGACGGTACCGGAAACCGGCGCATAGATCGTCTGGCCAATGGTCGCCTGTTCGCCCTCGATGCGTTGCAGATCGAGCGAATACATATAGGTCGAGCCGTTGTGCGTGCCGCCGTTGTATCCCTGGATGATCTGCCAGGTGCCGCCCTTGACCGGCCAGATGATCGAACAGGCGCACGGGGTAACCGACGGCTCTTCGAAGGTGACATAGTCGGAGGCAACGAACCCTTGGTTGCCTCCATAGGACACCGGGTAATAGCTGTTGATCGCGTTGCCGGTCACCGAGATCTTGGCTCCCGCGGGAATCACCGTAATCGGCGGATATCCCAATCCGGCGCCGGTGCGGAAGTTCACATTGGCGGTCGTCCATGCGGTGCGCGCGGCCGGCTGCGTGGGCGTCGGCGTTGGCTGCGAGGCCAGGCGCAAGTATTGCGCCGAGGCATATCCGTCCTGCCCATCGAAGCGAACCGGGTAGAACCCGTTGGTCAGCGCACCAATGATCGACACCGTCGAACCGCCCGGCATCACGGTTATGACCGAATAGGTGGTTCCCGGACCGGAGCGCAGATTCAAGGCGCCGTCGATGACCGTAGCGGTATCGAGCACCGGTGGCGGTGTGGGCGTTGGCGGTGGCGTTCCGCCGATCTGGAGATACTGAGCGGAGGCATAGCCATCCTGCCCGTTATAGCGAACCGGATAGAAGCCATTATTCACCGCGCCGGTAATGCTGACCGTGGAACCACCGGGCATGACGGTGATCACCGTATAGCCCGTGCCCGGACCGGAACGCAGATTCAGTGCGCCATCGATCACCGTGGCGGTCTGTGACGAAGAAATCTGGAGATACTGGGCGAATGCATACCCACTGAGCGCACCGTAGGTGACGGGATAGAAGCCATTGGCCAGCCCCCCGGTGATCGTGACCGTCGCTCCATCCGGCATGACCGTTATCACGGCCGATTCCGTATTCGGGCTGGCACGCAGATTGAGCGCTCCATCGATGACCGTGGCAGTCGTGCCCGCCGAGGACAGGTACTGGCTGGCCGACCATCCCGTCGTGCCGTTGTACGTCAGTCGCGTGAAACCGTTTTGCACTGCCCCGGTCGTCTGCACGGTCGCGCCGTTGGGAATGACCAGCAGCACGCCATAACTCGTTCCCGGTCCGGAGCGCAGATTGAGACTGGCGGTCGTCGTGGCGGCCGCAGCGGCAACGACCGCTTCATCCGGCGACCAGAGATAGTCAGAGAGCATATAGCCGGTCTGGCCATTGGCAACCACCTGATACCAGACGGTGCCATCGAGATCGTCGGTGAATGGACCGTCGAGCACATTCACCAACCAGCCCTCGGGCACGCTGGTCAGCACATTGCCGGTGTAGGAGGGGCGATCGCGCAGATTGACTGGATCGCCTTGCGCTTCGGCCACTTGCGCATCGGCGCCGAGCGGTAAATCGGTCGCGGCCCGGGTTTTCGGCTGTACCAGAATCGACCCGGAAATCAGACCGAGAATCAGAACACCAACGAGCCAGCGGTTGGGCCAATGCAGGGCGCGGAGCATCGGGGCTTCCCTCTTCGTCTTCACCGGATCCGTCACTGCAATGAACGGATTCGGTCGAGCGCGCAACGAGCGCGGCGGGTATGAGCAGGTGCTCGAAACCTAGCGTACCGTTCGTTGAGAACGTATGCAACTCTTTCTCACGGCAACTTGTTCCGGGAATCGTTCGGAGCGACTTTCTGTCAACTCTCCTCGAAACACCCACAAGGCGGTACCTTCCCGCTGTTCATCGACCAAATTTGCGGAGAATCGATTCGCCCGCCGGCCACGCAGATCGAAATCATCCGCGCTGGTTTGCCGGTACGGCAACGATATCGAAAAAGGAAACGGACGCTGGCATACGCTGTCAGCGTCCGTTTCCCTTTGGAAACGTGAGGTTGGGATCGCAGGGCAGGCAATTCGCCAATCGGGTCCCGGAAGCTCTTCCGCGGTAGCCGCCACTCCGGCGCGGAACCGGCGGCGCCAAGCCTGCTCAGCTTCTTGCCGCGGCCCGGTCGTAGGCGATCCGCGCCACTGTGGCCGCCATCGTATCCCGCCGCGCCCCATCCAGCGCCTCCGGCAGCGGCGCCCGCAGCTCGTTTGGCACCGCATCGGTCACGAGCAGGCGATACAGCTCCGTAAAGCGCGGGTTGTCTTCCCCGGCGGTGTTGACCAGCTCCAGCCGGCCTTCTTCGGTGGCGTAGTCGTAGAACTCGAATTCCTGCCCGTCCGCGAGAATCTCGTCGGAATCGCCGGCCCAGTCGGTATAGACACCGACTTTGGCATCATCGGTCATCAGGGCGATCACATGGAAGGGTGCATCTTGCAGGAAGGGAAAGAGCACCGGCCCGAATTCGTAGCCATCCTCATCGGTGGTGTGGAGCGCATAGTCCCGTCCCGGCGCGGCCCCGTCCTGCAGCACCGACGTCACATCGAAACGGCTGGACAGGTGCGCATAATCCGGCTCCTGCCGCCACGCATTCCCGCCACTGGCGATGGTCAGCAGCATGGGCGCAATATCGACACTGGAGGTGAGCTGCGTGCGCACCGTTTCCGGCTGGGCGGCAAACCGGCCAGTCGGATCCGTGACCCAGAGGGGCACGCGGATTCCCTCCTCGTAGGCGCCCGCCCCCTTGCCGCGCAGTCCGTGCGAACCGCAGTATTCACCATGGTCGGACGTGAAGACCACGATCGTGTTCGCGGCCACCTCTGGGCGGGCCTCCAGCGCATCGAGCACCCGTCCGATTTCCCGGTCCAGATATCCGTGGAGTTGGTGGTAGAGATCGAGCATCTCGATCCAGTGACGCTCGAACCCAGGACCCCGATGCGGAACAGCCCCGAAAACCTGCGTCAATCCCATCAACGCGGCAAGCTGAAGGCGGGGTTTGTGCTGCCGGGCAAGATCTTCTGCCGTCTCGAAGTTCGGTGGGAGATCCGTGAACAGGGACGGCGGATCGTTCTGCCCCTCGATACTGCGGGTCCAGCGCGGGTACCACTGGATATCGTGCGGATTGACGAAACTGACCGTCGTGCACCACGGCCCACGATCGCCCTGGTCCTCGAACCATGCCACCGCCTGATCGGCAATGTCGGGATCGTCGACCATGCCGCCGCCCGGTCCACCATTCGGAGATGGACAGGTGCCACCGGAAAAACCGTACTGTTCCATATCGCACGAGGCATCGTTGAGATGCCATTTTCCCCACCACCAGGTCTCGTACCCGTGCTCCCGCAGCATGGTGCCCCAGGTCGGGAAGCGAGGATCGAGCGCCGGGTAGGGCGGTTGCGTCGCGTCCACGGGCGTCGCGTCCGGTGTAGCGGCATCGCCCCCATCCGGTCCGGGGCCGCGCAGATCGTCGACATTGCCGCCCTGGGTCAGCACGAGCCCGGTCTGATGGGTGTAGAGTCCGGTCAGGAGCGCGCCGCGTGCGGGAGTGCACATATTGGCAGCGGTATAGTGCCGCCCGAAACGAACCGCGTTCTGCTGGAGACGCGCCAGATTCGGGAATGCCTCGTTCAGCGCATCCTGCTCAGGAAACCATTGCCAATCGCGCATCTCGTCGACCAGGATCACCAGGATATTGGGGCGATCCGGATTCTGCGCGGCGGGAGCAGCGTTCGGCAACGCCCCGACGCCGGTCAGGGCCAATCCCGCTCCGCCGAGACCGCGTAGGGCGTCGCGGCGGGAGAGTCGCATCCCAGCCTCCGTCGTATTCCAGCTACCGTCACCTGATGTGGCCATGCCTCGCTCCCTGGTCGGACGCGCCCAGCCAATGCCCGCCGAGCGCGTCCACGCCAAATAAGTCGGAAAGATAATCACTCTAACGTACCATCGAATGCCCGTTGTGCCAACCGAGGAGCCGCTGACCAGGCGCGGTTCGGCTTTCCGTAGTGCCATCCCCGATGCACCCGACGATCCCCCGCATCGACTGTGGAAATCGCCCCAATCCGGCCGCTCCGACTTCCGATATTCGCGCGAATTCCAGCAGCCGCAGACCATCGCTTCAGTCTTGGGACCGGCGCCGAGCGTGGAAAGAGCACCGAAAAAACACGGGGCATGGTTCCGATGCAGGGTCTGATCGATCCTGCATCGGAACCATGCCCCGTTGGTGCGTCGGGGATCGCGCGGGCTAGACGAGAATCTCCCGAACCGCGTCGGCCGCCGCCTGCGCGACCGTCTTGGCCTCATCCGGGGTCAAGGTCAATGGTGGCGCAAACGCCACGCCATCGTTATTGCAGCGGACGATGATGCCGCGCTCGCGGGTGGCCGCGGTGAGCTTCTCGCCCATCTTCAGTTTGGGGTCGTATTTGTCCTTGGTTTTGCGGTCGGCCACCATCTCGACCAGGGTCATCTGGCCGATACCGTGGATGTGGCCCACATGCGGATGATCGTCGAGCAACGCATGCAGCTCGGCGCGCAGGGCATCGCCACCCACCTGGGCGTTGGTCGAAAGATCCTCGTCCTCGATGATCTGGATATTGCGCAATGCCACCTGGCAAGCCACCGGGTGACCGGAATAGGTGAATCCGTGCATGAACATCCGGTCGGCGCTCGACATCGTGTCGAAGATCTCGTCCGAGACCGCCGAACCGCCCAGCGGAATATAGCCAGAGGTGACGCCCTTGGCGAAGGAGGCGATATCGGCCACATAGCCAAGCGTATCCTCGCCGAACATCTTGCCGGTGCGGCCGAATCCGCAGATCACCTCGTCGGCAATGAGCAGAATATCGTTCTGCTCGAGAACATCCTGGATCGCCTGCCAATAACCGTCCGGCGGCACGGTGACGCCACCAGCACCCTGGATCGGCTCGCCGATCATGGCGGCGATCGTATCGGCGCCCTCGGCGGCGATGGTGTCCTCCAGCTCTTTGACGAGCTTGGCGATGAATTCGTCGTCGGAGAGTCCTTCGCCGAGCCGGTATTTCGAGGGCGGGCTGACATGGACATAGCCGGGCACCATCGGCCCGAATCCCTCGTGATAGCCCGCGATGCCGGTCGCGGCCAGCGCGCCCATGGCGATCCCGTGATAACCGAGCCGCCGGGAGATGATCTTGGTTTTTTCCGGTTTGCCCTTCAGCCACCAGTAATAGCGGGCGATCTTGAGCGATGTCTCGTTCGATTCCGCTCCACCGGATGTGAACTGGAAGTGATTCAGATGACCCGGAAAGATCTCGGCCAGCTTGGCTGCCAGCTCGATCGAGGGCGGCGACGCGAGCCCGAAGAAATTCGGCACGAAGTCGACTGTCATGATCTGCTCGGAAGCGGCGTCGGCAAGTTCCTTGCGGCCGTGCCCGACATTGACATTCCAGAGTCCCGCGAACGCATCGATATAGCGTTTGCCATCGGTATCCCAGAGATAGACGCCCTCACCCCGGGCGAGGATCAGCGGACCGTGCTCCCGCATTTCCTTTAGATTGGAAACCGGATGCAGCAGATGCGCCTTATCCTTCTCGACGAGTTCGGTGGTGTTCCACGTTTGTGTTGCGGTCATATCGAGCACTGCTCCTTTGCAATCGATCCCGAGTCGCTTTACAGATTGTGCCATGCCGGCCGCGGAATCGGTCTCTCCGGACGGTGTAACCGGATAGCTGCATGCGCCACGCACCGGTTCCCCCCGACTCCGAACCAGCGAATCGGCCTGGCCGTGTAGTCGCCGGCCCGCCGTTGCCGGCGACTACCGTGAAAAAAGGAGGGGCGCATGCCCGAACCGATCGACGTTCGCAAGCTGCTGAACGGAGAAGTCCGGTCGTTTCGATTCGAAGGCTATCGACACGAAGGAGTGGGCGCCTCGTTCTTCATCCTCGATTACCAGCAGCCGGGCGCCGGTCCTGGCCGGCACAAACATCCCTATCCGGAAATCTTCATCACCCTCGGCGGCGAGGCGTTGATGACCTGCGGAGACGAGCAATACGTCGTGCGCGCGGGCGATATCGTCATCGTCCCGTCGGATACCCCGCACACATTCGTTAGCCAGGGCGACGCGCCGCTCAGACAGGTCGATATTCACGTTACCGGCAAGATGGAGCAAATCGAGCTGGAATGATGTGGCGAACCTACGGAACCCCGGCCCTGCTGGAAAGCGAAATCCCCAGTTCGGGGTGCTCGTCGTACCATGCGAAATTGCCAGGGAAGTCGCGCACGATGCCATCGCGCAGTTCGAGTGTGCGGGTGCACAGCCGTTCCAGGAAATAGCGATCGTGCGAGACCGCCAGAATCGTTCCCGAGAAATCCTCCAGGGCGGTTTCCAGCGCTTCGATCGCCTGCAAATCGAGATTGTTGGTTGGCTCGTCCAGCACCAGGAAATTGGCGCCGCCCAGAATGAGCGCGGCGATCTGCAGCCGCGCTTTCTCACCACCGGAAAGCTGGCCGATCGCGGTGAGCCCCGCTTCCCGGTCGAGCTGCAATGAGGCCAGGAAACTGATCGCCTGCTGTTCGGTCCAGGCGCGCAGGCGACGGATGAAATCGATCGCCGTCTGATTCAGCGGCAGATTCTCCTGCTCCTGCGCGTAATACCCCAGGATCACCGCCGGACCGAGCCGCACGGTTCCGCTCGACGGCGGAATCTGCCCGGCCAGCATTCTCAGCAACGATGTTTTGCCCGACCCATTCGGGCCGACGAGCCCGATGCGCTCGCCCGAGCGGATCTGCAGATCGAACGGCCGGGCGATCTCCTTGTGCGGGTAGGCATAGGCCGCGCCCACGGCATCGAGAACGACCGTGGCGCCCCGCTCGGTGGCGAAGGTGAAATCGGCCGGACGCCGCTCCAGCACCGGTATCTTCGTTTCCTCCAGCCGGGCGCGTTCCTCTTCGAGTTTGCGGCGCATGTTCTCGGCGCGCGGCGCGAATTTCGGATTCTGCCGCGCCCATTGGGTCAATTGCTCCGCGCTGGCTTTGAGCTTCTTGAATTCCCGCTCCTGCAATTCGCGCAATTCGAATGCGCGCTGATAGCGCGCCCGGCGTTCGGTACGGTAGTAGCTGTAATTCCCGTGATACACCGTGATCGCACCATGCGCCAATTCGAAAATGCGATTCGACACCCGGTCGACGAAATAGCGATCGTGCGTAATCGTCGCCACCGCTCCCTCGGACCGGGCGAGCAACCGCTCCAGCCAGGCTTTGGCTTCCAGATCGAGATGATTGTCCGGTTCGTCCAGCAGGAGCACATCGGGCTGCGCGGCCAACAACCCCGCCAGCGCGACGATTTTCTTTTCGCCGCCGCTCAGATGCCCGACCGGTTTTCCCCAATCGGCGTCCGGCACGCGGAGACCGGCCAGAATTTCCGCGCCCGGCAACGGCACGCGATCGTCACGCACCTCCTCGATGCGTGCCAGTGTTTCGGCATATTCGTCCATGACCGCGGTCAACTGCTCGTCGTCGAGCGCTTCGGCCATGCGCAATTCCAGCCGGGTCAGATGCAGATCGAGCGCATCCGGATCGCCCGCGGCAAGCGCGACCGTTTCCAGCACGGTCATTTCCGGATCGATCGCTGTTTCCTGGTGGAGATAGCCGATGCGCGCGCCGCGCCGCCGGGTGACCGCACCGCGTTGCGGGTTCAGCTCGCCCGCGAGCAGGCGGAAGAGGGTCGACTTCCCGGCCCCGTTCGGACCGAGCAACGCCAGCCGATCGCTCGCCTTTATCTCGAACGAGACATTCTCGAAGATCTGATGCCCGCCATGGGCGTAGCCGATGCCATTTGCCTGGACCAGGATGGTCATGGATGGATTGCAACCTGCAGGGTAACCCGATCCGGCAGCCATTCACGCATCGTACGAGCGAAATGGGCAGACCGGCGCGTCGAGTGCGATGTACGATCAGAAATCGGTATTGCCCGCGGCGATCAGACCGAGCAAAGCCAGTATCTCGGTGGCATGCACGTCGTCGGGCACGGCTTCGGAATAGGCCGCGACCGCGCGGGGGCCAGAATCCAGGAAGAGGATACCGGTGTCATTGACCACACCGACCAGATTCCCCGGCTTGTCGGCAACCGGAATATCCCAGAGATATGCCGGAAGCCGGTCGCGGATGGCATTGTCGAGCAGGATATCGACGATTTGCTCGCTCACCCAGGGCGAAACGACGGTGCCATTGATCAGCCCGACCTGATATGTCGCCATATCGTACGGCGTCGTGATATTGACCCAACCCTCTTCCTGATAGGAATCGACGATATAGGCCATGGCGGCGTCGATATCCTCCTGCGAGGAATCGAGACCCGGTTGTGGCGGCCAGTAGGGAAGCTCGTTGGGATTGGCAAAGAGATAGGTTTGCTTCATCCCGATGTCGTGCGCGGTTTGGTTGAGCGAATCCGGATTGGTCATGGTCAGCAGCGTCAGAGCGCTGACATTGCTCGACCATGCGCCAACCGCATAGAGCAGCTCGCTCAACGGTTTGGACGTATTCGAATCGGCCCAGAGGAAATACATATCGCCGCCGCTCTTGTCGAAGAGTGCAGGATCGAGCCAGACCTCCTGGTCGAGCGACAGCTCGCCATTTTCGACGCGCTTCAGAATGTCGGCCATGAGCACGACCTTGTAGGTGCTGGCCGTCACGAATGGGGTCCGGCTGTTGTAGGAGGTCACGATATTGCCATTGGCTTCCATGACGACGAAGCCATAGACGCCATTCTGATCGCCGAGCAACGAATGCGCGGCATTCTGTTCCGGGGTTTCCGGCCAGTAGCCATTGGGCGTCGCGGTGGGAAGCGGGGTCGGCGTATTGGTGGCTGTTGGAATGGGCGTGATCAGCGGCGTGACCTGGGCCGGTGGTGTCGGGGACTCGTATGCCGGTGCGGCGGCGATTGCCGGCACCTGGTGACTGGCATCGTTCCGAGAGCACGCCGACAGGACCACCGCCAGCAGGAGCACTGCGGCCGAAGTCGCCATCAACGATCTATATCGGAGCCGATCTGGCCGGCGCGGGTCACCGAGCATGGGTCTGTCGCATCTCTCCGATGCCACAGGCGGCACAGGATTCGGGGCCTGCGCGCGTCGATGGCAGTCGGGGTCCATCGTCGATCGATTCTCCGAAAAGTATACCGGAGGAAATCATAAATTGCCCGTCATTTTTCTTGACAAAGCGTCAATTTATATAGTCATCGGGCAAATGCGTTCGTACGCCGCCGGTACCCCAGGCGCCCCGATTCCCATCCTCGATCGTGACTTCATGGAAAAGCGCGCTACTTCACACCGCGCACGCAGAGCGCGCGCATCGGCACGCTGAACGGTCCATCCGCGCGCGGAACCAATTCCATCCGCAACCGATCGTGCAACCGCGCTCGCTGGGATGCCGACAGCGCGAGCACATAGGTTCCGGCCGGACCATATCCCGCCAGATAGGGTTGCCAATAATCCTCGAAGTCCTTGAATCGAGCTTCGATATCGACCGCACCGGATTCGACAGCGTGCAGCCCTGCACCCCGCACCAATGCGGCCAGCCGGTCGGGCTCGCAAATGGGATACCGCACGCGTTCGTCGAGCGCCGCAACCCGGTGATCCAGTTCGGTCGCGATCTTCCAGAAATGCGCGCGGGGCGCCATTCCGCCGGCATAGTCCCAGACATAAGCGGCTACCACGCCCCCGCGCCGGGCTGCGCGAGCCATTTCCCGCACCGCATCGTGCTGTCCGGCCGCCGGAAGCACATTGAGAACCAACCCTGCCACCACCGCGTCGTATTGATCCGAGGCGACCGGTAGAGAACGCGCGTCACCGACCTCATAGCGCACGCGGGCATCGTCGATCTCGCGCCGGGCATAGGCGATATAGGCGGAGGACGGGTCGATCCCAACGACTTCGCGGGGCGATTCGGATGAGAGAATTGCCCGGATCAGCGCCCCCGTCCCGGTTCCGACATCGAGCCAGCTTCGATTCTTGCCGACATCGAGCCAGTCCAGAAAACGCGGGGCAACCAACCGGCTCCAGCGGCCGGTCAGGGGTTCGTATGCTTCGCCAGCCGTTGCGAGCTGGGCCGGATTCTGGTTCACCTGCGATCGACTCCCGCGCATCGAATCAGTCGGGTCAAGATAGCAGAAGACCGGAAGCGGCAACGAGCAGCCGGGAGCTGGCAAAGAATCGGCCGTAGGCATGCGCGTGCTCGGGTCGGCTCGTCCCGCGGGCAACGGCAATGTGCATCGCTCTCTCGCCGGGCCAGCGTGGCTGTTGGGTGCTCATGACTGCTCGATCACAGAGAACATATGTTCTATTCTACTGCCGCCCGATCGGCGGCACGGTAGATTGGTAGACTGGAGAGGCTATGAGTATCGCTCGTTTCGGCTACGCCATCATCTATGTTCCGGACGTTCGTTCGACACTCGATTTCTATACCCGGGCATTCGGCTTCGAACAAGGGTTCGTTGCTCCCGACGGCAGCTACGGCGAGTTGTCCACCGGCGACACGACATTGTCGTTCGCTTCGGAGGAGCTTGGAGCATCGCACTTCGAAACCGGCTTCGTACGGCATTCGCCCGCCAATCCACCGCTCGGAACCGAACTCGCTCTCGTGACCGATGATGTCGATGCGACGATTCAGGCGGCGCTCGATGCCGGCGCGCATCTGCTGGTTCCGGCAGAAACCAAACCGTGGGGGCAAACGGTTGGGTGGGTACGCGATCCGAATGGCGTGCTGCTCGAAATCTGCACGCCGGTCGAGAGCTGACATTCATCTGTTCGAGGAGGTCTTGTGCCAAGAATCGATTGTTTCTTGCTGGTCGATTCGGCGCAGGTCGCGAACGGCAAGCTCTATATCCTCGGTGGCGGCTGGGCGCGCTTGACCGCGACCCAGGCGCCCGTCACACGCACCTTCGAAACAGCCATTCGCGTCGTGGTTCCCTGGACCGAAACGAACCGCTCCCATGCCCTGGAAGTGCAGATCGAAAACGAAGACGGCCAGGCATTGCTGGAAACACCGGTAAAAGCCGAAATCCGCGTTGGCCGGCCCGCGCAGTTGAAAGACGGCACCGACCAGGTCGTGCCGCTGGCTCTGCGGGTCGGCCCGGTCACCCTCGAACGCGAGGGGCGCTATGCCCTCATCATGCGCTACGAGGGCGAAGAAACCGCCCGCACCGCATTCGATCTGGTCGTCAACCGCCCGGCCTGAGTCCTGAGTCCTGAGTCCTGAGTCCTGAGTCCTGAGTCCTGAGTCCT
>JBIQLF010000054.1:0-9731 GCA_044464585.1 Thermomicrobia bacterium
GCCACCCGGTTTTCCGAGGTGCAGGTCGATCGCTATCTGCTGGCGGTCTATACGCTCATGGGAGTGTGCGCCGGGGTGGCGGCGATCATGCTCGCGTCACGACTCGATTCGGCACAATCCGACTTCGCCACCGGAGAGGAGCTCGACGCGATTGCGGCCGTGGTCATTGGCGGCACATCGCTCTTCGGTGGGGAGGGAACCATCATTGACGCCCTGATCGGCGCGTTGCTCATGGCAGTCATCCGCAATGGGTTGACACCGATGCCCATCCCGGCGTTCTATCAGCAGATCGCCATCGGCGCGGTCATCATTCTGGCCGTGCTGGTCGATCAATTGCGCCGCCGGAAGGAGTCGAACCGATGCCCGAACCATTGCACCGTTGGGACTACCAGATCGAACCCGATCTGACTCGCCTGAGCAGGCTCGCGGAGGCGGGCTGGGAGCTTTCGACGATCGACGAAGGTGAGAAGCGATATATCTTCCGGCGACCGGTCCGGTCGTTCGTGGAGCGCGTCACGCTGGAACAACGGCGGAGCTATTACCTTTCGCGGGGGCTCGATCCGGATTTGGACTCATGAAAAAGGGCGGCATCCTCCATCCCGAGCTTGCTCACGTGCTGGCCAGCAGCGGGCATACCGATTATCTGCTGATCAGCGACCGCGGATTCCCGGCGCCGGACGAGCCGCGGCGCATCGATCTCGCACTCGTGGACGACAAACCGACCGTGCTGGATGTGCTGGCTGCCATCGATGCCGAATGGTCGATCGACCGGGTGGTCATTACCAGGGAAATGGAACTCGTATCACCCGATCGGGTGGAGGAGCTGAAATCGCTCTTGCCCGGCGTGCGTTTCGAAATCGTGTCGCATATCGAGCTGAAGCGACTCGGGCATGGCGCGAAAGCGACGGTTCGCACGGGTGACTCATGTCCCTACGCCAATCTCATCATCGTCTCAGGTTGATGCCATGACCGGACTCGATATGATCGTGCTCGATGCCGAAGACAATGCCGCTACTGCATTGCGCGATCTGGAGGGACCGGCGACGGCTTGGAGCGCGAGCGTCGCCAATGATCGAGACATGAGGCCCAAGGTTCGAGACCTACCAGAGGAAGTGCCATATGACCACCCCCGAACGCCATGCGTTGTTCGATCGAATGGCGAGCGAGCTCTCTGTCGCCGTCATCTCGGACATTCTCGATTCCCTGGGATTTCGCGATCAGGTGCTGGAAGGGAATATCCAGCCGATCGATCCGCTCGACCGGCGAGTGCTGGTCGGATCCGCGCATACGATCCTGATGGCGCCGATCTATGAAATGAAAGCCGAACCGTATACGAAGATCATTGCCGCCATCGATGCGCTGCAACCGGGAAATGTGGGGGTGGTTGCCACCAGCGGTCTGGCATCCGCTGCGTACTGGGGCGAGCTCTTTTCCAATGCGGCGCTCGGCCGCGGCGCGCGGGGGATGGTGCTGGATGGCTATCATCGCGATACGCGCAAGATCCTGGAATTAGGCTTTCCGGTGTTTTCGACCGGAGCGCGACCGTTCGATGCCGCGGGGCGAACACAATGCATCGATTTCGATTGTCCGGTCGTCTGCGGTGGGGTGAAGGTCTACCCCGGCGATATCGTCTTTGCCGAGATCGACGGCATCGCCGTCATTCCCTCCGCGGTTGCCGAGGAGTGTGTCGCCAGGGCGTTCGAAAAAGTGGCAACCGAAGATCGCGCGCGCGACGATCTGCGGGAGGGCGTGCTGCTGGGTGAGGTCTGGAATCGCTACCGCGTGCTGTAATGGGGCCGGAGTGGAGGGCTGGCGTCGTTGGGAGGGGGAGGAGGAAGGCCGGCAACGCTCTCATGAGGTTGTGCTCGAGATCTTTCACTTCACCGAGCGGGACCGGAAAATCGCGTCGTGGTGTTTCAATGCTTCGCCGGCTTCAGGGGGGTGAGAGACGCATGCGCTGGGGGCCCGCACGAGCTGCTTGTTTTTTTGGCGACGGCCGTAGCTCGTTTTTCTTTGCGGTAGAACAAAGACATGTTCCGCCGATCCCCGTTACGATGCATTGGAAGCCGAGGACGATCGCGTCGGAGACAGCATATCGAGGCGTGACCGCCCGATGTGCTGTTCGTGGTGCGCGGACCTCCCGGAGGACCCACCGCGCCACTGATGCCGGTCGAAGGCAGCGGTCAGATGGCATCGCTGTCTCGTTGTGATGCTCATTGCATTACGATGAAAGGAACTCCATTGACACAACGATTGAATATGCACGACCAGATCCCCGGCTTCTACAAAGCCATGATCGGACTCGAACAGGCGGCGCAGAATTCCAGCATCGAAAAAAGCCTGATCCACCTGATGAAGTTGCGCGCCTCGCAGCTCAACCATTGCGCGTTTTGCACCAATATGCACACCGACGAAGCGCTTCACGACGGGGTCGATCCGCGCAAGCTCTATCTCCTGACCGTCTGGGAGGAGTCGTGGCTCTACAGCGACCGCGAACGGGCGGCGCTGGCCTGGACCGAGAGTGTGACCCTGGTGGCCGAGACTGGTGTGCCCGACGAGGATTACGAGGCGGTCCGCGAGGTCTTCAGTGAAAAGGAAGTGGCGGAGCTGACCGGTGTGATCTGCGCGATCAATGTCTGGAACCGCCTGGCGGTCAGCTCTCGCGCACCGCACGAATAACCCGGTCATTCTGAATCGACGCGAACGGTGACGCCCGTGCGCGAAGGCAGCGCGGCTTGGGAGGCGGCCCGGGCCGCGAGTCTGTCATACTTGACACATCAACAACCCCTCGCCTGGGACCGCTGGCCGAGTGCGTCCCGTTCGGAGAAAACAGATGAGCTCCACATCGCTGCAAGCCGATTCCATTAGCCTTGCCAAGGCTCCCAAAGACCCGGTCGAGCTGGCATCGGTCGCGGTCCTGCTTCATCCCAACGATGAAGTCGCGGTCGCCAAGCAATCCCTGCTTCCTGGCACCCAGTTGATTCTGCCGAATGGGCCGGCCGTTCGCGTGAGCCAGATGATCCCGGTCGGACACAAGATCGCTTTGGTCGACATTCCGTACGATGGCACGGTCCACAAATACGGCCAGATCATTGGATTCGCTACCCAGGAGATCAAAGCCGGGCAACATGTCCATACCCAGAATCTGGGGATCAAGGAACTGCATCTCGATTACCACTTTTCCGAGAACTACCAGCCGGTCGAGCTGATCCCGGAATCCGAGCGGCGTACCTTCATGGGATACCGGCGGCCAGATGGCCGGGTCGGCACCCGCAACTATGTGGCGATCCTGGCATCGGTCAACTGCTCGTCTTCGGCGACGGTTCGGATCGCGGACTACTTCCGAATGCCGGGCGCGCTTGATGATTACCCGAATGTCGATGGGGTCATCGCCTTGCCGCACAAGGGCGGTTGTGGCGCGCATATCGGCTCGCACGATCTCTTCGTTCTCCAGCGCACGCTGGCCGGGACGGTTCACCATCCGAATGTGGCAGGGTATGTGGTGCTTTCGCTCGGGTGCGAGGTCAATCAGCCGATCGATATGATCGAAGCGACCCCGATGCAGGACGACGCACCGCTGGTGCTCACGATTCAGCAGGATGGTGGATTCAAGAAGACGGTCGAAGCTGGCGTCGAAGCGGTCAAGAAGCTCCTGCCCGAAGCAAACAAATATGTTCGCGAGGAGATTCCAGCGTCCGAGCTGGTCGTGGCGCTTCAATGCGGTGGCTCGGATGCGTGGTCGGGCGTGACCGCCAATCCGGGACTCGGCAAGGCCGCCGATATCATCGTCAAACAAGGGGGCACCGTCGTGCTCGGCGAAACGACCGAGGTCTATGGAGCCGAGCATCTGCTCACCCGGCGCGCCAGGACACCCGAGGTCGGCCAGAAGCTGATCGACCGCATCCACTGGTGGGAGGACTACACCGCCGCGCATGGCGGCAGCATCGACAACAATCCGGCCCCCGGCAACAAGCTGGGTGGTTTGACCAATATCTATGAAAAATCGCTCGGCGCGGCGGCCAAGGCCGGTTCGACTCCGCTCAACCAGGTCGTCGAATATGGCGAGAAGGTCACCGAGCGCGGATTCGTTCATATGGACAGCCCCGGCTACGATCCCGTTTGTGTGACGGGTCAGGTCGCTGGCGGTTGCAATATCGTCGTTTTCACGACCGGCCGCGGCTCGGCGTTCGGTTGCAAGTCGGCGCCCAGTATCAAGATCGCCACCAATAGCACGCTCTATGCGAACCAGGAACCGGATATGGACATCAACGCCGGCCGGGTGCTCGACGGGCTGACGCTCGACCAAATGGGTGAGGAGATCTTCGAGAAGATTCTGGCTGTCGCTTCGGGCGAACAGTCGAAGAGCGAAGAAGCCGGCGTGGGGCAGGAGGAATTCAACCCCTGGATCATCGGCGGTATGCTCTAGTCCGGGGAGGACACCCCGCGCAATGGCCACCGTTGTTTCTTCTGCCGAATCGAAGCGCACCAGCGCCATGATCGATGCCTTTACCGAGCGGATAGCGCCGCTCGGTGTGGAGGTCGTCCGCGCCCCCGGGATTGCCGAAGCGGCCGATTATCTCGAACGCATCGTGCGGGACGCCGGACAGAGCAGCGCGATGATTTCGGGTGAGCTGCGCAGCACGGCGCCGGAGCTGATTGGCGCCGTTCGCAAACGCGGCATCGACATCGAAGAAGTCACCACCCCGGAATCGGCGCTCGATGTGCCGGTCGGATTCGTGCTCGGTATGCATGCCGTCGCCGAAACCGGTAGCGTGCTGCTGGCGGAATCCACGCTGGCCGACCGCGCGGTTGGCATGCTTACGCTCACCTGTGTGCAAATCGTGCATACCGAGACCTTGCTGCCGGGTTTGGACGAAGCCGGCGCCGTGTTGCGCCGGTTGGCATTACGGCCGAATGGCGCCTATGCCTCGCTGGTGACCGGACCGAGCCGCACCGCCGATATCGAAATGTCACTGACCGTTGGAGTGCAGGGACCGGGCAAGGTCGCCGTGCTCTTCGTGGATGAATTATTCGGATGACCCACCCCGCTCTCGACCAACGCATCGAAGAGATCGACGACGCCATTGCCTTCCACGAACGCTACGAGAAGGCAATGCACAACCCCGTGCTGGCTCGCAATATCGGCGCCTACCAGAAGAACTGGCGCGGCAACCGGGATCGGTCGCTCGAAGAGATCGATTTCGAGCGGATGCGGGTCAAGTTCAAGGCGATCAAAACCCACGTCACCGATGAGCTGGACGATTTCCTGGCGCAGTTCACCCGGCAAGCCGAGCGCGCTGGGACCCAGGTGCATACCGCCGCCACGGCTGCCGATGCCGTGAATCTGGTTCGCCAGATTTGTGAGGAGCGGGGTGTCGATCTGATCGTCAAGGGCAAGTCGATGGTCAGCGAGGAGATCGAGCTCAACCATGCGCTCGAACCCTTCGGCATCGACGTGGTCGAAACCGACGCCGGCGAATGGATCGTGCAGAAAGGCCATGAGCGGCCGAGCCATATCGTCGGGCCGGCGTTGCATCTGGGGCGCCAGCAGGTTGGGCAGTTGCTGAATCGCGTGCTCGCCCCCGACGAACCGATCTCGCTGGAGGATATTCCGCAGCAGGTCCGCGCGATTCGCAACGAAATCCGGCCTGCCTTCTTCGAAGCGGGGGTCGGGATGACCGGAGCGAATGCGCTCATTGCCGAATCCGGTACGGTCATGATCGTGACCAACGAAGGCAACGGGCGCTTGTCCGGATCGATTCCGCCGGTGCAGATCGTGCTGGCCGGAATCGAGAAGCTGGTTCCCACCTTCGACGATGCCATGACCCAACTGCGCCTGCTCGGCCGGAGTGCGACCGGACAGCGGATGACGGTCTATACGACCTTCATGACCGGACCCACGCCCGGACACGAAATGCACATCATCCTGGTCGACAATGGCCGTCGCATGATGCGCGGGATGTCCGAGTTCGTAGAGGCGCTGCACTGCATTCGTTGCGGCGCCTGTTCCAATGTCTGCCCGCCCTATGGCGAAGTCGGCGGTCATGTTTTCGGGCATATCTACACCGGGCCGATCGGATTGGTCGTTTCCGGATTCCATCATGGATTGGCGTCGATCGCCAAGGCGCAGTCGCTCTGTCTTTCCTGCAATGCCTGCGAAACCGTTTGTCCGTCCGGGATTCCGCTGCCGCAGCAGATTCTCGATGTGCGCAAGATGGTCGCCAAAGCCGATGGGATGAATCCCAAGAAGGTTGCGGTTCTCGATGTCTATTCGCGCCCGTGGGCATTCGATGCCGTCACCCGCATGGGGGGACGGTTCTCCGGACCGGTTGCCCGGAAGGGGCTCATCCGGCTGCGCAAGATGCCGATCCTCAACTCGCAGACGCGCTGGCGCAGTCTGCCCGTTCCGGCTCCGAGACCGATGCAGGATCTGGTGCCGTCGGGTTCCAGCGAGGCCGCGCGGCCACCGCTGATCCCGAGCGCGGTGGCGGGGAAGACGGTGGCTATCTTCCCCGGTTGCATGACCGACCGGCTCTATCCCGAACAGGGGATGGCGATCGTCCAGACGATGCGCGCGCTGGGAGTGCGGCTCGTCTATCCGGGCGGGCTCAATTGCTGCGGGTTGCCCGCCAGCAATATGGGGGATGACGAAACCGCGAAGAAGATGGCCCGGCACACCATCGAGGCGCTCGAGCGAGCGCTCTGTCGCACCGAAGCCGACTATATCGTTTCTGGCAGCGCCAGCTGTGTGGCGATGATCACGCAGGACTATCTCCATATCTTCCGGCATGAGCTCGGTTGGCAAGCGCGGGCCGAAGCGCTGGCGAGCAAAACGATGGACTTCACCTCGTTCCTCGTGAACGAAGCGAAAATCCCGGCAGGCACACTGGCCTCGGATGCGGTCGCTCCGGTCGTCACCTATCACGATTCCTGCCAGGGATTGAACGCGCTCGGACTCCACGACGAACCGCGCGAGATCCTGGTCGATCTGCTCGGGTGCCAGGTGCGCGAGCTGGAAGGGAATCGCACCTGCTGCGGATTCGGGGGTACATTCAGCTTCGACTATCCGGACATCGCCGAACGGCTGATGAAACGCAAACTCGGCAATGCCGAGGCGACGGACGCACCGGTGGTCGTCACCGACAATCAGGGGTGCATCATGCACCTGCGCGGCGGAGCCGATGTCGAGGGTAGCTCGATCAAGGTTGCGCATATCGCCGAACTGGTGGCGGCGCGTATCGAGCAGCTCCGGGAGAAGTCTTGAGTCTTGGGTCCTGAGTCTTGGGCCTTGAGTCTTGGGGCTTGGGTCCTGAGTCTTGGGTTTTGGGTGGATGGGAGCACGCGGTCGCAAAGCGATGGCGGTTGGCGAAGGCGGGTGCTCTTCGCGTCATCCAACCGCGGAGGGGTCCGTTGCGGTAGCCCGGGGATGCTCTCCCGGATGGTCTGGTCGAGAACGTCACCGATTCACGGAAAAAGAGAAGGAGAACAATTTTGCCACTTTGCATCTATCAGACGGGGGCGGACGAGAAGCTCTTTTTCGGGCTCATCGATGGCGATCAGGTCATCGACATCGAGGCTGCTGGCGGGCCATCGGCATTGGGGGTCGCGCTGCGGTTATCCAAAGCCGATCTGGAGACCGCCCTCGTCGAGGTGCGGGAAAGCGGCCAGCGCACCCCGCTCGGCGATGTGGTGCTGAAAGCTCCGATCGACTGGCAGGAGGTCTGGTGCGCGGGCGTGACCTACAAGCGCAGCCGCGATGCGCGCATGGAAGAATCGCAGGAAAAGAGCGTGTACGACCGGGTCTACGAAGCCGACCGGCCGGAGTTGTTTTTCAAGGGCATGCGTTTCCGGGTCGCTGGTCCGGGCGGGGAAATCGCCGTGCGCGGCGATAGCACCTGGGATGTGCCCGAACCGGAATGCGCGCTGGTGATCAACAGCGCCGGCGAGATCGTTGGCTATACGATCGGCAACGATGTCTCGTCGCGCAGCATCGAAGGCGAGAATCCCCTCTATCTGCCACAGGCCAAGGTCTACGACAAGGCGGCCGCGCTTGGTCCGGTGATCGCGCTCGATTCCGACATCGAAAACCCGAATGAACTGCCGATCGAGTTGACGATCCGCCGGAATGGCGAGGTCGCATTCCAGGGTTCGACCAACACCGACCAGTTGCATCGCACCTTCGACGATCTGGTCCATTATCTCTATCTCGACAACACGCACTTCCACGGCGCCGTGCTCATGACCGGCACCGGCATCGTGCCGCCGTCGGATTTCACGCTCGAAGGCGGCGATGAGGTTTCGATCACCATCGACGGCATCGGCACATTGACCAACCCGGTTATTCGTCTCGGCAATCGATGATTGGGCTGGTGCGGTAGTCTTTGCCGCGGCAGCCCGCGTCGATCGGACGGCGCGCGGCGCGGCGAATGGAGCACGGCGAGTTGGCAACACAGCTACAGATTGGTGATTCGATGCCGGAGGCGTTGCGCCCCGCGGCGTCTGGCGTTCCCGGATGGGTCGAGGAGATTCCGGCAAATCGCCGCCGGGATCTTCGTATCTGGCTCTGGCTTGGAGCCGCGCTCACGGCCTTCACGCTGGTCATCGGCGGGATTACTCGTCTGACCGAATCGGGTCTTTCGATCGTCGACTGGGCGCCGATCGTCGGCTCGATTCCCCCGATCACCGATGCCCAGTGGCACGAGGCATTCGCGCGCTATCAGCAATATCCGGAATACATCAAGCTGCGTCCGGATATGACGCTGTCGGATTTCAAGTTCATCTATTTCTGGGAGTTTCTGCACCGGACGATCGGCCGCCTGATCGGGATCGTCTTTCTCGTGCCGTTCATCTGGTTTCTGATTCGCGGGTATTTCAACCGGCCGTTGCTGAAACGGGTGCTCTTGCTCTTCGTGCTCGGCGGTTTGCAGGGGCTGATGGGCTGGTACATGGTCAAGAGCGGGCTGGTGGACCGGCCCGACGTCAGTCACTACCGGCTGGCCGCGCATCTTCTGCTGGCAATGACGATCTTCGGGTGCTGCATCTGGTTCGTCAACGACCTCATGGCGCGTCCCTGGCGACCGATCGCCGCAGGCTCCCGGACCTGGCTGCTGCGCTGGCTGCTCGTGCTCGGGATCATTCTGATCGTGCAGATTCTCTGGGGCGCGTTCGTGGCCGGATTGAATGCCGGGTTCATTCTCAATACGTTTCCACTGATGAACGGCAGTCTGCTGCCGCCGAACGGCTGGTCGCAGGATCCGTTGCTGATCAATCTGGTGGAAAACCTGGCTACCGTGCAGTGGGTGCATCGAGTGGTGGGAACCGTCCTGCTCATCGGCACGATCGGGTTGTTCCTCAGGATGCGGCGCGATCCGAATCTCGAGCGATTCCAGCGATGGGGTCTCGGATTCATGGTCCTCGTTCTGCTCCAATACAGCCTGGGCATAACGACATTGCTGACACATGTCAAAACTGGAATCGCGGTGACGCACCAGGCGACCGCGCTGGTCATCGTCGGATTCGTGCTCACCTTCCTGCATCAGGTTTGGGCGGCCAACCCGCACCGGCGCGCCCCGGCGCCCGCGGCGCAGGCCGTGCGACCGGCAGCGGCTGAAGGAAACGCATAGACCGGATCGACGCGAACTGGCGTTGTGCCACGTCGATTCGGACGCTTCGCTCGAGCGGCTGCGAAACGACCTCCCTGCAGCCTCGACGCTCCATGACCTTGGAGCGCG
>JBIQLF010000054.1:9831-16831 GCA_044464585.1 Thermomicrobia bacterium
AGCGGCTGCGAAACGACCTCCCTGCAGCCTCGACGCTCCATGACCTTGGAGCGCGTGCTGCGGCGCGGAGATCCTTCGACTGCGCTTGGGATGCCGGTGTTGGCGAGGGAGCCCTTCGTGTACGAACCGCACTAGTGATCGAAATTCCGGTCCAGGTCTTCTTCGGTGCGGATCGCTGTGATGAGCTCCTGGCTCGATTCGCCCAGACCGAGTCGCACCCGCTCCAGGTGATCCAGCACCGCGATGAGCTGCTCCGGATCGTCTGTCTGTCGCACTCGGGACGCCAGGCCGCCCAGGGTATGCAATGAGGTGACGACCTCATCGAGGGCGCGTTCACCGCGCTGGGCGACGATGGGGAATTCCGCGAAGATTTGGGCCGCCTCCCATTCGTTCACCGGCGCTTCGGATGCACTGCTCGTTGTTCTGCTTCTGGCCTGAATGTCCGGCGAACGGGGATCGAAGAGCTGCGCCGGTTCGCGACGGCGGACGAGCAGGTACGCAATTGCCGCGCTGATGATCGGCGCCAACACCACGATGGCCCAAATCTCGACCAGCGACAGATCGAATTTGTCGTAATAGGCAGCCAGGCAGAGGGAGAGGAGAAAGACGATCCCGGCGACCGCAATCGCCACCCGGGTTTTCGATTGGCGCAATGGCTGCAGGTATTGATACGTGCCTTGGACGTGGTGATTGCTACGGTCGACGAACGGAACCGCAAACAACAGACCGAAGAAGACCGCCGGGAAAACCAATCCGCCGATGAATGTTTGGGCAACGGTCGTGCCGAGCAGCGAAAACGACACGCGAGCCGGAATGATCCGCAACATCCCGTAGATCCAGATCAGATACCAGTCGGGTTTGACCTCCGGTGTTTGCGGTACCGGCGGGCCGAACGCCGTCAACGGATGCGGCGGTACGAAGGCGGCCAAAAGACTGAGCAGACCGAAGACGATCAGAATGAGCTGGACTCCGAGTAGCGCCTGGTAGGGCCAGAACGGTACACCAAGCACTTTGCCCGGTTCCGCGAGACGGCGCGCGTAGCCGGGCTGCGAGTGCTTCTGCTTCACGATGATCAGGAGGTGGAGTCCGACGACGCCCATGATGGCCAGCGGAATCACGAAGACATGCAGCGCGAACATGCGGGAGAGACTGCCGAGGGTGGGGAATGTGCCGCCGAAGAGGATTTCGGATACCACATTGCCGACCCACGGAATCGAACGGGCGATCTCGTAGCCGATGCCAGTGGCGGTAACGGCAAAGGCATCGTACGGCAACCCATATCCGTAGAATGCCGCGCCGAGCGTGAGGATCAGCAGCACCAGCCCGATGATCCAGTTCAATTCTCTCGGTTTGCGGTAGGTGCCGCTCAGGAAGATCCGCAGCATGTGCAGGATGATCGACGCGATCATCACATGGGCGGCCCAGTGGTGCACATTCCGGAAGAGACTGGCGACGGGCGTCGTTTCGATCAGGCGGGCGCTTGCATACGCTTCCGGCACAGTCTGCCCGCCGACCGTTACATCGACATTCGAGGGCACATACATGAAGGCCAGATAGGCGCCGGTGATGACGAGAATGACGAACGAGAAGAGCGCCATTTCGCCAAAAAAGAACGTCGAGTGGACCGGAAACACCTTGCGGCCATATTTGCGGTAGAGCGCTCCGATATCCAGCCGGTGATCGACCCAGTCCGTCGTTTCGTGGAGGGTGTTCTCGAATTCGCTTTGTGGTTCGTGGGCGGTTTCGGACATTTCAGACTCGATTGCCTAACCCCGCGGGGTCACTGTGGGCCGATCGGAGCGTCGAATGTTCCAGATGCGGTCACGGTGCCGTCGGATTGGACGATGACCGGCAGCCCCGGCAATGGCCGTGCTGCCGGACCCCTGACAACGGCGGCGCCGTGAGCGGGGTCGAAGATGCTGCCATGACAGGGGCAAGGAATATCGCCCTGGCCATTCAACCGATCGGAAACCGTGCAACCGAGATGGGTGCAGATGGCGCTGTAGGCGACCACCGCCGAATCGGCGGTTTCCGGGAGATGGACGAGCTCGATCAGGGCGTTCGGATTATTGCTCTTTCCCTCGGGAAAGGCATGAACGGCTGTTCCCGGCGGAAGATCCGAAACCGAAATGGGATCGCCGGCCCTGCCGCCGGTTGCATAGACCAGCCGATCGCCGGATGCGACTCCCTGGGCAACGCGCGTCAGTGTCTTGAGCGCGAGGGCCGGCAGCGCGAATGCAAGCGCGAACGCCACATACGCGACTCGGATCAGCCATTTCAAAAAGCGGCGACGACCCGTTCTGGGTTCGATGAATGTATCGGCACGAGTTGGTCGGTTCACCATGGCACGCCATCATTCCGATCGTCGAAGCACGCCTCGGCGCCGAGAAATGCCTCTTTGTAGAACATCAGCAGCAACGCGAGGATCAGGGAGCCGGCCCCGGCGAGCACTCCCAATCTGCGTTCGGCCCATCCGTTCATGATTCCCCAACCGAGCGCGACCGCAATCGCAAAAAGCGCGATCGAGAACAAAACGATCGCGATACTGAGCGGTTCGGTCAGTCGGGGACGCCGCCGGCCGGGAACCAGCTCGACCCCTTCCAGAACGACCGAGAGCAGCCCCTGCAACCCATAGGCGGTGAGCGCCACGATGGCGGCGACGAGTCCCAGCTCGATCGAGGTGAGGGGAATACGTTGCTCATTGCGGGTGAGCAGGAGGAGCACGATCGCGATCGCAACCGCCAGATACAGAGCGATGAGTGGGAGCCTGGGAGAATTCCGCATCGAGCATACCTCCATGCTGGATACGTGAAAAAGGATAGTCCCGCTATCATTCTCTGCAGAAAAACGGAGAGGTTTCGACGCCAGATTGCGGGCGCAACCGGGGAATTCCCGGCGGAGCGCCATTCGGAATGGCGCGAACAGCCGTCGTGCCGGACGCTCCGGTCCGACCGTCGATCGAATCCGGTCAGTGGCGTCCGGCACGACGCCGGGACGTCGATGCTGGTTCGAAGCCGCGAACAGCTTCTCCTTCGAGTGTGTCGATCACCGGTCCGCGCGGCCGGGATCCATCAGTGTCTCAGGCTGCCACCCCGCACCAATCCATCGTGACGGCAGCGAAGGTCTTGGTTGCCTGGATCAGATCGGCGACGGGGAGATGCTCGTTCGCGCCATGGATACCCCAGGAGGGGTCGCCGACGCCGTAGACCAGGCATGGCTGTCCCAGCGGGAACCAGAAATTGGCATCGCAGACGAATGGGGAGATCGTGACATCGGGGGTCGCGCCGGTCACCTTCTGGTGCGCATTCCGGATGACCCCAACCGCGGGATGATCGTGCGCGAGATCGACCGGTTCCTTGACCCACGGGGCGGTGCTCTCCGAATCGAGCGGCAGATCGAGTACTGGCGGATGATCTCGCAACCAGTAATCGCTCTGGGTGACCCGGTCGAGCGTGGCCCGGATTTCGTCTTCGACTTCGGCGGCGGTTAGATCGGGATTGAAGAGAAGCGAGCCGGTTGCTTCGGCGCTGTCGGGCACCGAGGTCAACGAGGTCCCCGCCTGCATCGTATTGATGTTGATGAACATACCGCCGGGGGGTACATGCTCATTCGAACGCCAGAGATTCCACTGCTTTTCCAGCTCCAATATCGCCAGCTGGTATTTGAGCATATTGTCGATCGCGGAAATGCCTGGCCGTTCGACTCCATGCGGCAACGGCTGCGCCACCAGATGCCGGTTGCAGATATGGGTCGATTTGCCGGGGACGGTCAGCTTGAAATAGAGCTCGCCCTTGATGGTCGGATAGATCGAGAAGTTCGACGGTTCGGGGAAGATGGCGAAATCGGCTCTGTGCCCCCGTTCCAGTACGGTGTTGCATCCGATATCGCGGCGTCCGGCTTCTTCGCCGGGCGATTGCGCCAGGATCAGATCGCCCTGGAGTTCGACTCCTTCGTCTTTCAGAATCCTGGCAGCCATCACGTAGGCGGCAATCGCGCCCTTCATGTCCGAAGCACCGCGCCCATAGAGCTTGCCGTCGATCACTTCCCCGGAGAACGGTCCGGACCCGACCCAGACTGCCCGTTGCTCGGGTGTCACCGGAACGACGTCGGTATGCGCCGCCCAGATCAGCGAGCGACCGCCACCGGTTCCCTTGCGGGTGGCGACGACATTCGGCCGATTGGTTGCGACCTCGTAGAAGTCGATCTCGTAGCCGTCAGTCGCGTCCAATTGGTCGCGCAGCCATTCCTGCGCTGGGCGCTCGGCATCGTCGTTTGGCTCCAGATCGGGATTGACCGACGGTTGCCGGATGAACTCTCCGGCAAACGCGACGATTTCATCCGCGCGCTGGTCGATGGCATCGATGACTCGCTGCAAGTGATCGGTCATGTTCGGCTGCTCCGTCTCGTTCTCGATACTCCGGGCCCAGGACTCCGGTGTCGGTTCGATACGGCAGTCTAGCGAACCCTGACTCACTCCGGCGACAGATACGCCCCCACGACCCAACCGGTGCCCCGTGCGGTTTCGATCTCGTACCAGGTGTAGCTGGCCCAGGAGACCGGGCCGTCCACGATGGTGCCGGTGTCGCCCGTCTCCAGCTCCGCGAGCACGGCGGCGCCGTCATCGGCAACCTGACGCAGGTTGAGTGGCCCATCGGACACGAAGACCGTATCCCCTGCCGCAAAGGTCTCCGGCACGGCTGCATCGGTCCATTCCAGATAGGACGCGGCAACCCACCCGGTCGAGATGGCGGTTCGCAACTCGAACCAGAGCTGGCCGTCGCTGATTTCTGGTCCGGTGATGAGCGTGCCCACCGTGCCCGTGTCGATGATCCCGATCGTGTCGTCGCCAATGCCGGGGGTGCGATGCATCTGCAAGGGACCGTCCGCCACGACCACGGTATCGCCCACCGCGAGATCGGTGGTGGGAACGGGACGCTCGGGAATCGGCTGATCGGACCAGCTCAGGAAGCTACTGGCGACCCAGGCGAACCGTTCGCTGGTCATGATGCGATACCAGCGATAACCGTCGGCGTCTTCCGGGCCGGCGACGACCAGACCGGCAGTTCCTCGTGGGGCATGCTCGAGAATATCGGCGCGCACTCCAGGAATGCGGCGCAGATTGGCGTCGCTGGCAAGCTCCACCATGTCATCCCGGCCGAAGATCCCGCTCGGCCCGTCGACAGGTGGGTCGCGGAAAAGCGCCGCGGCTTCGATCCACCCCTGTCCAGGATCGGTGGCGATGCGGTACCACGGTATGCCGTCCGCAAGAACCGGACCGTTCGTGACCACGCCGGTCATGTACTCGCCGAGTGCAAATGCTTGCGGCGCGTCGAACCCTGCTTCGGTACGCATCGGCCCGGACGTATACGACCGCACCTGATCCCCCACCACCAGATCGGCGAGCGGTCCATCCGGCATGTTCGCCAACGTCTGCGCCACCAGATCGCGCAAAATCGGCAATTCGGCGTAGGCCTTGTCGCCGGGGCAGGTGGCGATATTCACATCGCGGTGGGCGCAGATCGTTGGGAGCCCGATTTGCGAATGGAAATCGCTCGAACCGAGCGGATCGAGATCGCGGCATGTCCACGCCAGGATCGCGATCATCGCGGCCAAGGCTTCCTCGGTCACCTCATCATCGAAGAACTCGCCAATGAAGCAGATACCGGTCGACCCGTGGGCATATTCATAGGCATGGCCGCCGACGACATTGCGTCCCCCGGCCCGACCCTCATAGATGTTGCCGTATTTGTCGACCAGATAGTTGTAGCCAATGTCATGCCAGCCGCGGGTGACAGCGTGGTAGTAGTAGATCGAGCGAATCGCTTCGAGGGGATCCTGGGAATTCGGGGTTTCGGAATGGTGAACGATTGCGTGTTCGACGGTCTGATATTCCCGGATCCACCATTCCCCGTCTTCTTCGAACCGGTACGATTCGTCTGCTCCCCAATCGGCGCGGGTGAGGAAGGCGGGCGGCATGGAGACATCGTAGGCTGCTTTGGCCGAAATGGAACGGGGAAAGTCGTCTACGGACGGTCCGGCACTGCTATCGATGAAGGTGAAGGTCAAGCCGGGAACCGCGATCGGATTGCCATCGTTGTCGATGGTTCGATACCGGATCGAGAGTCCACCCTGCGCGCAAACGAGCGACGAATAGATCCGATCGACTGGATCGCCCGGACCCGATTCGGCCGAAGCGCCGATCGAGAAGATGCTGGAATACTGCTCGCCGTCCTCGGAGAGCTCGATCAGGATCACAGGCGCGTCGCCGGTCTCCACGGGCCAATTTGCACCGACCGAACTGAAGGGAAATGGCGCTCTGGCCTCGAATGCGATTCCGGCGCCGAGCAGAGCGGGATCGATATGCTCGGTCTCGACCCAATCGAACGACGATACCGGCGGCGATGCCTGAGCCGCGACATGCGGGATCGAGGGGCGATCCCCGAAAAAGAGGCCGGTTGCCAGGGAAGCAAGCAGCGCGCTCGCCTTCAGCACGACCCGGCGGCTGATCTCGGGCGACGCCGGGGCGAAGATGCCACCGGTGCGGCAAGCTGGATTCGGAACGAGCGCGGTCGAACGGGCAAGGTTCATCTGCTCCCCCCAGACCGGTACTATCCGGTCGTTGCAGATGTGTCGAGTTGTCACAGCGGGGTGCGCTCAGCCTACCATGCGAGCGAACGGTTCGCAACCGAAATGCCCGCGTACGTTCGCGGGTATTTCGGTTCGGTTCGATTCGCGTACTGCGGCGACTGGCCGCAATCCAGGCTACGTCCAGATAGGCGCCAGCCGCCCAACCGGTACCGAGCGGTGTCTGTACCTGCCACAGTGAGCAGCCATTTGCTGAATCTGCAGGCAGGATCACCAGATCGCCGAAATCGATGCCGTCGTGCGTAACCGGGATTTCTGTTGGCGGTCCCATCCCGGTCTCGCCACTCCAGCTCGTTTCGACCTGCGAGGAAACAAGGCATCTTGGCTGGGGTCACGCGGAAGGATGGTCGCTGGG
>JBIQLF010000054.1:16931-19318 GCA_044464585.1 Thermomicrobia bacterium
CCTGCGAGGAAACAAGGCATCTTGGCTGGGGTCACGCGGAAGGATGGTCGCTGGGCTATCATGCCGCGAACGCGAAGCACGATCAGCATGAGGACGAGTGGATGCCGAACGCTCAGGTTGGAGATCTCGAAATCGCCTACGACATAACGGGTTCGGGACCGCCGGTTGCCATGATCAATGGCATCGGCGCGCCGCGGGCCGGATGGGCATTGCAGGTTCCGGCGCTTTCGCGGTATTTCAGCGTGCTCACCTTCGACAACCGCGATGTTGGCGAGACCGGGGGCGGCGTCGATCCGAAGCCGTACAAGATGAAGCAGTTCGCAGACGATCTGGCCGGGTTGATGGACGCGATCGGCTGGCAATCGGCGCATATCGCCGGTGCATCGATGGGCGGGGCAATCACGCAGGAATTCGCGGTGAACTACCCGGAACGCACCCGCAGCGCCACGATCGTCTGCTCGTGGCCGAAGAGCGATCCCTGGATGGTCGAAGTGATGACCCAATGGGATCAGGTCTTCGAAACGCAGGGACGAGTGGCCTGGGATCGCACCACCTGGCTGTGGGTTTTCACGGAGCGCTTTTTCAATGCCGATCCGAACCCGCTTCCGGCGCTGCTGAAAGAAAGCGAGGAGATGCCCTTTCCGCAATCGCTGGAATGCTATCTGCGCCAGTCGGCCGCGTTCAAAGCGCACGATGTGCTCGAACGGTTACCGTCGATTTCGGCCCCCGCGCATGTGATCGTGGGTGAAGAAGATATCTACACCCCGCTGCGTTATTCGATCGATATTGCCAACGCCATCCCTGGGGCGACCCTGACCACCATCCCGGAAGCGGGACACGGGCTTTTCTGGGAGCAAACCGAGCTATTCAACCAATCGTTGGGCAATTTCCTGCTCGAAGTCGAGCAGGGCGCCAATGGAGTCGACTGATGCCAAACAATCTGATTCTGGGTTCGACCATCGTCTTCGCGCCGATGTCCATCGATCAGGCACTGGAGGGTCTGGCGGAGGCCGGATACCGTCATTGCGAGATCGGCGCGGTCAAGGGCTGGTTCGAACACATCGACCCCGATACCGTCTCCGATGCCGAGCTGAACCGCATTCAGGTCAAGCTGAACGATCTCGGCCTGAATCCGGTCAGCATCTCCGGGCATACCCAGCTCCAGACCAGCGAGGGTAAGGACCGGTTCGGCCGGGTGATCGATATTGCCGAGTTTCTCGGCATGTCGATCGTGAACACCTTCACCGGCGACGCCAAGAGCGATGAGGAACGCGACGCGTATTTTGCCAATGTGGCGGAGCTTTGCGACAAGGCGGCCAGCAAGGGGTTGAAGATCGGGATGGAAACCGACAGCAATATGCTGCCGACCGCCAGGATCGGAATCGATATTCTGGCGCGTATCGACCGGCCGGGCGTGCTCGGATTCAACTACGATCCGGGTAATGTCGTCTATTACACCGGCGCCGATCCGATCGAGGATATCGACTATGCGCTTCCGCAATTGGTTCATTTTCATTTCAAGGACAAGATCGGCGGAGAAGGCGTTTTCAATTTTCCGCCCCCGGGTGACGGCGAGCTCGATATGGCCGCATTGCTGGCCAAGGTGAATGCCGCTGGATACGAGGGACCGATCAGCGCCGAAGTGGAATTCGATGACAAAGGCTGGCCCGACTATGCCGGCTGCCTGGCCGCCGCCAAACGGTCGGTTGCCAATCTGCACGAACAATTCGGATTGACCTGGTAGAAGCTGGAGTCCAGAGACCAACGCGGGTCCGTTCGGTTCCGCGAACCCATCGAGGTCACACGCGCCCGACAGCGGACGCGGGATTCTGGGTCGGAAGCACGCTATGACGAACGAACTTACTCATTTCGACGAATCGGGGCGGGCCCACATGGTCGACGTCGGCGGGAAGGAGATCACCGCTCGCCGCGCCGTCGCGACCGGATTCATCCGCATGCGACCGGATACCGTGGTACTCATTCGCGAGGGGCGGGCGGCCAAAGGGGATGTGCTGGCGGTGGCTCAGGTGGCTGGCATCATGGCCGCCAAGAAGACGGCCGAGCTGATTCCCATGTGCCATCCGTTGATGCTGACCAAGGTCAAGATCGCGTTCGACATCGAGGAGGATGGGATCGGCATCGAGGCGATCGTCGAGACCCGCGGGCAGACCGGGGTCGAGATGGAGGCATTGACCGCGGTGTCTGGCGCGGCCTTGACCATCTACGACATGGTCAAGGCCGTCGACCGGGGGATGACCATCGAGCGGATTGGTCTGCAGGAAAAAGCAGGCGGCGCCAGCGGACATTGGGTGCGCGAATCAGCGTCCGGAGTCTAAGAACGACCGGCAAGAGGCAAGAGGCAAGAGGCAAACGTGAGCGGTCACGTA